>JBDLQQ010000305.1:0-14839 GCA_039800465.1 Verrucomicrobiota bacterium
GTGTTCCGGCCGGCCTTCGGATTCGACCTCGCCCCCAAGCCGGGGGCCACGGCTGGGGGTGTCACCCTCGATGACATCACCGCGGTCCCGAACGCCAATGGCCAGTACGCGATCTTCGAGAACACCCGGGCCTTGCCGCGAGTCCGCCTGTTCACTCGATGGGAGGTCGTCACCAATGACGTCGCCGCGGTGGAACGCCTCAAGGATCCCTCGTTGGATGTCGGCACGACGCTGGTCTTGGACACCCCGACAACAGCAGTATCCCCTGCGGCCAGCGCCTCCACCCCGAACGCCTCGATCCGGGAGTGGTCGCCCACCCGCATGACGATCGGCACCGAATCGACCGCACCGGGGATCCTCATGTTGAACGAGCGGTGGCATCCCGATTGGCAGGTGTCGGTGGACGGCAAGCCGGTGGAGCTGCTCCGGGCGAATCTCCTGATGCGGGCGGTCGCCGTGCCTTCCGGGACGCATTCGGTGGAGTTCCGATACCGTCCGGACATGACACCGCTCTGGATCACCCTGAGTGCCTTCGGGGTCGCCCTGCTCCTCGGCATCGGCCTGACCCTGCAGGGCGGAACCCGGCGTTCTGAATCCTGATCGGGAAACCCCGCGGGTGAATCCCCTCTCCAGCATCGTCGCCGCGGTCGTCCCGGTGTTCCTCCTCGCCGGCATCGGCGTTCTGCTGCGTCGACGTCAGTGGCTGACGGCCGAGGCCGATGCGAGCCTGATGCGGCTCGTGGTGTCCGTCCTGACCCCGGCGCTGATCTTCCACGTCGTCCTCGGGAACCAGGCCCTCCGGCAGATTGAGAACCTCTTCATGGCCCCGCTGCTGGGATTCCTGGAGGTGGCGATCGGGGTCGGGATCGCCTGGCTGTTCCGCAGGGCGAGCGGTCTGACGACGGAGTCCAGCCAACGCACCTTCGCCGCGGTCACGGGGATCCAGAACTTCGGCTACGTCCCCCTGCCCCTCGTGCTGACCCTGTTTCCTGGCGATGCCGCCGGGATGCTGTTCGTCCACAACCTCGGGGTCGACATCGCCATGTGGACCGTCTGCCTCGTCGCCCTCGGTCATGCCCGGATCCACGAATGGCGCCACCTCCTGAACCCACCCGTGGTCTCGATCGTGATCGCGGTCGGACTCAACGCCCTCGGGGCCCGGCGGTGGATCCCCGATTCGTTGTTGGCGACGGCTCAGATGCTCGGGGCCTGCGCCTTCCCGCTGGGCATCGTCCTGATCGGAGCGACGATCGCGGATTCTGGCGCAGCACTGCGCCAACGGATCGATGTCCGGACCATCCTGTGGTCGTCGCTGGTACGGATGGGGCTGATGCCGCTGGTCATTCTCGGGGCGGCCTGGCTCCTGCCGGTCGAACCCGAGCTCCAGCAGGTGCTGGTGGTGCAGGCCGCCATGCCGGTGGCGATCTTCCCGATCGTCCTCGCCCGACTCCACGGCGGGGATCCCCTGACCGCCGTCCGCATCGTGGTCGGTTCCAGCCTGCTCGGCCTCCTGACCATCCCCCTGTGGCTCAAGCTCGGCTTGCGCCTGGTGGCGCACTGAGAGTCCGCGCCTACCAAACACGCTTGAGTGTCGGCCGGGCCGCCTCGGGGCGCTTCTCGGCGCTTCTCGGCGCTTTCCCAGTCCGTCACCCCCACTCTAGCCTGCCGACGAACCACCCACACGCATGGCCACCATCGCCGTCCTCGGAACCTTCGACACCAAGGGAGAAGAACACGCCTACGTGGCGTCCCTGATCCGCGCCCGCGGACACAAGACCCTGCTCATCGACGTCGGGATCCTCGACGCCCCCGGGATCCAACCCGACATCGGCCGGGGTGAGGTCGCCGCGGCTGCCGAGGCGGATCTCGCGGGACTGGTGGCCCGACGGGACCGCGGGGAGGCGGTCGCTGCGATGACCCTCGGGGCCCCGCGGGTCGTGGCCCGCCTTCAGAAGGAGGGTCGGATCGACGGCATACTCTCCCTGGGTGGCGGTGGCGGCACCGCGATCGGAACGGCGGCGATGCGCGCCCTGCCGATCGGGTTCCCGAAGCTCATGGTCTCCACCCTCGCCAGCGGCAACACCGCACCGTACGTCGGCGTGAAGGACATCGTCATGATGCCCTCGGTGGCCGACGTCGCCGGACTCAACCGGCTGTCGCGGACCCTCCTCGCCCAGGCGGCCGGAGCCCTCTGCGGGATGGTGGAGACACGGGTCCCTGACTCCGCCTCGGACCGTCCGGTGATCGTCGCCTCCCAGTTCGGCAACACCACTCCCTGCGTCACCCGGGCGCGCTCGCTCCTCGAGGCGGCCGGTTATGAGGTCCTGATCTTCGCCGCCACCGGCACCGGTGGGCGCACTCTCGAATCGCTCGTGGAGAGCGGCCTGGTGGCGGGGGTGCTCGACATCACCACGACGGAATGGGCGGACGAACTGGTCGGGGGTGTCCTGACCGCCGGCCCCACGCGCTGCGAGGCGGCGGCCCGCGGCGGGGTGCCGGCGATCGTCACGCCGGGATGCCTCGACATGGTGAACTTCGGCGAACCCGCCTCGGTGCCCTCCCGGTTCGCGGGACGACGCTTCTACCATCACAACGCCCAGGTGACCCTGATGCGGACGACGCCCGAGGAGAACGCCGAGCTGGGCCGGATCCTGGCTGGGAAGTGCAACCTGTCGACGGGTCCGATCACGGTCCTGTTCCCGCTGGGCGGCATCAGCGTGATCAGTGCGCCCGGGCAGCCCTTCCACTGGCCCGAAGCGGACGCCGCGCTGTTCGGCGAGTGGCGCCGTCATCTGCGTCCGGACATCCGGGTCGTGGACTATCCGGGGAACATCAACGATCCGGCGTTCGCCGACCTCTGCGTGGGCGAACTTCAGCGGAACCTTGCAGCGTCGCGGAAGGCCTAGTGTCTGGAATCGGCGACCCCGAAGAGCTGGAAGGGGGCGTGTTGGATCCGCTAAAACCCCTTGCCCGGAACGGCCTCCCCGTTTACCTAGATCGCCCGCGGTTGCCAGCGTAGCTCAGCGGTAGAGCAGGGGACTCATAAGCCCTTGGTCGGAAGTTCGATTCTTCCCGCTGGCACCACCCTTCCCCATCAACGGATTTCCTGTATCCCACAGGGCTTTTGCCAACGAGCTGACCTGACAGAAGCGAGAGCCACGCGAAAGACGGCGGCTTGGGGAAAAGTCAGGGAAGAACCTCGGCACAGACTGGGTCTGACGCGTAGTGACGAGCGCCCTCCAGCGCCGGGTTCGACCGCACTGACCTCCCCATTGCTCCACCTGCTCTCGTGCTCCAGGAACCACTTCGGAAACTGCCAGGACGCCAGGGGTGACCGACTGCACGAAACGATCACCCCATCCCTCGCGGGTGAAACGGGAACATCGCTGAGAACGTCCCTCGAGAGGCGCTCTGACGGACCGTTCGCAGGGAACTGCGAACCCCCCGCGCGCGCTTCCCACCGTTCTTCATCGTTGAAGCAGACACTCGCTGGCCGCATCGTCCCTGAATCAACCCGGTCATGCATCCCCACGTCCACCCCTGCTCCGGTCCGTCGATTTCCCGACGCGAGTGGCTTCGGGTGGGCGGACTCGGCGCACTGGGCCTGACACTGCCCACCGTGCTGGGTTCCCCGGGAACGACCGCTGCTGGCATCACCCCGGCCGTGCCGTCCTTCGGACGCGCCAAGTCCTGCATCCTGCTCTTCCTCTCAGGTGGACCGCCTCAGCATGAGACGTTCGACCCGAAGCCCGACGCCCCGGTCGAGGTCCGTGACACCTTCCGTTCGATCCCCACCCGGGTTCCGGGGATCCACTTCAGCGAGACCCTCCCCTACACCGCCCAGGTGGCCCACCGGCTGTCGATCGTCCGGTCGATGACCACCGAGATCGATGCCCACTCGACCAGCGGCGCCTTCATGCTCACCGGATACGAGCCGGCCTCGAAGGCGGAGAATGTCCCGCCGGGCCCGGACGACTGGCCCAGCATCGCCGCCGCCGTCGGCACGCTGAAGCCGAGCACCCGCTCCCCGATGTCGTCGGTGATCCTCCCGGAGATCATGGCCAACGACGGCAACATCGTCTGGCCGGGACAGGACGGTGGCTTCATGGGGGCGAAGTGGCATCCGGTCGTCATGCGCTGCGACCCGACCCGGCTCCCGGTTCGCATCGAGGGTCTGAACCGGCTCCAGGACGTCCCCGAGGTCCGTCTCGAGGACCGCCAGGCCCTGTTGCGCCAGCTGGACGCGCAGTTCTCGGCCGGACTCCGCAGCGAGCAGGCGGCGGCCTGGGACCAGTCCCATCAGCGGGCGTTCCAGATGCTGCATTCCGACGGCTGCCGTCGGGCCTTCGAGCTCGAGCGGGAATCAGCGGCACTGCGGCGTGCCTATGGTGAGCACAAGTTCGGTCAGAGCGCCCTGCTGGCCCGGCGTCTGGTCGAGGCCGGCACCCGTCTGGTGCAGGTGAACTGGCCACGCGAGGGCAAGGCCGAGGTCGCGGGAAGCCCGCTGTGGGACACCCATGCGAACAACGCCGGCCGCGTCCGTGACGTGCTGTGCCCGCAGTTCGACCGGACCTTCGCCACGCTCATCGATGATCTCCACGACCGCGGACTCCTCGACGAGACCCTGGTGATCGCCGTCGGCGAGTTCGGCCGTTCCCCGAAGATCAACGCCGTTGGCGGTCGCGACCACTGGGGCGCCTGCTTCTCCATGGCGATCGCCGGTGCCGGGATCCCCGGCGGACAGGTGGTCGGTTCGAGTGACCGGATCGGCGGCTATCCGGACTCGCGTCCGATCCGCCCGCGCGACTTCGCGGCGACCGTGTTCCATCTCCTCGGGATCGCCCCCAACACGGAATTCCTGGACCCGACCGGACGGCCCCGGCTCCTGACGGACGGCGGCACCCCGATCCGGGAGCTCGTCGGGACCTGACCCGGCGGCGTCCTACGCGACGAGGGAGCCGGATGGGGACCGGCGTCGACGCCGCGTCAGTTCCCACCCAAGTCCCCAGACCACCACACCGACGCAGGTGATCCCGAAGACATCGCCGTGGCGACGGTACCAGGTGGGCGGCAGGTCCCTGGAACGCCCCGCCACCTCGATCCGAAGCACGCCCGGGCCATAGACGCTGCCCTCCTGCCGGAACAGGTCCGCCACGCGCCCGGTGGGTTCGATCCGACAGGTCAGTCCGTTGTTGGCGCAGCGCACCAGGGGGATGCCGTTCTCGACCGCCCGGAACACCGCGCCGGCGGTGTGCTGCCACTGGGCGCTGCCCTCGCCGAACCACCCGTTGTTGGTCAGCTCGAGCAGGAATCCGGTGTCGTCGGACACATGATCCCGCGTCGTCTCCGGGAACATGTCCTCGAAGCAGATCACGGGCGACGCCACCACCGGGGTGCCTGGTCCAAGTCGGAACGCGGCGGCATTCGTGCCCGGGGTGAAGCTGCTCCCGATCGGCGTCAGCCACCGCATGAAGGGCAGTGTGTTCTCGAACGGGATGTACTCGCCGAAGATCACCAGACGACGCTTGAGGTACTGGTCCACCACCCGCCCGGCCTGGTCGACCAGCAGCGCGGCGTTGTAGTGCTCCGGACGTCCCTCCACCTCGCGCCCGAACCCGGTCCCGAACACCCACATCGCCCCGGCCTTCCCGGTCTCACGGGTCACCGATTCGAACTGTTCCCGGGTGATGTCCGGCAACGATCCCTCGGGCCAGACGAGGACATCGGGTTTCGATTCAAGAGCCGACCGGGTCAGGGCGAACACCTTGCCGAACCGCTCGGGATTGGCGCCCTCATCCCAGATCAACGTCTGCGGGATGCTCGGCTGGACCAGCGCCAGTGACACCGGCACGCCCTCCGTTCGTGGGACGGTCAAGCGACGCACCCCCCAGGCCAGCACCAGGAGCAACACCAGCACCGGGATTCGGAGGTCCGACATCCAGGAGGTCCGTTGCCGCGTGGAGCGGATCAGCTGAAGGATGGATCCGGCAAGGCCGAGGGAGACCCAGTGGAGCAGTGCGGTGACTCCAAAGATCCCGGTGACCGAGGCGATCTGGATCAGGGGCAGGTTCTTCCACTGCGTGATGCCCCAGAAGTTCCATGGGAATCCGGTGAGGAAGCGGCCTCGGATCACCTCCAGCCCCGCCGCGCCGAGTCCCAACCCGAGCCAGAGCATGCTCCGTCGGGCCGTCGGAAGAGCCGCGAGGTCCGAGGCGGCACGAAACCAGGGCACCGATCCATCACGTGTTTCACCGGTCCAGCGTCGGATCCACAACGTCGCCCAGACCGTCCAGAGAGCCGGGAACAGGGCGCAGTAGAGCGACAGGGCGAGCCAGGCCGCGATGGCGCCCGAGGGAAATGGGATGGCGAGGAGCCAGCGGAGGGACACGAGGAACTGCACCAGTCCTGAGACCCATCCGAGTCGGAAGGCCTGGCCCGGCGACGTCCCCAGGACCGAGAGCAGGAGCAGTCCGGGCGACAACCACGCCAGACCCGACCAACCCGGGAGCGGGAACGCCAGGGCCGCCATCAGACCGGCCAGACCCGCGCCCATCCAGGGCAGCATCCCCATCCACCGGCTCTGGACGGTGGATTCCACGACGCTGGACGAGAGCAGTGACATCACCTCGGATCAGGCTACCAGCGCCCTGTCTGGGAAACCACGTTTTCGCCGGTCGACAAAGCGAAACGGCCGTCCCGCGACTGCGGGACGGCCGTTGTCGGAACGAGTCTCCAGGGGCTCAGGCGTGGAACGACTTGCCACAGCCGCAGCTGCTCTGGGCGTTCGGGTTGTTGATCTTGAACCCGCCACCGGTCATCGCATCGCTGAAGTCGATCACCGCGCCGCGGATGTAGTTGGCGCTGAAGGGATCCACAACGACGGACACGCCATGGAACTCCGAGGCGAGGTCGTCATCTCGGCGCTCGTCGAAGGTCATGCCGTACTGGAGACCCGAGCAGCCACCGGCCTCGACATAGACGCGCAACGGCTTGCCGGAGTTCTCCTTATCCTCGGCCAGCATCGACGCGATGTGCCGGGCGGCCGCGTCGGTCAGCGTCACCACGGGGCCGGAGGTGGTCTCGGTGCAGGGGGATTCAGTCACGGAAGAGCTCATGTGGGTCCAAGCTATGGAGGGGAAACGGGAGTGTCAACCGACTCGCCGGTTCTGACCTCAGCCCCGGTCACTCCGGCTTCGCCATCGCCTCCTTGAGCCGCAGGTACTCCCAGACGGCCTGGATCGTCTTCGGACCATCGCCCCCGAGGATCTCTGGCAGGGGACTCCGTCCCTCCTCGTCGAAGTACACGGGCATCTTGCTGGCAGGATCGATGGTGGTGGGGGCCCGGAGCCAGCGTCGGAAGTAGTCGGGCTGCAGGCGGTCGAAACTGGTGGCCAGGTTGATGCCGGGCGCCTCGAAGACCTGGGTGGCCCCGAATTCGCCGATGCTGTGGCAGCTCACGCAGCCGAAGCCGCCATTGGCCCCGGCGAGCTTGCGTCCCGCCTCCGCCAGGGTCGCGGTGTCCGCCGGAGCCGGGTCGGGCGCGGTGACCGGGGGAAGCCCCGCGAGGGTCGAGAGCCCCTCGCCCAGGCCCTGGGCGTAGGCTGGGAAGGCTGGCATGCGGTACTCGCCCCAGGAACGCGGCTTCACCGCGACCTCACCCCGGATGAACCGTGCGGCCCACTCGGGCTTGAGCTTGCCCACCAGATGATCCCAAGCCGGGAAGCCCTCGAACTGACCGTGGCACTCGCGGCAGTTCAGGTGGACCGACTGGCGCTCGAGGAAATCGGCGGCCGTCGACCGGTCCAGCGAGGAGCGGTCCGAGGCCCCGAACGCCTGGAGGGCGGCCCGCTGCGGGGCCGTGAGGGTGTAGCGCGGCGCCTTCGACCCGGCCGAAGGCTTCTCGGCGAGACATCCGGAGGTCCACGACGTCGACGCCAACTGGGCCAGCGGCTTGGCAGTGAACTCATTCTTCACGCCGTCGAGGGCATGGCAGTTGAGGCAGCCGGTGGCCGCGACGAGCTTCCTCCCCTGCTCCACCTTGGCGGGATCCGGCTTGCCGGCATCCACCGCAGGTGCCGGGTCGGCGGCAGAGCCGAGGTAGGCTGCCAGATCCGCCGCCTCGGCGGCGGTGAGCTTGAAGTTGGGCATGCGGATCCACCGGAAGTGCTGCTCCGGCTTCTGAAGGAAGGCGGCCAGGGCACCGGGCGTGAACTTCGCGTTGACCGCCTTCTGGGAGACCTGGTGTGGCTTGAGTTCGGTCGAGCCCGGCGTCGGATGGCAGGCCACGCAGTGGAGCTTCTCGAACAGGGCCTTGCCGGTCTCGAGGTTGCCGGTCTGGCCCGCGGAGGGTTCCTCCCCCTTCAGGGATCCCAGGTACGCCGCCATCGAGGCTGCATCGGCCGCGGCGGTGTCCCCCGAGAGCATCGCTGGCATTGGAGTGCCGGGACGGTGAGCCTGGGGATCCTGGATCCAGGCCGCCATCCAGGCCACCTGGCGCCGGGAGCCGATCCCCTTGAAGGACGGGGCATCCATGGACAATTCCGGGACCTTGCCCGGCGCCTCATGGCAGCGGGCGCAGCGGAACTCGAGGAGGAGATCCCGTCCCTCGTGCATCGACGTGGAGCGCCGCAGCGCCTCCGTGGGTTCGTGGGACAACTGGGCCAGCGGGAGGGTGCTGAGCGGGGTCTCGCGATTGGTCCAGAACAGCCGCACCATGGCCTCACCCATCGCTGGGGCGGTGAACTCGACCCGGAAACTGTTGGAACCCTTGTTGAGCCGGACCGACTGCCCGATGGCCAGCGTCGGCCCGGTGTCCTTTGCCTCGAGTGCGGTGGCTCCGTTGACGGACACCTTCAGGGAACCCTGGGCAAGGGCCTGGAAGGTGAAATCCCCACGGAGATCCGCCGAGATCGACCCCTCCCAGCGGGCCGTGAATGGACCCGCCGGGACGAAGGGGGTGGGCGGCTGCCCGGTCGGGACGAAGAGCCAGACGTTCGGGGTCACCGACACATCGGTGACCCCGCCCGCGGTGATCGTCCGGACCAGGCCCATGGACTGCTCCGCCGCTCCGAGCCCCTGGGCCAGCATTCCCCACACAACCATCCCCACCGCGAGGCCCTCGAGGTGCCATCGGTTTCCAAGGAGGACCCGGGAGACGAGGGAACCGAGGGACCGGAGTGGGGTGTTCATGCCGTGCGGGGATTGCTGGGGATGTCGGTTTGGATCAGTTCATCGACAGCGGCCGGCCCGGGATCTCGTGGATGGTCTGCTGGATCTCCTGCGAGATGGGGGTGCCGTCCGCGGCCTTGATGTCCCACTTGAGGGACTGCTGGTTGACGGGGCGGAGGCCTTCGATCTTCAGGATCACCGAACGTCCATCCTTGCCCAGCTTGGCGCCGGTGATGTCAAGGGACTCACGTCCCTTCTTGGCGGCGTCCGACACCCAGACCTCGGGCGATCCGTAGTTCTCGCTGCGGATGTAGTTCCAGCGCTTGCCGCTCCAGTTCTGCACGTCCTCGGCCGAGGCCTTGTCGAGCGCATGGGTGAAGTGGAGCTCCACCCCCTCGGGCACGACCTTGACGGCGTTGACGCCATAGACCGGCTTGCCGGTGTAGCGGACCCGGTCGAACCCGGTGATGCGGGCGGCGTTGGACTGCCACTCGCTGAGGCCGGCCACGTAGAGCTGGCCGTCCTGCGGGTGGAACCGTGCGCGCATCACGGAGCTGGTGAACTTGAGCGGGAAGCGGACCGCCGCGGCCTGCTGGCGCCCGTCGCCGAGGTCCTGTCGCATGACGAGGAAGAGCGAGGACTTGCCGTAGGACTCGTAGAGCAGTTCGTTGCGGAAGGGTCCCCACTTGGAGCTGGTCACCCAGATCTGGCCGCCGTTCGAGTTGCAGAAGTCGGAGTGGGACATCCACATGATCGGGGGCGTGTACTTCTCGGGCATTCCCGCCGGGGTCTTGGAGTTGATCACGCCGTGGAAGGCCTTGCCGTCGACCCAGTTCAGGGGCGAGGTCGGGACCCAGGTCCCCTCGTTGTCACCGGTCGTCACCTGGCCATCACCGCGCACGCCAATGCCGTTGGGGGCCCGGAAGCCACGTGCCACCACCTCGAACTTCCTGCCGTCGGGGCTCACCCGGAAGAGGCAGCCGGCGTGCGAGCAGACGACGCCGTTTCCACGGGAGGCCTTCTCGTCGCCGAAGCCGCGTCCGCCGCCGTTCACCGGATTGGCCTTCGCGAAGTAGAAGTTGCCGGCGTCGTCCCGCTGGAGGTCGAAGACGAACTCGTGGAAGCCACGCGTCGACATCACGTCGTTGTTGAAGTTCTCGTAGTAGTCCGCCTCGCCGTCCTTGTTCAGGTCGACGAACCGCGTGATGCCATCGCGTCCCGACGTGTAGATCTGGTCCTTCACGATCACGAGCCCGAGGGGTTCATAGAGTCCCGAGGCGAATCGGCTCCAGACGAGGTTCTCAAGCTTGTCGTCGATCCCCGAGACGATCCAGATGTCGCCATCGTGGGTGCACAGCGCCGCACGCTTGCCATCTGAGAAGAAGTCCATGCCGCCGAACCGGACGCGGCGCTTCCACGGATTGTCCTCGGGGGCGGTGATGGAGTCCGTCACATAGGCCCCGTCGGGGGTCGTGCTGGTCGCCAGGCGTCCCTTCAGGTTGACGGTCTCCGGCCAGTGCCGGGGTCCGCCCTTCATGAAGTCCGGCATCGACGGTGCCGCCTTGGCGAGGTCGATCGCGCCTGAGGTCGAGGTGGCCGGACCGCTCCAGATCGTCACCTTGAACGGCTCCGTGGCCTTGACGCCAGAACCCACCAGGAGGAAGGCCCGGGATCCGTCGACCTTGAGTTCCACCCCCTTCGGCAGCGCGGTGCCGGCGACGACCGTGACCCGGTCTCCGGACCCCGAGAAGACGAGCGCCGGAAGTCCGGCCTGGAGCCCCACCTGCACCCGGGCATCCGGGACCTCGGCGAGGAGGATCGTGAAGGCCTCCTTCACCGTGTGCCGACCGATGGAGCTGGCGCCCGGCTTGGGCGGCCCGAGACGGAAGGTCCGCGTGAAGGCAACACCGGCCGGCCCCGCGAGGCTGCCCGGCTTCTCATGGACCATCGTGCTCCCGGCCGTGTAGGTCAGGATCGTGTCCATGCCATCGACATAGAGCCCCTTCCAGTGGGCGACGGACTTGTCGATCGGACCGAACGGCTCCGGACGGGTGTCGGCGAAGCCCTTGCCCGGGATCCCGACACCGGGACCGTTGCCGACCCCGAACTTCTGCTCCCCGACCATCTGCGGGTGCTGGCCATGGTTGCCGTCGAACACCACGCCCCGGGTGTTGATGAACCCGCCGGTCCAGCCCGCCGCCATCCGGAGGGTGTCGGAGTCGAAGAGCACGGTGGCGTCGTTGCCGACGCGGATCGCGTAGCCCTTGAGGGCCACGTTGTTGCTGGGGAAGTCGGCGCCGATGCAGGCGGACTGGAATGGGAAGTCGTCCTGCAGCATGCGGAACGAGGAGGCCTTCGGCTGGGCCGCCGAGGCGGACAGGACCAGGAGCCCCGAGGCCAACGCCGCGGAGGCAAGAGTTCGGAGGGGAGTCATCATGGTGGGGATCATTGCATTCCCGGCACGGTTCTCAATCGGACCGCGTCGGTCCGATCAGCGTAGCAAGACCGCCTCGCCCAAGGTCCAGCCGGGAAAGCGGGAGATGCATCATCCCGGTCCAGGCACCGTCCCGCCCTCCCCTGCCCCGCCCGGGCCGGTCCCTCCCCAGGGAGACCCATGCGCCGGATGGGCTGCGACACGGACGTGTCGGGGATTCCCAACACGGGGGAAACACCGTCACGGTCGGTCCCAGAATCTGGGGAGATCCACCCAAGTCATCCCGTTTCCAGGCCGAAAACCGGGGGAAACGTCGCGGCATACACACTGCTTCAGGGGGATCCGATTGGAGACATCCTCCAGAACACTGAAAGGAGACAACGCACCATGAACTCACTGATCACACGCCGCAGCTATCCCACCAGCCCGTTCGCTTCCCTGCTCAATCTCAGCCGGGACTTCGACCGGATCCTGGAGACCCCGTGGACCGCCCTGCCCCGGGACGGATTCCAGGGCGAGTTCCTGCCCGCCATGGAACTCCACGAGGACAACGACTCGATCACCGTCAGCCTCGAGCTGCCGGGCATCGACAAGAAGGACGTCAGCATCACCTTCCAGGACAATGTCCTGACCGTCTCCGGCGAGCGGAAGCAGGAGCGGGAGGTGAAGGAGAACGAGGTCCTCCGCTCGGAGCGCTACTATGGGCGGTTCGAACGCCAGGTCGGCCTCGGCCAGCCGGTGGTCGCCGACAAGGTCAAGGCCGCCTACAAGGACGGCGTCCTCCGCATCACCCTGCCGAAGGCAGCCGAGGCGAAGGCCAAGACCATCGACATCGCCACCAGTTGAGGTTCGAGTCCCTGATCCGGATGAACCGCCTCGAGTGGATCCCGATCGCAGTCAGGTCCCCATCGGCCCCAGTGGCCGGTGGGGACTTCCTGTTGTCACGGGTCCAGTGGAGCCCGGACACCTCAACGTCCCACGACGAGTCCCTTGAGCACCGCGTAGACGTCGAGTGATCCCAGGGTCTCCCGTTCCAACGCCTGGGGGGAGATCAGCACCGGCCAGTCATCCTGGTCCTCCGGACGCCGCCCGTGTGAGCCCCGGACCAGGTTGGCGTCGAGCGGGATGACATCCATGAGCATCCGGAACCCGAGCTTCTTCTGGAGGAGGCGCCACGCGATCTTCAGTCGCACCGCAGGGATCGCCGGATCGAGGAACAGCTCGACTGGGTCGTACCCCGGCTTGCGGTGGATGTCCACGCAGCGGGCGAAATCCGGCGCCCGGGCGTCCTCCTGCCAGTAATAATAGGTGAACCAGGAGTCGGCGTCGGACCACACCACCAGATCGCCCGCCCGCGGGTGGGCGAGTCCGTTCTGGACCTTCATCGGGAAGTCCCAGACCTCGGCGACGCCGGGGACGGATTCCAGGAACTCCTGGACCTCCGGGAGGAGTCGCCGGTCGTTGATGTAGACATGGGCGACCTGATGGTCAGCCACGGCAAAGACCTTCGAGTTGCCGGCATCCAGGAGCTCCAGTCCCAGCTCCTCCTTCACCGTCAGCCATCCCCGCTCGCGGAAGAGACGGTTGAGGTGCACCGGCCGGGACACGTTGGTGATGCCGTATTCGCTCAGGATCACCACCTGGACATTGCGCTCGGTGTAGAAATCGAGCAGGTCCCCGACGAGGGTGTCGACCGCCTGGAGATCTGCCACGACCCTTGGATTCAATCCCTGTCCGGAGCGCGGCCCCCAGCGCTGGAGGTTGTAGTCGAGGTGCGGCAGGTAGACGAGGCTCAGGGTGGGCTGGTGGCGGCGTTCGAGGATCTTGGCGGATTCCGCGATCCATCGGGTGGCGGCATCCATCCGCCCCTGGGGGGTATCCACCCCGGCCGCAGGGCCCCAGAACCCGGGGAACGGGAACTCGCCCAGCTCGGACTTCAGCTCGGTCCGGACCTCGTAGGGCCAGGCGTAGATGTCGAACACCTTCCTCCCATCCGCCGGGTACATGGGCCGCGGCGTGACCGACCAGTCGGCGGTGGAATACATGTTGTACCACCAGAACACCTTCGCGCAGGTGAAGTCGGGGAAGTAGGACCGCAGCTCGTCCCAGATCTTGGGGGCGGTGACCACGTGGTTGGACTGCTTCCAGAACTGCACCTCGGACAGTTCCCGGTGGTACCAGCCGTTGCCGACGATCCCGTGGTCGGACGGCCGACGGCCGGTGAGGTAGTCCGACTGCGCGGTACAGGTCACCGCGGGCAGGGCGGGATCGATCCGCGTCACCGGATGCTGCCGGGTCCAGGCCGCGAGGCGCGGGGTGTGTTTCCCGATGAGCCCGCGGGTCAGGCCCACCACATTGAGGACGACGGTCCGTTGCATCGGTGCGTTCCCAGAAGGCTGCGTGGTGGGTTGGAACCCGACTACGGGGCGATGGCGAGCCGCTGGTCCTCGGCGGCACCTGCCATCAGAACGCCCTGCTCCTTGTAGGCCCGAAGGACGAAATGGGTGGCCGTGGAGAGGACACCCTGGATGGTCGAGAGCTTCTCGGACACGAAGGTGGCGACCTCTCGGAGATTGGTGCCCTCGACCTCGACCAGGAGGTCGTAGCCGCCGGACATGAGGTGACAGGACCGCACCTCGGAGTACTTGGCGATGCGCTCGGCCAGCTTGTCGAACCCACCACCGCGCTCCGGGGTGATCTTCACCTCGATCATGGCCCGGACGAGGTCGCGTCCCAGCTTCTCCTCATTGAGCACGGCCCGGTATCCGAGCACGAACCGGTCGCGCTCGGCCTGTCGGATACGATCCCGGACCTCGGCCTCGGTAAGATCGAGCATGGCCGCCAGCTGGGGGGTGGAGAGGGAGGCGTCAGAGGCGAGCAGCTTGAGCAACGGATCCATGGTGCCCCGATTGAACTGGGGGCGCAGGGCGTGCGGAAGGGAATTCTGCTCCAGGAACGGGACGCCGTCATCCCGGCATCCCCGTCATCCCCCGTCCACCTCGGATCCCGCTCGAAGGGGACGGGCGGCAACCGGACGGCTCGCACGGCGGTGAGGGACTGTCCGGAGAGGGACCGATGTGGATCGAAATGGAGCTGAAGGTGGATCCGGACTTGCCGCGACCCCATTCCTGAAGCAATTCTCAATGAGACTCGCCCCAGAATCACGTCCGACCGGCACACCATGCTGACCGTCCTCGCCTCCTCCCCAACCCGATCCGGGTTCTGCGACGGGCTTTC
>JBDLQQ010000306.1:0-3560 GCA_039800465.1 Verrucomicrobiota bacterium
GTGCTGCTGCGCCCCATTGAGCGTCAGGAGCCAGACCATCAGCGCGGTCCAGACGCCGAGCGGATGCCAGTCGGTCGGCTGCTTGACCGGTTGCTTGTTGAGGAACCACGGCGTGGTGAACGCATAGAGGACCAACGTCGTGAGGGCCCATCCCAGCATCGAAGCCCAGGGGCACTCGTACCAGGTCCAGGTGCCCGGCCGATTCTCCCGTCGCCACCAACCGGCCCCACCTCCCGCGGCCTCGTGGGCCAGGGCGAGAGCCAAGGCCAGGAGGGTGGCGACTGCCATGACCCAGATTCCGTAGTACTGGAGCTTGCGCCACGGGCGGACGGCCAGTCGGGCGGCACCGCGGCACGCCATCGCCATCGCCAGCCACAGGAATGGCTGGAACCAGCCCACACCGAAGACGACCGGTCCGTACTGCTCGCTCAGGGTCCGCTGGCCAAACGGGATCTGGGTGGTGCCATTGAGCGCCTCGATCGCCACGGCGATGCCCCCGCCGATGGCGGCGATCGCCACGACGTTCTGGGAAGGCAGCCGCCGCGCCAACCCCACCGCCAGGGTCCCAGCCGCGAGGACCCAGATGCCCGGACCGATCCAGGCCCAGTTCCCAGGCCACTGGAGCCCCAGCCAGGTCCGGACGATTTCCGCCACGACCGCCAGCAGGAACAGCCCGAAGACGGGCTTGTGGATCAGGGCCGGGGTCGGGTTCACCCAGGAGGTTCCCGCGGGGCTGGGCTCGGGAGCGGACACGGGATGAGACTAGTCCCCGGGCCGGAAACTGGAAGCACCCGTCCACGGCGAAGGATGAGGGATGCAAAGCGGACCGGTCTCCCCTAGGCTCCGTCCATGAAATCGGCCTACGAGCTGGCAATGGAACGTCTCGGTGGCGGCAAGCCGTCGAAGAGCCTCACCCCCGACCAGAAGGCGCGGCTGGCGGAACTCGACTCCGTCTACCGCGCGCGGATCGCCCAGGAGGACCTGTCCTGCCAGGAGGAGGTGTCGAAGCTCCGTGAGATGGGTGACGCCAGCGCCATCGAGGAGCGACAGGCTCTCTTCCGTGAGCAGCGCCGCCGGCTCGAGCAGGAGCTCGAGGAGAAGAAGGAACGGATCCGTGGGGAATAGGCGGTTGAATTGCCATCGCATGGCGGATTCACTGGCGGCGTCCTGAACACCCGATGATCCGACTCCTCCTTGGCAGCCTGATAGCGGCGATCGTCCTCTTTGGATTCGGGGCCGCGTTCTGGACCTGTCCCATCCCCTACGCCTACGTGGAGAAGCCCAGCTCGAGCAACGAGGCCCTCGGATCGGCCCTCCGCGAGCACCTGCCCAACGACGGCATCTATCTCGTCCCGGGACTGCAGTCCGACCCCTCGACGGCCCAGGACAAGGCCCATGCGGGGCCCGTGGCCACGATCCACTACCGGCGTGACGGCATTGCGCCACGGTC
This sequence comes from Verrucomicrobiota bacterium, assembly GCA_039800465.1. GTDB lineage: Bacteria > Verrucomicrobiota > Verrucomicrobiia > Limisphaerales > UBA9464 > UBA9464. The sequence continues at coordinate 1,451 of JBDLQQ010000306.1, forward strand.
CACCGAATCCCTCGGCGTCGGGTTCCTGCATGGCTGGGTCACGACCTTCCTCCTGGGGGTCCTGCTGCGGGTGGCGCGGCCTCCGCGGTTCGGACAGCGGGTCACCCTGGTCACGATCGCCGGTCTCGCCCTCACCAACTACATCGTCCTCGGGAACGGCATCTACTGGTTCCAACCCTGGCCCTGGCTGGTCCTCACCGCCGCCTACACGGCCTCCGCGATGCTGGTCACCGGATTGATCCTCGGGGCCGTCATCGTCCCACCTCCCCAAACCCGCACGGGCGCTGGTCAGGACTGACCCGACCGCCACGGAACCGACGTGGCCCGACTGGAACCGAACCGATGCCCATGACGATCCCATGTCCCCGGATGGAAACGCCAAACCGCCGTCGAACCGTCGCTCCAGCGGAGGCGATCGCGTATCGGATCGCGGTGTGGGTGCTGCTCGTCCTGCTCGGGGTCGCCACGGTCCCCAGCCATGCTGAAAGCCGTCCCTCCCGACGGACCCCGCAACCCAACGTGGTGTTGATCCTCGGGGACGGCCTGCGCAATTCGGACCTCACGCCGCGTTCCCTCATCGGGCTGACGAATCTCTCGAACTTCCTGCAGGAAGGCTTCCGGTTCACCGAGGCCTACACCGGGTCACCCGCCGCCCCGGCTGCCCGGGCGTCGATCCTGACGGGGATTCCTCCGGAGCAGGCCCGCATCCGGAGTGCGATCCAGGAACCGCTGCGGTCGGAGGAGGTCACCCTCGGGGAGATGGCTCGGAGCGTCGGCTATTCCTGTGCGTTCCTCGGGGCGTGGGGACTCGGCCGTGAGGGCACCTCTGGGATGCCGATCCAGCAGGGGTTCCCGGATTTCCTCGGCACCCTCGACCTGCGCCATGGGACCAACAGCCGGAGCCCCTTCCTCTGGCGCAACGACGTCCCCTTCAAGCTGCCTCCCCTCGCCGGGACATCTCCCGACAACCTGCCCTCGGCATGGCTGCTCCGGGCGGCGACCAACTTCATCCATGGACATGAGGAGACCGCGTTCCTTCTGGTCTACGCCCCCAGCCTTCCTGGCGGCACCAACCAATCCCCGGCGGTGAGGTCGGCCCGCCTGGCCCGGCTGGACGCCCAGATCGGCACCCTCACCCAGGACCTCCGGAAGCGCCTGCTCGCGGAGGACACCCTGGTCATCCTCGCCGGGGTGCCTGCCGTCGAGAGCGGCCGTCCGCTGCGCCGAAGTGAGCCCATGCCGCCGAACACCCCGCAATCCCGCGGGCTCGACGACGCCACGCTGCGAACCCCACTCGTCTTCTGGCGTCCGGGCATCCTCCGTCCCGGACAGACCAATCTCCCTGTGGGACTCTGGGAGATCGCCCCAACGGTGACCGCTCTCCTGGATGGCCAACGTCCATCCCGGGTCACCGGCCGGTCGCTGCAGCCATGGCTGATGCCGTCGACCTCCGAGGCGCCGACCAACCAGGTGACCCTCCAGTGGGAACAGGTCGACGCCCCGCGCGCCCAAGCGGGGCGGATCGGACGTTGGAAGGGATTCCAACCGGCGCCGGGTGCAGCGGTCCAGGTGTTCGATCTCGAGCAGGATCCCGCTGAGATGAAGGACGTCTCGGCACAGCACCCTGAGGTCATCCGGGAATTCACGGAGCTCTTCAACCGCTCAGATCGTCCCTGGTCGGCCCCCACACCGCGACCGAGCGACGAGACCACAGCGGCCGGGGATCAACTACCCACCCGATAGGGCATCGCGTCGCGCTTCCAGTAATCGCAATGGTTGGGGGATTGTCTCTGAGTTGCGACCGGCCGGAGAGCTTCAGCCGATACGGACGTGACGAGTTCTCGTGAGGCCCAAATCAGGCACTTCCCAGTTTTCCCCGCGTCTCCGCGTCCCCGCGTGAGTCCCCGCCTCTTCTTCCCGATCAGCCCGGATCCCGCGACGCCGTCGTCTTCACCTCGACCACGTCGTGCGGCGCGGCCTCCCGCATGCCGGCCACGGTCACCCGGGTGAACCGGGCCTTCTCGCGCAGCAGCGGAAGCGTCTGCGCGCCGAGATAGCCAAGCCCCGACTGGAGGCCGCCCACGAGCTGGTTCAGCACCTGATCCAATCC
>JBDLQQ010000307.1:0-7269 GCA_039800465.1 Verrucomicrobiota bacterium
TATCGAGTCCCCGAGAGGACATTTTCAAAGAGTCGCGACACCCCATCGCGACAGGCTTGGCGAGGAACGGGTGGATGGGAATGCTTCACCCCATGGCTCGTCGACGTCTCCTGAGAGGGGTGCTCTATGCCCTGCTGGCCGTGTTTCTGGGATTGGTGGTGCTCGGCGTCGGCATCGGACTATCCCTCAATTCCAAGTACGCCAAGCGCTGGCCGGCGACGGCTGCGTTCTTCCAGGGCATCGCGATCCAGCTGCTGGTCGGCCGGATCCCGGAGCACACCGTGCTGCCTTCGCTCGTCTATGGGACCCGCCAGGGCGACCCACTCGTCATCGAGCCGATCCGCCCGGCACAGACCAATGGCCTTGGCGTGCTTCTCCTGGTGAGCGGCAGCTGGAAATCCAGCACCAACTCGACCCGCCCTTGGATCATCACCCCCCTCCTCCGTCGGGGCTACACGGTCTTCGCGGTCTGCCACGTCTCCCAACCCAAGGCGACGATCATGGAGATCATCGCAGACATGCAGCGGGCCGTCCGCCATGTCCGACACCACGCCCGGGAATTCGGGATCGATCCCAACCGGCTCGGCGTGACCGGAGGCAGTGCCGGGGGACACCTGAGCCTGATGCTCGCCACCCGGGGCGGACCCGGGAATCCCGCGGCTGCCGACCCCATCGACCGTGAGAGCAGCGCGGTCCAGGCCGTCGCCATCTTCTATCCCGTCACCGACCTCCTCAATCTGGGCACCTCCACCGAGAACCTGGGCGATGGCGGGCCGCCCAGGAGCTTCGTCCAGGCCTTTGGTCCCGGTGCCACCAACAGGACCCTGTGGAAGGACATCGGCCGGGACACCTCCCCGATCTACCACATCCGTTCCAACCTGCCGCCGACCCTGATCTACCACGGTGATGCCGACACCCTCGTCCCGCTCGACCAGTCACAGCGGTACCAGGCCGACGCCGTGAAGTCGGGCAACCTGGTCTCGCTCATCGTGCATCCGGGGGGCGGCCACGGCTGGCCGACCATGGTTTGGGACATCGAGCACTTCGCCCGGTGGTTCGACGAGCACCTGCGCCGTTGAATGCCCGAGCGCCGGGGTGCCATCCTGTGCGTCGTGAACACCGGCTCCATCACGGTCGAACGCTTCTACACCGACGTCGGCAACGCCCTCGGGCTGAAGCTCCTCGCGGGCGCCGGAGGACTCAAACGCCTGATCCGGGAACCGACCGTGAACCGGCCCGGACTGGCGCTGACCGGGTTCCGACAGTACTTCGCCCCGAAGCGGGTCCAGGTCCTCGGCAGCGTCGAGACCGCCTATCTCCGCTCGCTCAGCCGCGAGGTGTGCGAACAACGCATCCGGGAGTTCTTCCGATATCGCATCCCCTGCGTGGTGCTGTGCCGTGACATCAAGCCGGGCCGACTCCTCGCCGCCGCCGAGGGGTCCGATGTCCCGCTGTTCGGCAGCTCGCTGATCACCATGCAGTTCATCAGCCGGGCCACCATCGCGCTCGAGAACCTCTTCGCCCCCCGCCAGCAGATCCACGGCGGCATGGTGGACATCGGAGGTGTCGGGGTGATCGTCCAGGGCGAGAGTGGCATCGGGAAGAGCGAGGCCGTCATCGGTCTCCTCGAACGGGGACACAGCCTGATCGCCGACGATGTCGTCTGCCTCTGGATCCAGGACGGCACGGAGCTCTACGGGACCGCGAAGGAGCTGGGGCGCAACCTCATGGAGGTCCGGGGCATCGGTCTCATCGACGTCGCCGCCATGTTCGGGGTGAAGGCCATCCGGCAGGACATGCGCGTTGATCTCGTGGTCACCCTCAAGCGCTGGGAGGACTCCCAGGAGGTGGACCGGCTCGGCCTCGAGCTCGAGCACGTCACGCTTCTCGGCAAGCAGATCCCCCACATGGTGATCCCGGTCCGGCCCGGACGGGATCTGGGCGGTCTGATCGAGGTGGCGGCCTACCAGACCAAGCTGCGCCTCCAGGGTTATCACCCCGCAGCGGAACTCCAGGATCGGATCGCCCGGAAGATGAAGCAGTCCCTCTGATCCGCGATGTCCTCCCCAGCATGCCCCACGGTCGAGGGATGGCGCTTCGACAACACCTACGCCCGACTGCCGGCCGCGTTCCACTCGCGGGTCGATCCCACACCCGTCGAGTCCCCCCGGCTGCTGATCGTCAACCGCAGCCTGGCGGTGGACCTGGGACTCGACCCCGATCGCCTCGACCAGGAGGCCTCGGCCCCACTGTTCGCGGGCAACATCCTGCCTGCCGGAGCCGAACCGATCGCCCAGGCCTACGCCGGTCATCAATACGGGAATCTGACGCGCCTCGGCGATGGCCGGGCGATTCTCCTGGGTGAACACGTCGCTCCCTCGGGGAGACGGGTCGACATCCAGCTCAAGGGCCCGGGGCCCACCCCCTACTCTCGACGCGGGGATGGTCGCGCGGCCGTCGGACCCATGCTCCGGGAGTATCTGATCAGCGAGGCCATGCACCACCTCGGGATCCCGACGACCCGGAGCCTCGCCGTGGCCGCCACCGGTGAGCCCGTCTTCCGGGAACGCCCACTTCCCGGGGCCGTCCTCACCCGGATCGCCGCCAGCCACATCCGTGTCGGCACCTTCGAGCTCTTCGCAGCCCTCGGGGACCAGGATTCACTGCGAACCCTTGCAGACTACACGCTGCGACGACACTTCCCCGAACAGGTCGGCGCACCGAACCCGGCCCTCGCGCTGCTGGAAGGGGTGTGCCACCGCCAGGCAACGCTCATCGCCCACTGGATGCGGGTGGGATTCGTCCATGGCGTGATGAACACCGACAACATGGCGCTGTCGGGAGAGACCATCGACTTTGGACCCTGCGCCTTCCTCGATGCCTATGATCCCGGAACCGTGTTCAGCTCCATCGACCACCACGGGCGCTATGCCTTCGGCCGACAGCCGTCGATCGCCGCGTGGAACCTCGCCCGGTTCTCGGAGGCCCTGTTGCCGGTGATCGATACCGGGCCGGAACGGGCTGTTGAGTTGGCCACCGGGATTCTCGAACAGTTTGCAGACCGGTTCCGCTCGGAATGGCTGCGGCTGTTCCGGGGCAAGCTCGGTCTCATGACGGAGGAGCCGGAGGATGCCCCGCTCATCGAGGACCTCCTCCAGGCGATGCACGAGGCGGGCGCCGATTTCACGACGACCTTCCGGGCGCTGGATCCGACGGACACCACCCGGATCTCGCCGACCCGCATTCCGAACGACTGGTCGGTGCGTTGGAAGGAGCGGCTCCGGCGGCAGCCCCAGACGCCCCAGGAGGCGAAGGCCTGCCTGCTGCGGCACAACCCCGCTGTCATCCCACGGAACCACGGCGTGGAGGCGGCGCTAGCCGCGGCGTCGGACCATGGGGACCTGTCCCTGTTCCAGGAACTGCTCACCGCCCTGCGGAACCCCTACGAGGAACCCACCGTACCCACGCCGCTGCTGGAACCTCCCTCCCCCGGGACTCCCCGCTGCCGGACGTTCTGCGGCACCTGATCCGACGGATCTGCTGTCCAGGAATGGGGTTTCGCATGGGGCAGAAACCCCAACATCCGGTGGCTGCCTCCCTTGACTCCCACCCGTTTACCACTACCCGTTGATCCAAGGGGAGTTGGATCGGTGTGAACTTCAGATCCTCGCCATCCGCCACAAGGCGCGGGGCAGATCGAAGGACTCAGAGGCCACTCAGGGTCATGTTCCATGAAGCGTTCCGCCGCCTCTCCGTCCCCAAAACACTATGACGTTCAAGAAGACTTTAAGAACCCATGGGAATCCCGGCCCGGCCGACCCCAACGCTGCCGATCAACCTCTAGGGCAATCCTCCAAACCGATCCCGCAACCGGCGATCCGTCGGCAAGAGCTTCGACATCAGATCGACAGTGTTCTTGAACGGCTCCGCGAGGGGCTGCTGGCCCAGACCCTGGACCAGGTACAATCCACCTCCCTCGTTCGCCCCCTCCGTCGGGCATCCCAGGAGGCGGCAGCGCTGGCGTGGATGGAGGAGTTCCCGCTCCTCGTCTTCCCGTGCCTCTTCCAGGAAAAGGTGGAGGCGACGAGGCGTCGGGTTCAGCGACAGCTCTGGATCGAGGCCCAGACCTCGGATTTCTTCGAGACAACCGCCTGAGGGTCAGGAGGTCCGTGACCGAGGGGCGCTTCAGCACCTCTCTGGGGGGACGCCGCAGGTCATCGTGTCCCCCTCCGCTCGACCCTCCCACGCCCTTCTGCTGGAAACCCGACGGGATTTCGGGATCATCCCCGGCATGTCGCTGCTGGACCGGATCGCCTCCGTCAAACAAACCGCCGTCGCTGAACTGAGTTCCGCCGCGGACCTGCCCGCCCTGGAACGCGCCAAGGGGGCGGCGCTGGGCGCCGAGGGAAGCTTCACGAGCCTGATGAAGGAGCTGGGCTCTCTCGCCAAGGAGGAGCGACCCATCGCCGGGAAGGCCATCAACGCCGCCAAGCAGGAGCTCGAGGCCGTGCTCCAGGAACGCCGCGCCGAGCTCGAACTCAAGGCGGCCCTGCCCAAGGATCCCACCGACTTCAGCCTGCCCGGACGCCGCCGCGCCCCCGGCCGGATCCATCCCCTGACGCAGACCACGGCCGACATCGTCCGGGCCTTCCGCCGCCTCGGGTTCGCCGTCGCGGACGGACCGGAGATCGAGGACGAATACCACTGCTTCGACGCGCTCAACACCCCCGCGGATCATCCCGCCCGCGACAGCCAGGACACCTTCTTCCTCGCCGGAGCCGCCCCCGGGCAACGTCCCCTGCTCCGGACCCACACCTCCTCGGTGCAGATCCGGGTCATGGAGAAGCAGCCGCCCCCGATCCGCATCGTCGTCCCGGGCCGGGTGTTCCGACGCGACAACGCCGATGCGACCCACAATCCGACCTTCCAGCAGATCGAAGGCCTCTATGTGGACCGCGGGGTGACCGTGGGTGATCTCAAGGGCACCGTCACCGAGGTTTTCCAATCCCTGCTCGGCAACGAGGTGAAGCTCCGGTTCCGCCCCCACTACTTCAGCTACACCGAACCCAGCTTCGAGATCGATTTCACCAGTCCCCTGGTCAAGAAGATGGGCAAGGAATGGCTCGAGATCGCGGGCTGCGGCATGGTCCACCCGGCGGTCTTCGAGCGGGTCGGTTACGATCCCGAGGTCTGGAGCGGATGGGCGTTCGGCTTCGGCATCGAGCGGATCGCGATGATTCGGTACGGCATCAACGACATCCGCCTGTTCTACGAGAACGACGTTCGGTTCCTGAACCAGTTCTGACCCGGCTCATCCCCGGGATCCTCCGATCCTCATCCCTCCCACTCGCGGATCGTCTCCCCGATGTACTTGAGGAGGTCGAACCGTCCCGCGCCGGTCTCCGAGGACGTCCGGAAGGTGCGGACCGGGCTGAGGCCAAGATCCTCGAAGGTCTTCGCGAAGAGCCCCACGTGGCGCTCCAGCTCGGCCGGTTTCACCCGATCGATCTTGGTGAAGACGAGCGAGAACGGAACTCCGACCTGCAGCATCCAGCGCACGAACTCCTGATCGATCGCCTGGGGCGGATGACGGGAATCGATGAGGACGAATGCCTGGGCGAGCGACTCACGATGCTCGAGATAGTCGACGATCAGGCGCTCGAACCGATCCCGGGCCGCGGCATCCTTCTGGGCATATCCGTAGCCGGGCAGGTCCACGAGCGACCACAGGCTATCCACATTGAAGAAGTTGAGCGTCTTGGTGTGCCCGGGGGTGGGTGAGACCTTGGCGAGACCCGGTCGGCCGGAGATCCGGTTGATCAGCGAGGACTTCCCGACGTTGGAGCGCCCGATGAAGGCGAACTCGGGAAGATCACAGTCGGGACACTCCCGGAACGTGGGGGCACTGGTCTCGAACTCGACTTTATGGATGGTGGTCATCGCCGTGGCAGGGTGACGCGGGCCTTCTGATCCTGATACTTCCCACGACGCGCCGCGTAGCTTGTGGCACAGGGTTCGCCGGAGAAGAAGACAATCTGCACGATCCCCTCATCGGCATAGAGCCGACAATCCGCGGCGCTGCTGTTGCTGAACTCCAGGGTGAGATGCCCCCGCCATCCGGCCTCCACCGGGGTGACGTTCGCGATGATCCCGCACCGGGCATACGTGCTCTTCCCGACGCAGATCGCCGTCAGATGGTCCGGCATCTGAAGTCGCTCCACCGCCACGCCCAACCCATAGCTGCGGGCCGGAAGGATGAAGTACTTCCCATGGGCGTCCCGATGGAGCGGTGCCGGCTCCAGGTTCCGGGGGCTGATGGCCTTCGGATCCAACACCGTCCCAGGCACATGGCGGAAGATATGGAACTCCTTGGCGGAGAGCCGGAGGTCGTACCCAAAGCTGGAGAGACCAAAGGAGAGCACTGGGTGGTCGCTCCCTGTCCGCCGGACCAGTTGGCGCACGAAGGGTCGGATCAGCCCCCGCCGGGCCAGCGCCGTGATCTGAAGGTCGTTGAGGATCATGTTGGGAAGGCCCGCCCTGTTCACCGACGCGCCCGCGGAGTCCTAGATCCCATGGGAACCACGGGTCAATGACCATCACCGGAGAACCGCAATGCCATGACACTTCCATGACACAACGGCCGCAGGTCCCCTGCAGGATCTGACGCCGTGCCTGTGACACCCAAATCTGCCGCATCCGACCCTGCACCGCAGGTGGGCGACGTTTTCCGGGGCACACAGGCGGCCGCGGCAGGACGGCATCGACGCAAGGACGCCGGCGGGGAGATGCTGTCGGGCATGAAACGGAATCCAGGATTCCTGGCTGGAACCACACAGGTCACGGCCCGACGTCTCATGGTCCTGCAGGCCGCGTGGCTGGTCTTCCTCTTCGGCCTGGGCGTCTGGTGGGTGTCCCTCATGCTCGAGCAGGCCGGACGGATCGCCACCCTGGAGCAGGCGGCCGGCGTGACCCCCGGGGCGGCCCAGGAACAGTGGATGCGGACCGAGCGCATGCTGTTCTGGGAGGGGGGCACCTTCTTCGGAGCCCTGATCCTGAGCCTGATCCTCCTGGGCGGACTCCACTGGCGGGACTCGCGCAGGGCCCAGTCGCTCCGGAACTTCTTCGCCTCGGTCACCCATGAGCTCCGGACCCCGTTGTCCTCCCTCCGACTCGAGGCTGAGGGACTCTCTGAACTCGTCGCACCCGGGGCCCCGGGACGCACCCTGGTCGACCGCATGCTCGAGGACTCGGCCCGATTGGAATCGGAGG
>JBDLQQ010000308.1:0-3782 GCA_039800465.1 Verrucomicrobiota bacterium
CCCTGGTGGAGTTGACCAAGGAATACCAGATCCGGGCGATCGACACGGGTGACTACATCGGTCTCGGTCTCATGACAGCGGGGATCTATTTCATCCTGGGCTACACGGCCTCGCTCGGGGCCCGACATCTGGAACGGAGGCTGCGCCATGATCCACATTGAGGGGTTGAGCAAACGCTTCGGCGACCGGCAGGTGCTGGATGGGATCGACTGGTCTCAGGCGACCGGCGAAACGGTGGCACTCCTCGGAGGCAGTGGTTCCGGGAAGTCGACCCTGCTGCGGTGTCTCAACCAGCTCGAACGGGCGGATGCGGGCCGGGTCCGGATCGGGGAGCACTCCGTCGACTTCTCCGAGCCTCCGTCCCCGCGGACACAGCGTCTGCTGCGCCTCAGGCTCGGCATGGTCTTCCAGCAGTTCCACCTCTTCCAACACCGCACCGCGCTCGAGAATGTCATGGAAGGGCCCCGTCATGTGCTCGGCCGCCCGGAACCTGAGGTGCGTCAGGAGGCCTTGGGCCTGCTGGCCAAGGTGGGCCTTGAGGATCATCGCGATCACTACCCGTCGCAGCTCTCGGGGGGACAGCAGCAGCGGGTGGCCATTGCCCGGGCGCTGGCCATGCACCCGGAGGTCCTGCTGCTGGATGAGCCCACGAGCGCCCTGGACCCCAGGCTTCGGGAGGAGGTTCGTCGGGTGCTGCGGGATCTGGCCGGGGAGGGGATGACCATGCTGGTGGTGACCCACGATCTGCGATTGGCCCGGCAGATCGCAGACCGGGTGGCGTTCCTGGATGGGGGTCGGATTGTGGAGTCGGGTCCGGCCCAACGGGTGTTCGACTCGCCGGTGCATGATCGGACCCGCGACTTCCTTCGCGACGTTGAAGGGTGACGTCCCTCCAGGGACTCGTTGGATGGACGGGTGACTCAGCGCGCTTCAGCAGTGGGGCACTGGAGTGCCGGTAATGGTTGAGAGTTAAGGAGCGCCGGTTGAGAGTCGACCCGTGCGTGCGGGTCTCAATGGCTCCTTTCGGCTGTTCCAGTTCGCTGGAATCGACGTGTACCTCCACTGGCTCTGGTTTCTGGTCGCCGTGTACCAGATCCAGGGCCGGGGTGGCGGGGAAGGCGCCCTGACCTGGAGGGTTGCGGAATACCTGGCCCTCTTCGGTATCGTGCTGCTCCACGAGTTTGGACATGCCCTGGCCACGCGGCAGGTGGGGGGTGATGCCAACACGATCCTGCTCTGGCCCTTCGGCGGAGTCGCCTACGTGTCCCCGCCATTCCGGCCAGGCGCCCAGCTGTGGGGTCTTGCAGCGGGACCACTGGTCAACGTGGTGCTGGCCATCCCCCTGACCGCCCTGGTGATGGGTTCCGACGTGGGACTCCTCCAGTCCAGTCCCTCGGAATGGGCCGTGTTCATCCGCAACGTCTGGTGGATCAACACCGGGTTGTTCCTCTTCAACATGCTGCCCGTCTACCCGCTGGATGGTGGGCAGATCCTCCGCTCGCTGCTCTGGTTCGTGGTGGGTCCTGTCCGAAGCCTCTATGCAGCGACGTTCGTCGGATTCCTCGGCGTCCTCTGCCTGATGGCTCTCGCGATCCTGGACCGCTCGGTCTGGCTGGGAATCATGACCCTGTTCATCGGAAGCAACTGCTGGCAGGGCTGGCGACAGGCCCGGATGCTGTCGGCCCTGGAACGATGACGCTTCGATGACCCGGGTCGGGACCCGATTCCCGGGGTTGGCACTTTGTCAGACAGCGGCCAGACTCGCGCCGCTATGCCGAATCCATGGACCGGAAAAGGGAACCCCTACACCCGCAAGGAAGTACGTGACCGCCTCATGGCGACCCTCAAGAAGGGAGAGGCCATCATCGCCGCGGGCGCCGGTACTGGGATCAGCGCCAAGTTCATCGAGAAGGGCGGGGCGGATCTCATCATCATCTACAACTCCGGACGCTTCCGGATGATGGGGCATGGGTCGACCTGCGGCATGATGGCCTATGGTGACGCCAATGCGATTGCCATGGAGATCGGTGAGTACGAGGTGCTGCCTGTTGTGGAGGAGTGCCCGGTCATCTGCGGGGTGCATGCGACCGATCCCCGACGGCGCATGTGGCACTGGCTGGGCAAGGTGAAGGAGATGGGGTTCTCGGGGGTGAACAACTTCCCGACGCACACCATCGTGGACGGACACTTCCGCGGGGTCCTCGAGGAGACCGGCATGAGTGTCCGGAAGGAATATGAGATGGTCTCGCTGGCCCGGAAGATGGACCTGTTCTCGGTGGTCTATGTCGCCACGCCGGAGGAGGCGGTCGAGATGGCCAAGGCCGGGGCGGATGCGATCATCGCGCATGTCGGCACGACCGTCGGCGGCAGCATCGGGGTCACCAAGGCGGTCGTGAGCTGGGATTTCACGCTCAAGCGGACCCAGGAGATCGTCGATGCGGCCACGCGGGTCCGGAAGGACATCTTCTTCCTGTGCCATGGCGGTCCCATCAACACTCCGGAAGACGCAAAGAAGGTGCTCCAGAACACGGATGCGGTTGGCTTCGTGGGAGCCAGCTCGCTCGAGCGCATGGGGGTCGAGGCTTCCCTGACGCAGTTGACCCGGGACTTCAAGACCCTGAAGGCCCCTGCCGCGAAGCGGCTGACCCGCAAGCGGTGAGGCGTTCCCGAGTGGCCTGGGTGATCTGGGAATCGACGGGCCGAGGGCTGGGATGATAGGTTGGGCGCATTCCCATGAGTCATCGATTCATCACCACGGCGGAGGCCCTCCAGGAAACCTTCAAGGGGCGTACCAACTACTGGATGTGCCGACCTGAGGTCTGTGATGCGGAGCGGCTGCAGGTCTGCCGCGCGGTTCTGCCAGCGGGGGAGGGGCACCCCTTCCATACGCATCCTGAGCTCGAGGAGGTCATCTACGTGCTTGAGGGCCGGGTGGAGCAGTGGGTGGAAAAGGAGCAACGGATCCTGGGCCCCGGGGAGGTCGCCCACATCCCGGCTGGCGTGGTCCATGCCACGTTCAATCCCACGTCCCAGGATGCCGTCATCCTCGCGATCCTCTCTCCGGGCCGGTTCGAGGGCCCCTTTGCGGTCGATGTCAGTGGGGAGGAGCCGTGGAAATCCCTCCGCGTCTGTCCTGCGGCCTGATCCAGTGCCTGCCCATGGACCTGATCGCTCTCCGCCGCTTTGTCACAGACGCCGAGCGCATCGTCGACCTCACCCAGTTCACCCGGAATGAGTGGCTGAGCCGGCCGGACATTGTGCCCTGTCGCGAACTCCTGTTGGTCCGTGCGACGATGCAGCCCGGAAAGAGTCACCCGTTCCATCGGCATCCGAATCGTGAGGAGATCATCTATGTCCTCTCTGGAACCGCGGAGCAGTGGTGTGGCGACCAGTATCGGATCCTGAAACCCGGAGACATGGTCCTGATTCCCAAGGACGAGGTGCATGGGACCTACAACCCGTTCGATGTCCCGGTGGTCTTCCTTGCGATCCTGAGTCCATCCCAGGCCGATGGGCCGGATGTGGTCGACGTCGATCATGAACCCCCTTGGAAGGATCTCCGCCAGCGCAACCATCTGCCGGAGTGCGGTTAACGGGGCAGGGTTGTGGTTCGTCCAACGGTCGGGCGTTTCCCGTATGGTCTCGATCGGCACGGGATGGCCGCCGTACGCCAAAAGTAACTGTTACCGGAGCGGAGGGCTGAGGGTGGATCGTTGCGTCAAAAAGGGTGTTACCCGGATGTTGGTTTGAATTGGAAACGAAGGAAGCCGGGGCACGGTGGC
>JBDLQQ010000309.1:0-5362 GCA_039800465.1 Verrucomicrobiota bacterium
CTGCGGAGACCCTATGAATACAACGCGGTCCACCCCTCGGTGCTCGACCAGTTTCGGGCGGCGATGAACGAGACCCGCCAGACGGATCCAACGCATGGGATTGTACTGACCGACGACTTCAACCCCGTGGACTTCTACGACGCGCAGAACCGGGAGCGCCAGCGTCGGGAACTCGCCCAGTCGATGCAAGAGTTGTGAATCTGAGGGTTGGTTCCCCGAGGTTTTGACTAGAAAACAACGGTCAGGATCCCTCGAGCATTCACCGACTCCACCACATTAGACCACCATCGCCAAGGTGGCATAGCGGTCCGTCAGGCGGCCTTGCCGACTGGCCCAGCTACGACCGAATGGGTCTGTAATACAAGTTCTCGGTCTACCGGTCCTTCACCCGTTTTCGGAGACTGTCTTCGCTGCCCGCTCTATGGCATCGGCAGGACCATCCCATCGAAACGCCTTCATGGCGTAGGCCGCACATCTCTCCCGGGATGGCAACTCCAGCCGCTTGGACAGCACCTCCTCCATTTTCCTGGCAATCTGCGTGGGATTTCCCGGCTCGAACAGGAACCCTTCACCTAGCGGTCGAATCAACTCCGGATTGGCCCCCGAGGAGGATGCAAGGACAGGTGTTCCGCAGGCCAAGGACTCGGCCGTTGCCAACCCGAAACCCTCAAGGTCTAGGGATGGCATGAGTACGCAGTCCGCGGACTGGTAGAGGACCGGAAGTTCAGATTCTGGAACGAAACCAAGCAGGTGGACCCTCTGTTCGAGTCCGAGTGCCAGTATCCGTGCCTGGAGGTGTTCCTTCTGGGGGCCCCTGCCTGCAATGGCCAAGCGGGAGCCTGGAAACCGGTTGGCAACCCTTTCAAAGGCCTCGATAAGATGGATCAAGCCCATCCGTGGATCCAGTCGACGAACGGCCAGGAAGACGAACTCGCCTGGTCGAATATTCCGTTGCAGGCGAAGATGGTCGCGATTCAAGGCGGGCTTGAAGCGGTCGAGGTTGGCGCCCCCCCCGATGACCTCGACCTCGCGGCGGAGTCCTCGATGCCATTCGGGAAGCCTGCGTTTCGAGTACTCACTTGCCACGAAGACTTTGGAAGCACTCGACACCGAGTCTCGCTCGACACGGTGCATCACCCATCCAGAGATCCGATCCAACAACCGGCGGCTGAATCCCCGAGTCCGGGCCGTGACCGTCAGACGATGCTCCAGAGCCCAAGGTCCTTGGAGGATGGTCGCATATCTCAATCCCTTCAAGGAAGGGGACAGGTATGCGTGGTGTGAGAACAGGAGTATCTTGTCCCCAGTCTTTAGGAGATTTGCGACCTCACGCCTCGCAGCGGAATTTGCTGCCCGCCAACGGGACAAGAATCCAGCCGCGTTGCGGGGAAGGCGGTGGAGCGTGACGCCCTTCCGTGACTCGAACCCTGGGAGGGAATCTCCGGGGTTCGGATAAACGGCGTGGACGTCGTGACCCCTGTGAGCCAGGAGTTCCGCGACCTCCGTGGCATAACGATATCCGCCGCCATCAAGGTCTGGTGTGTAGCCGAGAGTTAAGAAAATAAACCGCATGAAACCCGAGCGCCCGGAGGACCGTTCGGTAGGGTGAAATACCTTTCCTTCCTGCATTCGGCCATCGGGGATACACTCGACCGTAGATCAAAGATGCCCTAGGCCTGTAGGGATCCTTCTTACCGTTGCAACCTGGACTTCGGGAGTGAAGCGATCTCTCCGCTGCTCTCATCGGGAGGCGTTCCAGACGATGCGGGATGTGATGAAGCCGGAGGGGGTGCTTTCAATCAACTGCTTCGGGGATCCGAGGCCTGGGCGGGACTTCATGCTGGCCTCGTTGGAGAAGACGCTCCGGTCGGTTTTCGCCTCTGTGGATCTCCATCAGGCAGCGAATGGCAACGCGTTCTTCGTGGCCTCGGCGTCGCCGCTCCGTCTGCGGAGACCCTATGAATACAATGCGGTCCACCCCTCGGTGCTCGACCAGTTCCGGGCGGCGATGAACGAGACCCGCCAGACGGATCCAACGCATGGGATCGTTCTGACGGACGACTTCAAACCTGTGGACTTCCACGATGCGCAGAACCGGGAGCGCCAGCGCCGAGAATTGGCGCAGTCGATGCAAGAGTTGTAGGGTTCGAAGCTCGTGAAATAGTACCAGACGGGGTGCGGGATTCCCCGGCAGATCACACGCAGTGCTTGAGTGCCGCCTGTTCGATGGCGTTGGCGGGTCTGTCCCACCGGAACGCCGTCCGAGCGTGCTCGGCACACCGTTCCCGGTTTGGAAGCCGAATCTGTCCTGTGAGTGTCTGGGCCATGATGTTGGCGATGGCCTTCGGGTTTCCGGCCTCAAACATCAGATCGTCTCCTAGGGGGCGGATGAGCTCTGGATTGGCCCCGGAGGAGGATGCCAGGACAGGGGTTCCGCAGGCCAATGCCTCGGCGGTGGCCAGTCCGAAACCCTCCAGATCCAGCGAGGGCATCAGGACGCAGTCCGCGGACTGGTAAAGGCCAGGCAGGTCGGCCTCCGGGACGAAACCCAGGAGCTTGACGCTCTGGTCGAGTCCGAGCTGGCGGATACGGTCCTCCAGTTCTTCCCTTTGGGGACCCCTGCCTGCAATCGCAAGCCGGGCGTTAGGGAACTGGTGACCAACCTTGTGGAAGGCCTCCAGCAGATGCATGAGCCCCATTCGGGGATCGAATCGCCGCACCGCCAGAAAGAGGAACTCATCCGGATCGACACCGCGATGGCGTCGGACTTGGCCCCGGTCGGAAGGCGGTGTGAATCGGATGAGGTCTGCGCCACCCCCGACGACCTCGACCTCGCAACGAACGCCCCGATGCCAGGATTGGATGCACCCGCGGGAATAGTCGCTTGCGACAAGGACCCTCGAGGCCCGGCCGACGGAACCCCGTTCCACGCGATGCATCACGAGCCCCGATAACCGGTCCAGGACCCGTCTCTGGAGGCTTCTGGGCTTGGCGGTGACGCTGAGGCGATACTCCAACGCCCACGGACCGTGCAGGAAGATGCAGTGCCTCACGCCCTGGACGGAGGGTGATAGGTAGGCGTGGTGACTGAAGAGCAGAGTCTTCGTGGGGGTGCGCAGGATCGAGGCGATCTGTTTTTTGGCCTCGGCGTTGGAGGCCCGCCAACGGCCCAGGAACCCGGCGCCATTCCGGGGTAGGCGGTGCAGGTGGACGCCTTCACGGAACTCGGTCGGCGGAAGCGTCTCCCCGGGATTGGGATAGATCGCGTGGACCTCGTGGCCACGGTGGGCCAGCAGCTCCGCGACCTCCGTCGCGTACCTGTACCCGCCTCCATCGAGGTCGGGGGTGTATCCCAGTGTCAGGAAGATGAACCGCATGAGTCCGATGTCTCCGCCCGGCACCGGACGGGTTCTCGGTATCCACTCCTTGGGTTGGCGTAGCCATCGGAGATAACCTTGGATTCCATCGCCGGACTCCCTTAGCAGGGTAGGCCTGCTTCCTAGGGTCCCTCGTGGATCCGAGGCACCTGAACGTTCCCTCGTCGAAGCCCGTTGCCGGACTTCGACGACTCCAACGGACGGGCCAAAGAAACCCGAACAAGTTCTCCGAATCGTTGCCGAAAAGCGCTTGTCACACCGACAACACACGCTCTTCTCTGGAGCGTGCTAGACGGCCATTCCGTTGCCCCCAGTGGAGAAACAGGTGTTCCCGCGCAGGTTCGGACCCGGAGGTCCAAAAAGCGGCCGTCCAAGGAGGAGGCGGGTCCAACGGCCGCCATGGCGCGTCCAAAGAACTACATCCTCGACACCAACGTCCTCATCCATGATCCGGATGCCCTCCTGAACTTCCAGGACAACCGGGTCCTGCTGCCGATCGAGGTCATCGAGGAGATCGACAAGTTCAAACGTGAGACCACCGAGCGTGGCCAGAACGCGCGGAAGGTGAGCCGCATGCTGGACCAGCTCCGGACCCGAGGGTCCCTGAGCGAAGGAGTACCGCTCGACCACGGCGGCCAGCTCCGGATCATGTTCGGCGGTGTTCCTTCGACGGAGGTGGGTCCGGTTTTAGACGCGGAACGCTCTGTGCTTCCGAACTCGGTCGACAACCGGATTCTGAGACTCGCCCTGGCCGTGCATCAGAAGCATCCGAGGGTCCCGACGGTTCTCGTCACCAAGGATATCAACCTCCGTCTCAAGGCCGATGCGTTGGGCCTTCCCGCCGAGGATTATGAGACCGACCGGGTCAATCTACGGGATCTCTACACCGGGATGTTCGAGCTGGTGTTGCCTGCGGCAAGCCTCTCCGAATTCCGCTCCAAGGGAGAGCTGGCCCTCCCGCTGGGCCCCGTCCGATCCCCCAACGAATACTGCACGCTCATCGCGGATGGGGATCCGAAGCGGACCGTCCTCTCGAAGGTGGATGCCTCGGGGCGGCGGCTGGTCCCCCTCCAGGAGGCGCAGAATGTCTGGGGAATCCGTCCCCGGAACCGGGAACAGAACTTCGCGCTCGATGCGCTCCTCGATGAGCGGATCCGCCTGGTCTCCCTGATGGGCAAGGCGGGCACGGGGAAGACTCTCCTGGCGCTGGCCGCGGGTTTGAAGCGGACGGTCCAGGACCGGGAGTTCCGCCGGCTGGTCGTGGCCCGCCCGACGATCTCCATGGGCAAGGAGCTGGGCTTCCTGCCCGGCACCCTCGAGGAGAAGCTGTCCCCGTGGATGCAACCCATCCATGACGCCCTCGAACTCCTGGGAGATCTCAACATGGGTCACGAGAACCGGAAGGCCGGGGACCTTCTTCGCAGCGGCATCATCGTGGTCGAGGCACTCAGCTACATCCGCGGGCGCAGCATCGCAAACCAGTTCGTCATCGTCGACGAGGCCCAGAACCTGACCCCGCTGGAGGCCAAGACGATCCTGACCCGTGTGGGTCATGGAACAAAGATCATCCTCACCGGTGATCCCTATCAGATCGACAATCCGTACGTGGATGCCTCCAGCAACGGGTTCACCTACGTGGTGAACCGATTCCGTGACCAGGCCATCTCGGCCCACGTCGAATTGTCCAGGGGTGAGCGCAGCGAGCTCGCCGAGGTTGCGGCGAACATCCTCTGATCAACGGGTATCTGGAATCGGCACCGCCACGGCACGGAAGGTCCTGGATCCCGGTTCCGGACCCCGGTTCGACGCCAGGTTTCCGTCGTCGCTGAGCACCAGCAGCCGGCGATCCTGGCCCTCGCCCAAAAGGACGAGAGCCTCTGGATTCAGCCCCTTGAGTTTTGGGGTCTCTACCCGTCCGGGTTCCATGCCTTTCCCGCTCCAACGGTAGAGGTGCGTCTTACCGCCGCCGTCGGGGCTTCCAGCGA
>JBDLQQ010000310.1:0-3455 GCA_039800465.1 Verrucomicrobiota bacterium
CCGGCGGCACCTCGGGCAGCTTGGGAAGCCTCGAGAAGGCGACCTCCATGAGCGTCTCGATCCCGCGGCCATGGATGGCGCTCACCGGGAGGCTCTCGCCGAAGCCCAGACGATCGAAGTCCGTCATCCCCTCCTCCGCCCGGGCGTTGTCGACCTTGTTGGCGACCACGATCACCGGCTTGCTCGCGGTCCGGAGCCGACGGGCCACCTCCTCGTCGAGCGGCATGAGGCCGTCCTGGACGTTGACCACGAGCAGGATGACCCCGGCCGACTCCATGGCGATGCGGGCCTGCTCGAACGCCGCCTCGGCGAGGACGTCCTCAGCCCGTTCGCCGCGGAGGAGGCCGATGCCGCCGGTGTCGATCAGCGTGAACGGCCGCCCACGCCACTCGGCCTCGGCCGCCACGCGGTCGCGGGTGACGCCCGGCTCGTCGTGCACGATGGCGATGCGACGGCCGGCGATGCGGTTGAAGAGGGCTGATTTGCCAACGTTGGGTCGACCCACGATGGCGATGACGTCCTGCATGGGCCCACCCTGACCGAAGGGCCGGCCCCCGGCAAAAGCCAATCGTGTCGGATCAGCGGATGAATCCCTGCCCCTTCAGCCAGAACACGAGATCTCCAGCCCAGGGGTGCGGGTTGGCAAACTCGGGCGGCTGGGCGGCCAATCCGATGCCATGGCGTCCCTTCTGGTAGACGTGGAGATCGAAGGGGACGCCGTTGCGCTCGAGCGCCGCGGCGAACTCCAGAGCGTTCCGGACCGGCACCGCCTGATCCTCCCAGGTGTGCCAGACGAAGGTGGTCGGTGTGCCCGGCGACACCTGCTTCTCGTTCGACAACAGCCGGATGTCCTCGGCTGAAGGGTGGTCTCCCAGCAGGTTCTTCCGGGATCCCGCATGCCCAAAGGACTCCATCGTGATCACTGGATAGCAGAGGATGCCGAGGTCGGGACGGGAGCTGAGCCGATCCACCGGGTCGGTCGCCTTGGGATCCCCGGCATCAAAATGGGTGAGGAGGGTCGACGCGAGATGTCCCCCCGCGCTGCTGCCCATGACCCCCACCCGCTTCGGATCCACCCCATAGTCCCCGGCATGGGAACGGACCCAGCGGACGGAACGGGCGGCGTCCTGGAGCATGATCGGATGCCGATAGCCCCGGGACCCGAGGCGGTACTTCACCACGAAGCACGCAATGCCTGAGCGGTTGAGAAATTGGGCGTAGTGATCGCCCTCATGGTTCGCCAATCCGCCGTAGCCACCGCCCGGGAAGATCACGATCGCAGCCCCGGAGGCGGCCTCCTTGGATGGCAGGTAGGGGGTGATGGTGGGGACATCCGGCTCCGTGTCGCCGAGGGCACCGGGCGCCCCCGACGGCCAGAGCGGAATCGGGGCGGCAGGATCGGCGACAGCAGGGACGGTGATCATGAGGGCGACGAGGCACGTCAGGAGGCGGAAGGACTTCATGGGATGGGGAAAGCCTGCTCCGGCGGCGGACCTCCGGGCAAGCATCAGGGTCGGGAGGAACCGGACGCGTCCCCTTCCTCCGCATCCAACCCGCGCAGGCACCCCCGAAGATCCCTCGTTTCGCGAAGGTTCCTGTCGGAGCCGCCCGAGGACGGCTTTGCGTGTGCCGGTGAGCGCGATACCGTCGCCCCATGCCCGCCGTCCAAGACGCCGTGATGGAGCTCCGTGACGTCTCCAAGAGCTATCCCGGCACCGTCCCCATCCCCGTCCTCCGTGCCGCCTCACTCCGGGTGGAGCGCGGCGAGACCGTCGCACTCGTCGGCCCGAGCGGCAGCGGCAAGAGCACCCTCCTCAACCTCCTCGGCACCCTCGACACCCCGGACTCCGGATCGGTGTTCCTCTGCGGACAGGACGTGACCCGGCTCGATGCCCAGGGACTTGCCCGGGTCCGCAACCGCGACCTGGGCTTCATCTTCCAGAGCCACCACCTCCTGCCACAGTGCTCGGTGCTCGAGAATGTCCTGCTGCCCACCCTCGCCAACCTGGGCCACTCCCCGGCGCAGGCCGAGGAACGGGCCCGGCGGCTCCTCGACCGCGTCGGACTCGGCCCCCGAATCGACCACCTTCCCGGACAACTCAGCGGCGGCGAGCGCCAACGGGCTGCCGTGGTCCGGGCCCTCATCCAATCCCCCCAGGTGGTGCTCGCCGATGAACCCACAGGTGCCCTCGACCGCGCCAATGCCGAGTCCCTGGGTCGACTGCTGGTGGATCTGAATCGCGAGGAAGGCATGGCCCTCGTGGTGGTCACCCACAGCCTCGAACTGGCCCGCCAGATGTCCCGCATCGTCGAACTGAAGGACGGAGCCCTCCTCCCGGCATGAGCCCAACCCCCAAGGCCCCGATCCCGACGCCCTCCCCGTCGCTGGAGGACCGGTCATGACCCTGCTTGGACTGGTCTGGAACTCCTTCCGGTTCCGCCTGCGGTCCCACCTCGGGACGCTCGCCGGGGTCGTCGCGGCGGCCGCCATCCTTGTCGGGGCGCTGGCGGTCGGCGATTCAGTCCGGGAAAGCCTGAAGCTCAAGGCCCGGGAACGGACCGGTCCAGTGTCGCTGGCCGTCCTCGGTGGGGACCGGTTCTTTCGGACGGAACTTCTCCAGGGCCCCGGCAACGCCACCCTCCTCCAATTGCTCGGGACCGCGAGCCGTCAGGACGGGGAGGCACGGGTCAACCAGGTCCAGGTCCTCGGGGTGGATCCGGCCTTCCAAACGCTGTGGGGGAACGCAGCCCGGGAGACGTCACCCGCCCGAGGCCGCGTGGCCCTGAGCGCCGCACTCGCCGAGGCGCTCCGGGCGAAGGTCGATGACGAGCTCATCCTCCGCATCACCAAGCCGAGTGCCCTTTCCCGCGATGCCGTGGTCACGCCACGCGATGACCAGTCGGTGGCCCTCCGTCTGCAGGTCTCCCGGATCCTGACCCCGGCCGAGGGCGACTTCAGCCTCACCAGCGGCTCCCTGCCCCCAATGAATGCGTGGGTTGACCAGAGCCAGTTGGCCGAGGCCGTCGGCCTCCCGGGGCTCGCCAACCTCCTCCTCCGGACCGCGCCGGGATTGGACCCCACCGCGGACGAGGCGACGGCAACGCAGGCGCTCCACCAGGCCTGGACCCTCGCCGATGCGGGAATCCGCGTCGCCGCGGTCCAGGGCTCCGCACCCTCGAACACCGTGGAGCTGGCCACCCGACGGATCTTCCTGGAACCGGCCATCGTCCAGGCCAGCGAACGCGTCGAGGTGCCCGCCCGGCGGATTCCGATCCTCACGTACCTCGTCAACGGACTGCGCCTCGGGGATCGCCTGACCCCCTACTCCATGGTCACCGCCGCAGGCGCGCCGTACACCCCTTCCGACCTCCGGGATGACGAGGTCGTCGTCAACGAATGGCTCGCGCAGGACCTCCGGGTGAAGGCCGGCGACACGGTCGAGATGAGCTACTAC
>JBDLQQ010000311.1:0-6828 GCA_039800465.1 Verrucomicrobiota bacterium
CGGCCTTCAGCTGACGCTCGAGCTCCCCCCGCTCCTCACGCTCCGCCTCCAGCTGGGTCTGTAGTTTCTGGATGCCCGAGACCTGCTCGGTCAACGCCGCCACACGCCGCGTCAGCTCCTGATTCTCACCCTCGGCCTGGGTCCGCTTCACCACCTCAGCCGAAAGCTGCGACTCCAGCTTCGCCGCCGCCGTCGCATGGCGGTCCGCCTCGGCCTTGGCCAGGACCAAAGCGGTCTCGAGCTGCTTGACCTTCAGGATGCCCTCCTCGGACTGGCGCGCCTTGAGGTCCTGGAGCTGGCGCTCCAGCCGGTCGTGATCCACCTGGAGGGTCTGGTTTGCCTTCGACGCCTCGTCGTACTTGGCCTGGAGGACCTCCAGACGCTTGGCGAGGCCCGCGATCTGCTGGCCCCGCTCGGTGTCCGACTTCAGCGCGTCGACCTGTCCCTTGAGCGCCGTGTTCTCGGTCTTGAGGGTCTTCACCTCACCCTCCCTGAGACGCTTCAGCTCGGCATCGGCCTGGTTGCGCTGACGCTCGAGCTCCGCGGTCTTGTCCCGCTGCGCGACCGAATCCTTCTTTGCCGCGGCGAGCGCCTGCTGCGCCTCGACCAGCAGCACCTTGTCGACGAGTCCGCTGCGCTCCCGCTCCTGGGTCTCGAGCCGGGTGATCAGCGCCTGGTTTGTCGACTGGAGCTGGGCGATCCGATCAACCGCCCTCTTGAGCTCCTGGGGATCGACCGGTGCCGGCTGTGCGGTGAGCGCCTCCCGGAGACGCGCCTCGAGCCGCTGTTTCTCACCCCGGAGGAGGCTGATCTCCTGGTTCAGCGTGTTGAACTGGGTGATGACCTCGTTGGCCGGCGCCGGTGCGGGATCCGACGGGGCAGCGGTCGACGTCCCCGCGGCATCCGCTGCCGGCAATGCCTCGAGCTTCTCCGCCACGTAGCGGAGTCGGTAGGCGACCACCCGGTCGTTCCACTGGGGATAGGACCGCTTGAGGGCCCGGAGCATCTCCTGGGCCTTGAGGTAACCCTCACGGGCCCGTGTCGTCTCACCCCGTTCCCTCTCGGCATCCGTCTGCTGGATCAACTGATATGCCGCGACGAAGTCGTCATCCGGTCCGGCCAGCAGTCGTGACACGAGGACCAGGGCGAGCACCACGACAGACAGGGATCGTCCAGACGGGAACATTCTTCGAGGGTGGGCCGGAATGGTCTGGAATGCCAGACCCCGGTGCCCTGAGGGCGGGGAAAGTTGAGGGGTGAGGGTCGATTGAGGGTCCAGACACGCCTCACGAGGTCTGATCCCCGATGGGGATGCCGTCCTTGATGGCCCCATCCCGATCCCGGGGCGGCTCGGGATCCACGGGCGCATCAGAGGTGGCCAGCAGTTCACCTCCGCCCAACGCTCAACTTCTTCCGGGCGTCACCTGTTCCACCACGGAATCCACCACGCCGTCCGCCAGGCGGGTCTGCAGGCGCTGGCCCGGGCGCAGGCCCTCGACCCGACGCACCAGCTGCCCCGTGGAGGGTTCAAACGTCAGGGAGTAACCGCGTTCCAGCACCTGGAGGGGGGACAGCAGCCGGAGCGACTGTGCAGCCCGATCCGAACGCGACCGGAGACGATCGCGATGGCGGGACACGGCGGCGGCGAGTCGGCGCCGGACCTCGAGAAGTCGCCGCCGGTCCCTCTCGAGAACCACCTGGGGGCGTCGTGCCAGCAGCCGGGACACGACCGAGGACACCTGCGACCCCGCATCGCGGACGCCCCGCCCCGCCCCGCGCATCAGGGCGGCCATCGTATCGTCCAGCTGCTGGATCCGCGTCTCGAGCTGCCGACGCGGATGCCGACGCTCCAGCCGGAGGACCCAGGATTCCGCCCGCTGGCCCCACGTCAGGATGGTGCGGGCGGTCAACACCCTCAATCGTCGCGCGGCGACCGAGAGCCGTCCCACCGCCTCGACATAGCCTGCGGTCAACAGCTCCCCCGCAGCACTGGGAGTCGCGGCCCGCAGATCGGCCACGAGGTCGGCGATGGTGAAGTCGATCTCATGGCCCACGGCCGAGATCACGGGCACGGCCGAGGCGGCGATCGCGCGGGCCACCACCTCCTCGTTGAACGCCCACAGGTCCTCGAGGGATCCCCCGCCCCGGGTCACGAGGATCACGTCCAGCGATCCTGGATGGGCCCGTTCCCACTCGTTGAGGGAACCGATCGCCTCGGCGATCTGGGGAGCGGCCCCCTCCCCTTGCACCCGGACCGGGACCAGGACGAATTCCAGCCCGGCGAAGCGGCGGCCGACCACGTGCAGGACATCCCGGATCGCCGCACCGGTCGGGGAGGTCACCAGGCCCACCCGACGTGGGAACGCGGGGATCGGCCTCTTGCGGGCGGCATCGAAGAGTCCCTCGGCCTGCAGCCGGGCCTTGAGCCGCTCGAAGGCGGCCTGCAGCGCCCCAATGCCCTCGAGCTCCACCGAGGTCACCCTCAACTGGTACTTCCCCTGGGGCTCGTAGACCGACAGCTCCCCGCCCAGGATCACCTTCAACCCGTCGCGCAGGGAAACCCGGGAGGCGGCAGACTGGCTCCGGAACAGGACGCAGCCCAACTGGGCCGTGGCATCCTTCAGGACGAAATACGCGTGGCCGCTGGCCTGCAGCCGATGGTTGGAGATCTCGCCCGAGACCCGGATGGACCCGAAGCGGGATTCGAGATGGCGCTTGATGCCCTGGGTGAGCTCAGAGACCGAGAGAACCGTGGGCTGGCCGGCCGGCGGGGTCAGATCGACCTCCACGGCCTTGGGGACCTCGGTCCTGGTACGACCTGTTGACGTTGGCCCCGCGGACCCGGACCGCGGTGCGAAGAGGTCCCCGAAATCCCACTGGCTCTTGGTCGATCTGGGCATCGTGGATCCTTCAATGACAGATCAGGCCGGACATCATGAAACCCCGAGTCTCTCAGAAACCCGGTGGATCGACCGCGCCCGGCCCGTCGATTCGTCCACGTCCACCCAGCACCCATTGAGCTGGATGCCTCGGGCGCAGACCTCGAACCGCTGCGGGGTCTGGGTGAGGAAGCGCTTGAGGATGGGGGCGTATTCCCGACCCAGGACGCCGTCGTGCCCACCAGTGAATCCCGCGTCGGTGAGGCAGGCGGTCCCGCCCGGCAGGATCCGTTCGTCCGCGGTCTGCACGTGCGTGTGGGTACCCACCACGAGGCTGACCTGTCCGTCCAGATGCCATCCCAGCGCGATCTTCTCGGAGGTCGCCTCGGCATGGAAATCGACGATCACGACGGCCGCCTGCGCCTTGAGGGAGACCAGTTCACGGGATCCCACGACGAAGGGGTTCTCGAGGGGCGCCATGAAGGTCCTTCCCTGCAGGTTCAGGACACCGAGCGGGGCACAGCCCGGTCGCGACACGACGGTGGCGCCCCGGCCCGGCACCTCGGGTGCATAGTTCGCCGGACGCAGGAAACGGGGCTCGGACACCAGGAGCTGCGACACCTCGCGCTGGTCCCAGAGATGATCCCCGGACGTGATCACGTCGACCCCCGCCGCAAAGATCTCCGCGGCGGTCGAGGGCGTGATGCCGGAACCGCCTGCGGCGTTCTCGCCATTGGCCACGACGTAATCGATCCCGAGGGACTCCCGGAGCACCGGGATCCGCTCCCGGCACGCCCGTCGCCCGGGTTCACCCACGATGTCTCCGATGAACAGGATGCGCACCGCGGCGAGGTTGGGCCGACACCCGCGCTCGGGCAAGGCGCGTGAGTGCCGCGCAGCAGTCCATCGGCGCGCATGACAAAACCGTTGTCCCTCACACCCCGGGGCGGGCAGGGTCGGAGGGTACTCTATGCAGCAGGTGAACATCGGACTGGTCGGCGGCGGAACGGTCGGGGGCGGCGTCCTCGCCGGACTCCACAGGAACGGAGACCTCCTGGCCTCGCGGCTGGGCCTGTCCCTGAACGTCGCCCGGGTCGCCGTCCGGGACCCCCGCAAACCCCGGGCCGTGGCCCTTCCCGCAGGTGTCGTCACCGGGGACTGGAAACAGGTCGTCGACGACCCCTCCGTCCACATCGTCACCGAGCTGATGGGGGGGACGACGACCGCCAGGCAGGTGGTGCTGGCGGCGCTGCGACGCGGGAAACCTGTCGTGACCGCCAACAAGGCCCTGCTCTCCAGCCATGGGGAGGAGCTCTTCGCCGAGGCGGCCCGCTCCGGGACCAACCTCTACTACGAGGCGTCCGTCGCCGGCGGCATCCCGATCATCAAGGTGCTGCGCGAATCGCTCGTCGGGAACCGCGTCCAACGCATCGCCGGCATCGTCAACGGCACCTGCAACTACATCCTGACCCGGATGAAGCTCGAGGGCGCCCGGTTCGAGGAGGTCCTCAAGGACGCCCAGCGCCTCGGCTACGCGGAGGCGGAGCCCTCGCTCGATGTCGACGGGCATGATGCCGCCCACAAGATCGGCATCCTTGCGTCCCTGGCCCACGGGTTCTGGGTGCAGCCGGAACAGATTCACGTCGAGGGCATCCGCCAGATCGACCCTCTCGACATCCAGTTTGCCGGACAGCTCGGGTACACGATCAAGCTCCTCGGGATCGTCCGGGAGGGCGTCGCCCCCGGGAAACCCACACGCCGCAAGGCATCCAGATCCCGACCGATCCAGGTGTCCGTGTATCCCGCCCTGGTGCCGAATACCCATGTGCTCGCCTCGGTCAACCATGCCTTCAACGCCGTGGCGGTCCGTGGTGACGTGGTCGGGGATACGCTCTTCTATGGCCGGGGCGCAGGGGCCGACGCCACCGCGAGCTCGGTGCTGAGCGATCTCGCCGACGCGGCGCTCGACCTGAAGAACGGATCGCATCGCCGGGTCCCGCCCTTCGTCGCCCACGAGGGACACGCCACCGTGAGTCCCATCGACGATCTGGTGTCCCGCTACTACGTCCGACTGTCGGTGCTCGACCGCCCCGGGGTGTTTGCGCGGATCGCCAACATCCTGGCCCGCGCCGGCATCGGCATCTCCTCGATCATCCAGCCCGAGGGACACGTCGGGGAGGCGGTCCCCGTGATCCTGATGATCCACGACGCGCCCAACGCGGCCATGCGACGGGCACTCCAGCAGATCGGCCGCCTGCCGGCGGTGCGGTCGACCCCGGCCATGATCCGGGTCGAGCCCCTGGAGTGACCCGGACCGCCCGGTCTTTCCGGTCCAGGTCTGCGGTTCAGATCACGAACTCGAGCGGCGGCGCCTTGGGGATCACCCCCATCGCCTGTCCCCGCGCGAGGAAACGACGGATGCTCTCCCGTCCTTTCTCACCGTAGTCGAGGGTCCAGTGGTTCACGTACATGCCGACGAATCGGTCGGCCAGTTCCATCCCCATGTCACGGGCCCACTGGAGGGAATGCGCCACCGCCTCTGGACGGTGATCGAGGCTGTACTGGATGCTGGCCGTGAGGATGTCGCTCACCCGGCGACGCAGTTCCGGGGCATGCCGCTTGTGGATCACGTTCCCTCCCAGCGGCAGGGGCAGTCCATCGTTCTCGCGTCCCCACCAGATCCCGAGATCCTCGCAGAGCTCGAGCCCCTCGTTCCGATAGGTCAATTGCCCCTCATGGATGATGAGTCCGACCTCGGCATCGCCCCGCTTCACCGCCGCGAAGATCTGGTCGAACGGCACCACGACCAGATCGAGTTCCGAAGCCGGACGCCCCAGCCAGAGCTGCAGGGCCAGGAAGGCGCTGGTCATCCGCCCCGGGACGGCGATCCGGGACCGGGCCACCTCGTCACGACTCCGACGCCGCCCCGAGACGAGCATCGGTCCGTAACCGTCCCCCATGCTCGCGCCACTGGGCAGCAGGGCATAGGTGTCGCTGACGTGGGCATAGGCGTGGATGCTGATGGCGGAGATGTCCAACTCACCACGGGTCGCGCGTTCGTTGAGGGTCTGGATGTCCTGGAGGATGTGCTCGAACCGGAGTCCCGGCGTCGGAAACAGGTCCTTCGCGAGGGCATAGAACATGAAGGCATCATCCGGATCCGGCGAATGCCCCAGGGTGAGGGAGAGGGTCTCCATGAGGCGTGAGGATGGAATCGGTTCCGGGTTTCGTCGAGGGCCGGACCTCTGGGAGGCGCAGCCGACGATCAGACGGGCTTGAGCGTCACCCGGAAGACCCCCTGGTTCGCCAGCAGGAGGAGGTCGGGACGCTCCGGTTCGGCCAGAAACGTCGAACAGACCAACACCGGTCCGGAGTCCGACACCTGCAGGACCCGTCGGGGCAATTCCCCGATGGCCTTGCGATCCCACGTCCAGAGCGTCGGCCCCGCCCCCGATCCACTGGTCGTCAACTGCAGGAAGACCACGCAGTCCAACATCGGATGATAGACCGCCTTTGAAATCCGCGGCTGGCGCCATCGCCCCACCGGAAAGCATTCGCGCCATCGGTTGGCCTGGAGATCGAGCTCCCAGAGGTCGTCGAGGGGATGCCAGTTGCCATCGAAGTCCGCGAGATCCGGATCCCGCTGCCCCTGCCTCCCGGTCCGATTGCCCGAGCCGCCGAAGAGATACCACGAGCTCCACCCGCGTCCCGGGAAGGTCACCAGCCCGGCGCGCGGCATGGGCAGCACGCCGGATTCCTCGATCCGTAGCCACTGGCCGCTGATCGGGTTCCATTCCCGACGCCCCAGGGACACACTCATGGCGCCATAGCCATCGAACCTTCCAAAGCGGCCCTGATGGGGGTTCCAGTAGCAGGGCCCGGTGAATCGGGGATCGTTGACCAGTTGGACCGGGGGTTGGTCCACCGTCGAACTCTCCGGGTTCACACG
>JBDLQQ010000312.1:0-3750 GCA_039800465.1 Verrucomicrobiota bacterium
TCTCCCATGAGTGCATCCCGCCGCCAATGGTTGCGGTTTTCAACGCCGGCCCAATGGCCTCGGATCAACTGCAGCCATTGTTCTGGCGTCCGATCCTCAGGTTCGAGACTGCTGATGTAGTAGCGTGTTTCCGCCGTGCTCTTGCCGGAGCGCTTTTCGGTCCTTCGACTCCGGACAACCACCAGGCTGCGGGCGAATGGAAAACCCATCGCCATGCCGTCGGTGGCGAAGGCGTGGACGGCTCGGCTATCGATGCGGCCGTGACCTACTTGGCTTTCGTCAAAAAAGGGGTATTCGGAGTCGACGCCTTCTGGTGGGCCAGTTTCTCGAGATGGGGTTGGTTGCCTTTGACCTGCAGGAGATAATCGCCCCCTTTCTCGGCTATGGTCCGGGCAATCTTGCGCTGGCAGTGCAGCGCGTCGGCGGTGATCACCTTTCCATCGAGGCTACCCATGGAATCGAGAAGTTCAGCTGCGGCCTTTTGCTCGCTGCGCTCGGTGCCTTCCTTTTGATCGTACAGGGCCATGGCTTCGGGAGCTCCGTCACCGTGGCGAGCCAGGCTCAAGACGCCGAAGTGGTCGCGAACCATCTTCCCATCCAAGGCCAAGGCCTGTGGCAGTTGTGAGGCATGGGCGGCCAACCAGTCGTTGAGAACCCGATTCAATTCGGCTGAATCCACGCGTCGGAGTATCTGGTAAATGACCGAGTAGCCGGGAACACGGCGGCATTTGGTCGAAGTGCGTGAATAGGGCAGTCCAAGGCGTTTGCGCTGATCTTGGCTAAGGCTTTGGGCAAAGCGGGTGATTTCGGCGATCTCCCTGCGACCGGACAAGAGGGCCATGGCGACCAGACTCAGGACCATGCCGATAGAGAACTGGTGATTGCCCGCCTTGCGGCGGGGATCTGGAACGGCGGCAAAGGCCTTGCGGAGGGTATCAAACTGGTCTGTGGACAAAGGCAACAGTCCCTGAGGCACGGTGGACAGGGCCTTGGCGTAGGCCTCTGGCAGGATCTGTAAGCGCAGGATGCTGCGGGCCTTGGGATGGAGCTCCAGGCACCAGAGGCGCTTGGGGCTTTCATTGGGGACGTAGAAGTCGAGGCGGCTTCGGGCGTAGCCTTGAGTGGTGCCGAGGAGTTGCCAATTGGTGGCCTTGTAGGTGGTGCCGGCGTAGCCCTCCGGATCGGTGAAACTCTCGGCCAGAAGAGGTTGGTAGCCGAAGACCTCCAACCATTGGACTGGAAGGGCCCGGAGTGCCGCACCCATGGCTTGGGATGCCAGATTGGGGGCGGCACCTTTGGGTGAAAGGATCAGCAACCGGCGGTTCTGGACGATGAGTTTGAGGCGAGCGACCCGCTGGGGAGCGCTCCAACTGATCCAGCGATCGCGATCCTTGAGTGCATAACAGGCCGGGCCCCAGGCCAGAAGGGCTACCGGCTTCGAGTCGATCTCGACGATCTGGCGGAGGAAATCCCCGATGGGCGTCGTGGCACCCAGATCGTGGAAACAATCCAGTTGGGCATCGAACCAGGCTTGGTCTTCCTTGGAAGAAGCCAAGCGGACGGAGGGCGTTGCGGAAGTTGAACCTGATGAAGATCGGTGCAGGCGTTTCATCCCGCATCACTGGAGCGCAAAGAGGGGCGTTGGTCTACAAAAAAGAAAACCCGCCCACTTTACGCCACTATGAGGCTCTTAGAACAAAAGACCCTGGGGCCGATCGAAGGACCGGGGAAGTCTCGGTTCCACAACCATCAGGAAACGAGTACCGTGCCTCCATTCGATGAGAGTCTCTGCCCTGCTGGTGGTGGTCGCCTGGGTGCTGTCCTCGGCCCTTGCGGCCTTCGCGCAGGACGGCGAAGGAGCCGTCCGCCCGGATCCGACTCCCCTTCCCGCGACACCGCTCACGTTGAAGTCCCTGGACGTCACGGATCTCCGGAATGTGACGACGAATCTCCTGACGCTCTCGGGACGCCAGTTGACGGTGATGGTGTTCCTGTATCCGGAGTGCCCGTTGTCGCGACAGGCCATCCCTGTCCTGAACCAGATCGCCGAAGAGCTCTCCAAGAAGGGTGGCGTGGTCCTCGGTTTGTTCAGGGACGCCGTGACGCGGTCAGACATCGAGGGGTTCGCCTCGGAGTTCAAAACACGGTTTCCTCTCCTGCGGGATCCGGGCGGCAAGTTGGCCACGGTGCTGCACGCGACCACGACACCCGAGGCGTTCGTCGTCGATGCCACGGGCAGGATCCGCTACGCGGGACGGGTCGACGACCAGTATCGGGTTCGGGGCGTCCGCAGGCCCGCACCGGAGCGGGAGGATCTTCAGGAAGCGGTTCGCGATGTGCTCGCTGGGGTCGACGTCCGTGTCCCCCGGACCCGTCCGGTGGGATGTCCGCTGAATCGGAAGGAGGATCCGGTCGACCCAGAACCGGGCAGCACCGAGGTCACCTACCATCGCGAGGTCATCCGGATCCTCAACACCCACTGCCTGAAGTGCCATTCCGAGGGCGGCGTCGCCCCGTTCACCCTCACGAGCTATGACGATGTGACCGACTGGATGAAGACTGCGCTCCGGGAGATCCGGGCCCGTCGCATGCCGCCGGCGCAGGTCGAGTCCGAGCTCCCAATCGTCGGCAACAATCACCTTACCAGCGCCGAGGTCGTCACGCTGCGGGCCTGGTACAAGGCTGGGATGCCCGAGGGAAACCCGGCCGACTCGGCGGGACTCCAGATGAACCGTCCCCAGAGGGATTGGGACCCCGCCATCGGCCGGCCGCCCGACATCATCGTCGAGCAACCCTTCGAGACACACCTCGGCCCCAGGGGAAAGGACGTCTATTGGTTCATCAATTTCGAGCTGAACCGCAGCGAGGACATCCAACTCGAGGCCATCCAGCTCGTGCCCCGCAACCCACGGATTGTCCATCATGCCCTCCTCGCCTCGGTCCCTCACAGCGACCTGGCACCCGCAGTTGCCCGCTACGCCAAGGAGTCCCGAGGGGTTGAACCCGGGGATCGCATCCCGGGCTACAGCGTCCGACACGGACTGGGCTTCGTCCCCTCCGTCAGCAGCGGGGACGCGGGGACCCGGTACCAGACGCTCCCCAGTTATCTCCCGGGAACGGGGGCCGCTGTGGTCCCCAAAGGCCACAGTTGGACGATCCCCGCAGGATCCGACCTCCTGATCCAGATGCACTACAACCGATCCGGGAAGCAGGAGGTGGAACAATCCCGGATTGGGATCTGGATCGAGCGGAAGCCGGTCCCGCCGGACAAGAAGGTGTTCTGGGTGAACTGGAGCAGCCCGTTCGTGGTGATCCCCAAAGGGGCCAAGAATGTGGTCCTGCGAGGTTCGTTCACGCTTCCCGCCGACTATCAGGTGGCCGCGGTCTACCCACACTGCCATCAGATCGCCACCCAGGTGAGCATCGTCGCGCATCCCCCGGATGGACCCGCAACGGTCCTCGTCCGGGTGCCCCAGTGGGATTTCAACTGGCAGTCGGGGGTCTTCTTTGCCGATCCGATCTGGCTGCCAAAGGGCACGGTTCTGGAGTGCACCCAGATCTACAACAACACCTCCGACAATCCCAGGAATCCCCATTCACCTCCAACGCATGTCTTCCTGGGTGAGAACACGGATGATGAGATGATGTTCCCCGGGGTCATCCTGCTGGGGAAGGACAAGCCCGATCCTTCAGGCGCCCTCTTGATCCGCTTTCTGGCGGAAGCCATTCGCGGCAAGGCCTTCCAGAATC
>JBDLQQ010000313.1:0-3661 GCA_039800465.1 Verrucomicrobiota bacterium
CTCCTCCGCCTACTACCGTCTGATCAGCAACTGAGGCACGACGATCGGAACCTCCCACACACAACCCCATGAACCGTCACCTCGATCACCACCATCCTCGGAAACCGTACATGGCACGACTCCTGGGTCTTGGCGGATTCCTTCTACCGGCAGCCCTCCTGGCCCAGACGCCCGATGTGTTCACCTACAACTCCGGGTTCGCCCTTGGTGGGGCCATCCCCGACGCCAACACCACCGGTTGGTCCGACTCCCGCACCGTCTCCGGCCTCTCCTACACCAGCCTCTCGAGCATCAAGGTCACCCTCGAGATCACCGGTGGGTGGGCCGGCGACTTCTACGCGTACCTGTCGAATGGCACCGGCATCAGCATCCTGCTCAACCGCTCGGGGGTCACCGCATCGGACCCGTTCGGCTACAGCAACAGTGGACTCGATCTGACCTTCGCGGACGGAGCGGCCAACGGGGACATCCATCTCTACCAGAACGTCAGTGGCTATGCGTCGCTGATCAACTCGGGGGCCGAGTTCAGTCCGGATGCCCGCAATGTGGATCCGAACACCGTGGTGAACACCGATTCACGGACGGCATTCCTGTCGACCTTCAACGGCTCGAACCCGAACGCCACCTGGACCCTCTTCGTCGCCGATCTCGGCTCCGGAAACACCGGGACGGTCACAGGCTGGGGCATCGAGTTCGTAGGCTCCACACCCGCTCCAGTTCCCGAGACCGGATCCCCCACCTGGCTCATCGGCCTTGCGGCGGCAGGCTCCCTTTGGCGGCGCCTGCGCCGTCGCTGAGGGAAGCACGCGGAGACGGAGAGGAAAAACGTGGGCCAAAAGGCGATGGGGTTGAACGCCTCGCCGACCAATCCTTTTGTACGGCCCACCAACGATTCCACAACGTGGTCCGGATGGAGACGGGATGCAGCTCCTGTCCACCCTCTCCCTGTTCTTTTTCCATTCCCTCCTTCCTCCGCGTCTCGGCGTGCAGCTTCTTCCCCGAACCGCACTTGCGGCCCCCCGGAACGGCTCGCCATGCTCCGGCCCGAGTGGCCGGCAAGTACACATTCCAGTGCACCAGCGACGACGGACGGCGTCCCCTGCCGCACAAGGTCCTCTTCGCCCTGGGGCTCAATGAGACCCCGCGGCACATCGTGTTGAAGTTCCTGGGTTGGGTTCTCTTCTACCGCGATCGACTGATGGTGGAGACGAACGTCCAGAACGATTCCATCCCCTTCATCCCGGACCTCTGCCAGCTCGGCTACGACATGCGCCCGACCCTCTGGGTGGAATGCGGCGACTGCAGCGTCGGCAAGCTCCACAAGCTGGGTGCGAAATGCCCCGAGGCCGAGATCTGGGTCGTGAAGGCCTCCGCAGCCGAGGTGCAGACCCTGATGCGATCCATGGCCCGGGAGGAACTCCGGACGGACCGCTACGACCTCCTCGCCCTCGATCCCGAGATGGTGTCCGAACTCATCGGACTGATCCGCGAGCGCAACGAGTTCCATCTCCACCGGGCGGATGCCGAGGAGAAGCGGCTCCAGTTCGAGTTCAACGGCCTCTGGTTCGACACGACCCACGAGACGTTCCGGTTCTGACCCGTGGGGGAATGTCCGGAAGGAACAGGCTCCCACCGGAAAAGCGTCCTCGCAGCGGAGGGTGATTCCCCGACAGGATCCGTGGAGTCCGGGGTCGGCCACCGGCCCCATCATCACCCCGTCCCGACCGTCCCATGAACACCACGGAGACCGCATTCCACCGACACGGCCATGTCCCCGCCTCCCACCCCGAGGCCCGGTCCTGGGTGATGGAGATGGCCGACCTCACCCAGCCGGACCGGATCTTCTGGTGCGACGGCTCCGAGTCCGAGAAGGAGGCCCTGTACGCGGAGGCGGTCCGACAGGGGGTGCTGATCCGGCTCAACCAGGAGAAGCTCCCCGGCTGCTACTACCACCGGTCGCACCCCAGCGATGTCGCCCGGGTCGAACAGTGCACCTACATCTGCTCCGAATCCGAGGTCGAGGCCGGCCCCACCAACAACTGGGCCGAGCCGAAGGCCATGCGGGCCCGGCTCCTCGGGATGGCCAAGGACTCCATGAAGGGCCGGACGATGTACGTCGTGCCCTACCTCATGGGCCCCCACGGATCCCCGCTCGCCAAGGTCGGGATCGAGCTGACGGACTCCATCTACGTGGTTCTCAACATGCGGATCATGGCCCGGATGGGTCAGATCGCGTGGAACCACCTTGGCAACGACACCGGTTTCAACCGGGGCCTGCACTGCCTGCTCGACCTCGACCCGGCCCGGCGCCTCATCTGCCATTTCCCAGAGCGCAACGAGATCATCTCGGTCGGCTCCGGCTACGGCGGCAATGCACTGCTCGGGAAGAAGTGCCTCGCCCTCCGCATCGCCTCGGCCCTGGGTCGCAAGGAAGGCTGGATGGCGGAGCACATGCTCGTCATGGGCGTGGAATCCCCCACGGGTGAGAAGTCCTTCGTCGCCGCCGCGTTCCCCAGCCAGTGCGGCAAGACGAACTTCGCCATGCTCGTGCCGCCCGAGGAGTTCAAGGGGTGGAAGGTCTGGACCGTCGGCGACGACATCGCCTGGATGAAGCCCGGTCCCGACGGCCGCCTCTGGGCCATCAACCCCGAGGCGGGCTTCTTCGGCGTCGCACCCGGGACGAACGCGAAGACCAATCCCAATGCGATGCGGACCATCCAGCGGGACACGATCTACACCAACGTGGCCCTGAAACCCGACGGCACCGTCTGGTGGGAGGGACACGACGATCCACCGCCGGCGGAGTGCCTCGACTGGCAGGGGCGCCCCTGGACTCCAGACTCCAAGGAGAAGGCCGCGCACCCCAATTCCCGCTTCACGGCGCCGCTGGTGAACTGTCCCAACCTCGCGCCCGAGGCCCACGACCCCGCCGGTGTGCCCATCGATGCCATCATCTTCGGAGGTAGACGCCCCAACACGGTCCCCCTGGTCTTCCAGGCCTTCAACTGGAGCCATGGCGTCTTCCTCGGCGCCACCATGGGCAGCGAGACCACGGCCGCCTCGAGCGGTGCGGTGGGGCAGGTCCGTCGCGACCCGATGGCCATGCTCCCGTTCTGCGGCTACAACATGGGACGCTACTTCCGCCACTGGCTGGACATGCGGAAGACCATCAAGTACCCGCCCCGGATCTTCCACGTGAACTGGTTCCGCAAGGACGGCGACGGTCGGTTCCTCTGGCCGGGCTATGGTCAGAACATGCGGGTGCTCCAGTGGGTGATCGGGCGCTGTCGCGGTCGTGCCGGCGCCCACGAGACGCCTCTGGGCTGGGTGCCCCGGTTCGAGGACTTCAACACGGAGGGACTCCCCGGGTTCACCCGTGAGACGTTCGACAAGCTGCAGGCCATGAACGCCGACGAGTGGAAGCGCGAGATCCTCCAGCAGGACGAGCTGTTCATGAACATCTACCAGTTCCTCCCCAAGGACCTGATCTTCCAGCGCGAACTCCTCGTGGCGCGGCTGTAGGGACCGCATCCACGCCCGACGGCAATCCATGGGGCGTCAGAGCCCGGGGACATCCGGTGCGTGGCGGGGGAGACCGGCCCGTCCGCCCGCTCGTGAAGCGCGGCAAGGGACTCCCGCGGGGGTATCGGGCCGCATCTCA
>JBDLQQ010000314.1:0-7086 GCA_039800465.1 Verrucomicrobiota bacterium
CCCGTGAGGCGGTGACCCGCTGGGTCCGCTGGTACAAGGACCACCGGGAGGTGCTCGAGTCGGACCTCATCCATGGACGCCGGGCGGATGGCCGCGACGTCGACTGGATGCTCCACGTGAATCCACGGGGTCGGGAGAAGGGCCTGCTGGTGGCGTTCAACCCGCTGGAAGAACCGGTCACACGCACCCTCCGCGTCCCACTGCACTACACGGGGCTCCAGGGTCGGGCGCGGATGACCGATTCAGACGGCAAGGTCCAGACACTGAAGCTCGGGACCGACACCACGGCGGCGGTCACCGTAACCATCCCGGCGGGAGGGATGACCTGGGCGGTCCTGGAATCCTCGCGGCGGGGTCGATGAGGTCGGACCAGCCTATCCCCAAAACCTTCGTCTCCCATCCGAGGGAATGAGACCCCGACAACGGCATCCACTGCGGGTGGACACCGTTGTCCAGGTTCAGACCTTCCCGGGAACGAACCGGCCGGCCTGAGGACCCTGCATTGAGTTCCGCCAGGGTAGTCCCCAGAGACGCAGCAATCGCTTCCAGGACCGACTCGGAGATTCCGAGGTTGGTGTAGGGTTTCCGAGGGTCGTACGGAGCGCCAAACCCCTTCGCGGAGGTACAGACCTCATGAAGGCTGTGGGAGTCGGTCGACAGGAGCGCGGCGATCACCGCAAGGCGGATCAGGATGGGGTCGCCGCCCAGGATCTTGGTTGCGCTCAGGACCCGATAGGTCGTTCCGGAGACGCCGCACTTGATGGGCAGGGAAACGCTCAACGCCGTCGCGAGGAACTCCGCAGAGGGCAGGACCAGGTTGGCTCGGGTTCCTACGGCCCACTTCATCGGGGAATCCAGGCCACCGAGAGCCTCAATTTCACGCTGGCTCAGGAAAAAGCCCTGCTGCTGACCCTGTCTGACGGAAAGGAGAGTCCGCGCCAGGGGATTGTCGTCAGCGCTCGGGGTCAGTCTCCCTGGCGCGGACGGAGGAGGAAGTCCAAGGAACCGGGAGACATCTCCTTCGAGAAGCCCGGGCAGTTTGCTCTGGTAGCGCTCGGTTTGTGCCCTGGCATGGTCGGCATGAATGCCGACCCCAGGCTTTGCCTCTTCGAAGGAAGGATAGAAGACCTCGAGGATGTTCGACGAGGTGGCGGTCTGTTGCCACGGGGCGGGGTGCTCGAGCCGGTACAGCGCCACCCTGTCCAACAAACGTCTCGCCTCCTCAGCACCAAACCCCGGGTCACCCACCACCACCGGGTCGGCCGCGATCCGGTGGAGCGACGGGTGAGCGGGCGACGCCTCGTCCAAAGCATCCCGTCCCATCAGCATCAGGAAGCGGATCAGCATCCGGAACCGCTCGCGGATGTTCCCCTCCTGCATCACTTCACGCATGACGCGGGAGCTCTCCGCATAGCGGCCCTCGCCGGCCGCTTCCACCATTCCAGGCGTCCGGAGGGAACCGCCAAATCCCGACGAAACGTCCGAGTGCAACTGGTAGAGAGCCTTGTCCACCTCGACCGGATCTCCGGAGCGCGTCTTGACGACGTAGTCCAACACCTTCGCCGAGAGGCGCCCCAGTTCGACGTCGATCGGATCCCGGACGGGCCCCGGCGCGAGGAGCGTCATGGCGAGCGTTCGCTCGAAGGAATCCCGCAGACCCTGCAGCTGGGGATCAGATCCAATCCGGGCCCGGCGCTGTTCGACCAGGATGGCAGGGATGTTCCTCGACAACAGGGATGTCTGCTCCGGGGTTCCCTTTCCCTGATCGAGAGCCTCGGCGATGTCGAAGAACCGCTCCAACTCGAAGGCATCCTGCCATTCAGGATCACTGGAGAGTGCCGTGAGGCGACCCTGCGCGGCGAGGCGGATGGCGGGATCCCCCGATCGCAGGTCCTGACGGAGCCTGGCGAGTTCCTCCAACTGCTGTTCCACCGGTGTCTGGTAGACCCGGAAAAACCGGTTGCCGCCCTGCAGCTCGAACCTCCGGGGACGGGGATCCTCGGCGAGGTAGATGTAGTTCCAGGGGCCTTGGGGATTCGAAGCACCCTGGAGATAACCACCCCCATTCCAATCGACGACCACCACGGTGCCGCGGAGCCGGATGCCTTCCAGGAAACCGACATCCGCCAAGACCTGCGGAAGCAGGACCACAACCGTCAGGAATCCCCGGAAAGCCCGAAAGAAAGGGGCCTTCGCTGATCCATGGAGTCCGAGGGTCGATGAAGAGGACATGGCGTCGGAGAGACGTGCTGGGCTGCTCCGGTCCCCCTTCATACGCATCCGACCCCCAACTCTCAACTTCCCTCCGCCTCAGGACTGGCGTCCACTCGGTCGGTCCACCTGCGTCATCGCCATGACTCGCCCCACCCATCCCCTCATCGCCACGATCGCCTCCCTGATCCTCTCCGGAACCCTCCTCGGCCACTCGGCCATCGAACCCGTCCCTCGGGGCGAGGAGTGGTGGAAGCAGCGGCAGCAGATGCTGAACCAGCGGTCGGCGGATGCGGGCGGGAAGGCGGAGATCCTGTTCATCGGCGACTCCATCACCCAGGGCTGGGAGAACGAGGGCAAGGAGGTCTGGGCCAAGCACTTTGCACCGCGCAACGCCGTGAACCTCGGGATCGGCGGCGACCGCACCCAGCACGTCCTCTGGCGTCTCGAGAACGGAAACCTCAAGGGGGTGAAGCCCAAGGCGGCCGTGGTCATGATCGGCACCAACAACTCGAATGGGGAGGACAACTCCGTCTCGCAGATCGCCGAGGGCGTCACCGCCATCGTCGGCAAGCTGCGCCAGGCGCTGCCCGACACCAAGGTGCTGCTCGTCGGGATCTTCCCCCGCGGGGAATCGCCGAACAACCAGCGGGGCAAGATCCTCCAGGTGAACCAGATCCTCTCCAGGCTCGCCGACGGGAAGTCGG
This sequence comes from Verrucomicrobiota bacterium, assembly GCA_039800465.1. Lineage (GTDB taxonomy): Bacteria > Verrucomicrobiota > Verrucomicrobiia > Limisphaerales > UBA9464 > UBA9464. Next base: position 2,919 of record JBDLQQ010000314.1, read on the forward strand.
TGTTCTGGATCGACTTCGGATCGCGGTATGTCGACGCGCAGGGACTCATCCCGCGCGACCTCATGCCGGACTATCTGCACCTCTCCCCCGCCGCCTACCAGATCTGGGCCGACGAGCTCGAGGGCCCACTGGTCCGGGTGGCGGGCGTCACAACCGCAGGCACGTCCCCCGGCCCGGCCGCGACGGCAAAACCGCCCGAGGGGCTGACCGGCAAGTGGAAGTTCACCACGCCCGGACCCGACGGCCAGCCGGTGACCTTCCCCATGGAGCTCACGCAGTCCGGCAACCGCCTCACGGGACGGTTCTCACGCGGGGGCGACCGGTGGCTCCAGATCGAGGACGGGAAGGTCGAGGGCAGCGAGTTCTCATGGACCGTGAAACGGGACCGTCCTGACGGCCAGTCCATGATCTACCAGATGTCCGGCAAGGTCTCGGGTGGGGAACTCGCCGGCAGCGCGAAGACGTCGATGGACGGCAACGACATCACCACCTCCTGGACCGCACGCCGCGAATGACCGGGATCGTCGGTTCCACGTCCCCACTTGAGCCCCTCCCAGACGGCAGGTAGCGTGCTTGCCCGAGACAACAGCCGATCCCCCTCCGCCTCCACAACCCCATGAGCCCCTCCCGTTCGTCCGAACTCCGCAACAGGACCCTTGCCGTGATCATGGGTGGGGGACAGGGCACGCGACTCTTCCCGCTGACCCGTGACCGCGCCAAGCCGGCGGTGCCCCTGGCGGGCAAGTACCGGCTGGTCGACATCCCGATCTCGAACTGCATCAACTCGGGAATCCTGCGGATGTACCTGCTCACGCAGTTCAACTCCGCCTCCCTGCACCGGCACATCTCGCAGAGCTACAAGTTCGACCACTTCGATGCCGGATTCGTCGAACTCCTCGCCGCCGAGCAGACCTTCTCCTCCGCCTCGTGGTACCAGGGCACGGCCGATGCCGTCCGCAAGAACCTGACCCACCTGCAGAACACCGACTTCGACTACGCCCTGATCCTGTCGGGCGACCAGCTGTACCGGATGGACTTCCGCCGGATCCTCGAGCGGCATGCGGAGACCGCGGCCGACATGACGATCGCGACGATTCCCGTGACAGCCCGGGACGCCTCCGCCCTCGGCATCCTGCAGTCCAATGGGGAAGGCAGGATCACGCGCTTCGTCGAGAAACCCAAGGACCCGGCCGTCCTGGACTCGCTGCGGATCGATCCCGCCAGCCATGCCAGGCTGGGGCTCCCGGCGGGTGGGGACCTGTTCCTCGCGTCGATGGGCATCTACGTCTTCAACCGCACCGTCCTGTTCGAGCTGCTGAACAACAACCTGACCGACTTCGGGAAGCACATCATCCCGGGCGCCATCGAGTCCCGGCGGGTCTTCTCCCACGTCTACCAGGGCTACTGGGAGGACATCGGGACCATCCGCAGCTTCTTCGAGGCCAGCCTCGACCAGGCCTCGGCCCATCCGAAGTTCAACTTCTTCGATCCACCGGTCTACACCCGCCCGCGCTTCCTGCCCGCCAGCCGCATCAACGGGGCCGCCCTCGACCGCGCCGTGATCTCCGATGGCTGCATCATCAGCAACGCCCGGATCCAGAACAGCGTCATTGGCATCCGCTCCGTCCTGGAGGAAGGCGCCTTCCTGTCCAATGTCGTGATGATGGGGTCCGACTACTACGACTCGCCGTCCAAGCGGTCGCGTCCCGAGAACCTCGACATTCCCCTCGGGATCGGACGCGGCACCCGGATCGAGAACGCCATCGTCGACAAGAACGTCCGCATCGGCGAGGGCTGCATCCTGTCACCGGCCGGGAAGCCGTCCGAGGTCGACCACCCCCTGTACTACATCCGGGAGGGCATCCTGGTGATCCCCAAGGGAGCGGCGATCCCGAACAACACGGTGATCTGAACCGGCCGACGCCGGATGGGCCGCTTGAACCCCGGATCCCAGGCATAGAGGGCCACCATCCATGCTGGGTCCCCTCCTCAACACCGCCGCGATCGCACTGGGGGCCTCATTGGGTTGGATCTGGCGGGGGGGGCCTTCCCCGACACTGCAGTTCCGACTCCGGATCGCCGCGACCATCTCAACCTTGGCCATCGGCCTGCTGTTGATCGGGAAGGCATTCACCCTCGGGTCCGGCAACCGCCTCGAGTCCCTAGCAATTGCGATGGTGAGCCTCAGTCTCGGCAACCTGACGGGACGCCTGCTCGGCCTGCAGCGGCACCTTTCGGCGGCCCTGGAGTGGTCCGGACTCCCTCGGGGCACCTCCGGCTCAGGTCCCCTCCCATGGGCGGCCGCGTCGATGGTCTTTGCGTTGAACCCTCTTGGGGTTGTGGGCGCGGTGGCCGACGGCGCCCTCCACCTGTGGCACCCGCTCGCCCTGAAGGCGGTCCTCGACGCGCTCGCGGCCTGGGGATTCGTGGCCACCGGCTCGAGGGGAGTGGCCTGGTCCGCCCTGCCCACCCTGGCCCTCACCGGGACGCTGAGCCTGGGTGCGGGCTCCCTCGTCGACCACGGGCTCGGCACTTCTTCGCTGACCACCCTCCAGTTCCTGTGCGGGTTTCTCGTCCTGCTGCTCGTGCCAACGGTCTACGGCTGGCAGCGGGTCGCCCTCGCCAACTACCTCCCCTCCCTGATCCTCGCCCCCATGCTTTCCCGCTGGTGGTTGGGGAACTGAGGCATCAGGACCAGGCCCAGGAGAAAGCTGCTGCTGGTGTTGGCATCGATCCCTTTCGTGTCACTGCCACCGGGCTTCGCCTATGCCCATCAACCCTCTCCCACCTCTCAAACCGCTCCGGCGAACAGTTGAGGATTGAGCGAAGGGGACAGGACCTCGATTCTGCAACCGGTGATCGGGATCCTGTTCAACCCCACCGCCCAAGGGGAGAAGGCGATCCGGTTCCGGGAACGACTCTCGGAACTGGGCTCCGGAGCTCGTGTCCTGCCCACACGCGGCCCCGGAGACGCACGCGTGCTCGCCGCCGAGCTCGTCCGTGATGGCGTGGAGACTGTCGTTGCCGCTGGCGGGGACGGCACGGTCAACGAGGTCCTGAACGGGCTGGCCGATGTGCTCGACGCCCTCGAACGGACCCGCCTCGCCCTGATCCCCCTCGGGACGGTCAACGTCCTCGCCAAGGAACTCGGGATCCCCTCCGACTTCGACGCCGCCTGGCAGGTCATCCTGCAGGGACACGAACGCCGCATCGACCTGCCCCTCGCAGAATTCATGGGTCGCGATGGTCGTCCCGAGACCCGTCACTTCGCCCTCCTCGCAGGCGCTGGGTTGTCGACCCGATCCATCGAGGGGGTCGACTGGGCCCTGAAGAAGAAACACGGCCAGCTCGCCTACATCCTCGCCGGGATCCGGGCGATGCGTCCGCCACATCCGACGATCACCGTGACCTGTCCCTCCCGATCGGTATCGGGACCGCTTGTGGAGATCGGATCCGGACGCTACTTCGGTGGACGACTGGAACTGTTCCCCGGAACCCGGATCGACGATGGCCGACTGGGGGTCACCGTGGTCAGACGCCTCAACTGGATCACCCTGATCGGGACGTGGATCCGGATGGTGCTCGGGTCGATCCGGACCTCATCGGTCCGTGAGGCGTTCCATACGGATCAGCTCCGTCTCTCCTGTGCGCAACCCATGAGCCTGCATCTCGATGGTGATGTGGTTGGGACGTTGCCGGCCTCCATCACGGTACGGCCAAGAGCCCTCCGCATCGTGGCACCCTGAGGCGGCCCGGAGGGCGACCGGACTTCCGGTTCAGAAGGAGAGATCGATCCCGCACGACACGAGGACGAACGGGATCAGGTTGAAGACGGCATGGGCCGCGATGCTGGAGGCGAGGTTGCCCGTACGCTGGTAGAGCCAGGCGAAGAAGGCGCCGAGGACACAGAGAGGGAGGAAGGCTGCCACGTTGCCATGGATGAAACCGAACACCAGGGAGGTCCCCCACCACGACAGACGCTGCAACCCGAGATCCCGCAGGACCGTGAAGAAGATCCCTCGGAACAGCAGTTCCTCAACGACTGGAGCCAGGACCACCGCGAAGAACCCGATGACCAGTCGGTCCTTCCAATCCGACTCCATGAGCATCCGGACCGGCGCCTGGACATCGGGCTGGATGCCCAACCACGGCAGGACCTGTCCAATCC
>JBDLQQ010000315.1:0-8636 GCA_039800465.1 Verrucomicrobiota bacterium
GGTCCCCGGTCTGGATGGTGAGCACATGGTCGTCGGATTGCACCGCCGTGTAGAAATCCCACTTCAGGATCGGCTCAAGGCCGACCGTCATCCCGGCTTCCTTGAGGATGCCCCGGAACTCGTTCCAGACGGGAGGCTCGCCCAGCTTGGCGTACGGATCGTCGGCAGGGATGCCCATCGTGTTGACATGGTCGATGGGAATGGCGCTCAGGACGGCCCGCAAGGCCTGGGCCACGGTGACGAGACCCGGCGACAGGTTCATCGAGATCACCTCGGCATTCGGCCCCTTCTTGGTGGATGCCGGATAGTTGCCATCGGCGATCAGGATCTTGGCGTGATGGCCCGCGCGACCGAGCACCGCATTGATGCCGGGGTGGATGAGGGTGTGCTTGAGCATGAGCAAGGGGAACAGAGGGCCGACGAGAAACGGAAGCAAACTCTGGGTCGCCGGCATCAGTCCCGATCCTCTCCCGACAGCACCGCCTTGCCCTTTTCGGCATCCACCCAATGCTCTCGCCCGCCATGAGCGAGGAGATCTTCGATGTCGTCGACGAGAACGATGTGGTGGTGGGACAGGCTTCCCGCCGCGAGGTCCATCGTCGGGATCTGCGTCATCGCGCCGTGCACGTCCTGATCTTCAACCACCGAGGCGAGGTCTTCCTCCAGCAGCGGTCCCTGTCGAAGGACAACTGGCCCGGCGTCTGGGACTCCTCCTCGTCGGGCCATCTCGATGCGGGAGAGGCATACGACGCCTGTTGTCTCCGGGAGGTCGGTGAGGAACTCGGGCTGGATCTCGCCTCGGTTCCCGATCGTCTTTTCAAGCTCGAGGCCACCCCGGAGACGGGCTGGGAATTCTGCTGGGTCTACCGGGCGGCCCACGAGGGCCCCTTCGTCCTGCAGCCCTCCGAGGTCCGGGGCGGCGGCTGGTTCCCACCCCAGGCGGTGACAGAATGGATCGCCCGCAGGCCTGAGGATTTCGCCAGCGCGTTCCGGGTCCTCTGGCGCCGCATTCCCCAATAAGGCTGTCACCCAGCGGTCCGATCCGGTCCAGGAACCCGATCACCGACCGGAACGACTGCGGTACTGGTCAACCGTCATCACGCATCGGAATCCCACGTGGTTGCTGCCGGTGGAGACCTCTCCCTTGCCGCGACTCCCCACCATGTACCGGGTACAGTACTCGTCGGTGCACAGGAAGGATCCCCCGCGATGGACCCGTTTCTTCTCGGAGGGTTCCACGGGGTCGTACGACGAAGAGGGTCCGAACGGGTTCCGGGCCACGCCCCCGGCCAGCACGCACTGCTGGTAGTAGTCGGGACGATACCAGTCGCTGACCCACTCCCAGACATTGCCTCCCATGTCATGGAGTCCGAACGGGTTCGGGGAGAATCGACCAACGGGCGCGATGCCCTGGAATCCATCGGCACCGGTGTCCTTCGTCGGGAACTGACCGGTGTAGATGTTGGCCGTGAAGCGTCCCTCCGGCTTCAGGTCATTCCCCCAGGGATAGAGCTCCCCAGATCGTCCACCCCTGGCCGCGAATTCCCATTCGGCCTCGGTGGGCAACCTCTTCCCGGCCCATCGGGCAAAGGCCTCCGCATCCTCGTAGGCGACATGGACGACCGGATCGGCATTCCTTCCCTCGATCGACGTCCCAGGACCTTCTGGATGCTGCCAGTCGGCTCCCTTCTGGTACCGCCACCAGCGGAAATGGGAGTCGAGGGGGACTGGCCCCTCGGTGGGCGTGAAGACGGCGGAACCCGGGACGAGTGCCTCGGCCGGAGCCCCCGGGAAATCCTCCGCCCTGGGCGTCCGCTGGGCCACCGTGACGTAACCCGTCTCCCGAACGAACCGCGCGAACTCCCCGTTCGTGACCTCGGTGGCATCCATGAAGAACCCATCGACGAACACACGATGGACCGGCCGGGCATCCTGCATGGCATCGGGGCCGCCACACACGGCTCCCCTCGGATCCTCCGATCCCATGGAGAATTCCCCGCCCGGGATCCAGACCATCCCGGCAGGGGGCTGGCCCGGGGAGGGATTCGTGGAGACCACGGTGGGCTGGAATGCCGACGTCGACTCCGCGCGCGGCTTGGACGGGACGGGATCCACCTCGCGACGACACCCCACGACGGCGACGGCAGCCGCGACAAGCCCCAAGGAACCGAGCCTTCTGTGGATCCACGCCATGAGCCAATTCCCCGGGATGCCCCGGGACCACGCAAGCGCATTGTGATCCACCGCACGCCACGTCCATCGTGCATCGACCTCCACCCGCCACGAAACCGAAACCGCCGGCTCCCGGTTTTTGCTGTCGTCCCCCCAACGCATCCGGGCTACCAACAACCGAGTCTCCCGGACCCATGATGCAACGCTGGAAACGCTGGGCCACCCCCTTGGGCATGACCGCGGCCGCCGTGGCAATCGGAGCCTGGATCCTCGCGACCCGTCCCACCGGGGGCATCCTGGCTCCAGGAAAACCCGACCCTCATCCCCCGGGGACCGCACTCCACCGGGTGGATCCCGAGACGGTCGCCGCAGTGTCCAGGCTCGAGGCCGAGGAAGGGGACGCGGAGACACGCTTCTGGCACCAGGAACGGGTCGCACAGAACCTCGGCAGGACGATCGAATCCTGGTGGGACGCCCTCAATGCCTCGTCCAACCGGATGGCCCTCGCCGCTCAACTACCCCTCGGCGCCGTCCGCCTGCCGGTCTGGGACGACGCCGTCTCCCTGCCCCACGACATCGAACTCCTCGTGCCATCCACCCCGGGCCCCGTCCTCGACACCTCCGCGTGGTCGAACCGGATCCTTTCCCTGGAGGCACAGGGATGGCGGATCGAGACGCTCGAGGCCCGTCAGGTGGCCTACACTCCCGGGCCCGACGGCAGGCCGGGGCACAGCCGATTCCGGCTCTCGGTGCACCTGTCTCAAGCTGCGCCTCTCCAACGGGCGATCGTCGATGGGGACATCGACGTCCATTGGGTCCCGGAGGATCGCCCCTCGGAAGCCGCGCGCGTCGGACAGATCGATGCGAGCCGCCTTCGACTGCTCCTCCGCGCCGGACCGCCCCCCTTCACGCGGTGGCTGGAACGTCCCCTCGATCCTCCCCGGAATGCCATCGCCGCGGACCCCCTCCTGGTCCGGGACCTCGATGAGGACGGACGTCCCGAGATCGTCCTGCCCGGAGTCCGGGAACTCCTCCACTTGGGTCCCGACGGGACATTCCTCACCCAACGGATCATCGCGCCACAACAGGGTCTTCCCTACACCGGTCTGCTCACGGATCTCGACGGGGATGGATCGACCGACCTCGTCAGCGTGCAGCATGAGGGGATTGTGCTCTCGGGACGTTCCACCGACGGCCCCTTCAACGGCACGGGTCGAGTCGTCTGGCGGCCGCCGCAACCGTTCGAGCACGCGATGACCCTCACGGCTGGGGACCTCGATCGGGACGGGGATGTGGACCTGTTCCTCGGCCAGTACAAGGCACCCTATGTCCACGGGTCGATGCCAACCCCTTGCGATGACGCCCGGGATGGCCATCGCGGATACCTGCTGCTCAACGACGGCAAGGGCCTCCTGAGCGACGCCTCGGACACTGCCGGACTGGGCTCCAAACTCCGGCGTCGGACCTACAGCGGCTCCTTCTGCGACCTCGATGCCGACGGCTGGTTGGACCTGGCCCTCGTGAGTGATTTCGCGGGGGTCGACCTGTTCCGCAACCGTGGGGATGGACGGTTCGAGGATCGAACATCGGATTGGCTTCCAGACCGACGGGGGCTCGGGATGGGACATGCCGTCTGCGACTTCAATGCCGACGGGCATCTCGACCTGCTGATGATCGGGATGAACTCCCCAACCGTGGATCGGCTGGAGCATCTGGGGCTCTGGAGACCGCACCCCCGATTCACCCGCGAGGGCCGCAGGGCGCTGACCCGCGGGAACCGCCTTTGGCTCTCCAGGGGCGCGGATCCCGGCTTCGCAACCACGCCCTTGGGCGAAGGACTCGCCGCTTCGGGGTGGTCGTGGGGATGTACGGCGGCGGATCTCGACAACGATGGCTGGCCCGACGTCGCGATCGTCAACGGCATGGAGAGCCGGGCCTCGGTCCGGGACATCGAGCCCGAGTTCTGGCTGCACGACATCTACGTGGCGGACTCGGAGGACAATCCGGTCGCCCACCTCTATTTCCGATCCAGGCTCGAACGGACCCAGGGTCGCGGGCAGTCCTACGGGGGCTACGAGAAGAACCGGCTCTACCTCAACCAGTCCGGCCGGGAGTTCCTCGAGGTCGGTCACCTGTTCGGCCTCGCGCTGGAGGAAGACACCCGCAATCTGGTGGGAGCCGACTTCGATGCCGATGGACGCGTCGATCTCGCCGTCGTGAGCTTCGACCGCTGGCCGAGCCCTCGCCAGACCCTCCGCGTCTTCCGGAACGAGCTGCCACAAACCGGTCGCTGGATCGGCTTCCATCTCCGAGGTCGGGAGGAAGCAATCATGGGCGCCACTGTCCTCCTGGAGACCCAGGGTGGAAAAGCCTGCCGCACGGTTGTCTCCGGGGATTCCCACCGATCCCAGCACCCGGCCACGGTCCACTTCGGACTGGGCCCCTCCGGCGCCACGCCCATCCGGGTCGAGGTCCGCTGGGCCGATGGTCGGGTCTCGCAGATCCAGGGCCCTTCAGCAGGAGGCTACCACGTGCTGGAGACACCTCCGGCGGGATCTGACCGCACCGGCAAAAAAGAACGCCCCGGGAACACCCGGGGCGATCGGTAGGGTCAGGCGATCTTTCAGCGTCCCGAGAGAGGGATCATCTGGATGCGATCCCGGTACCAGGCGATGTCCTGCTTGCCGGCGGCATCGAAGGGCTTGGCGGCGCCGTAGTCGTATTTGACCGGGTACTTCGAGGAGGCGCTGATCCATTTCTTCACCTCGGCATGGCCGTCCGAGAACGAGAAGCCACAGGCGCCGTTGTGGTACGAGGCCGGACGATCCTGCCAGTTGGGGGCAGCGGGATCGGTCACGAAGAACGCGTCGTTGATCGAGTCGGGATGCTCGTCGAGCGTCAGGTAGGTCATCGTGGGATTGGGGACGTCGGCCGTGCGCAGGAACTGCCGGTAGGCACCGCCGAAGGCCCAGCTGCGACCGGTCGCCGAGGAGGGGTTGTTGTCCGACCGGCCGAAGAAGGCGTTCATCGAGTTGCTCCGCAGGCGGGTCTTGAACCCGGCCCGCTTCTGGGCCGGCGCCACATAGATGTCCGCCGGGCACTTGTAGACCCCCAGCGCGCCACCGGTGTACTTGCCCAGCACGCCGCTGATCACCCACTCGACGTTCGTGACGCTCTGGCCATGGATGCCGGAGGTGCCCCAGGTCATGATGTTGTTGACCCAGTTGTTGAACCTCTTGGTCTGGATCGCGCTCTCGGTGTCCGGGATGGTGAAGTTGTTGGCGCACCAGTCGTTGTAGTCGACCGCATACAGGTGCCATGCGGTGAGGAGCTGCTTGTTGTTGCTCAGGCAGCCGATGCCCTGGGCCTTGGTCTTCGCCTTGCCGAGCGCCGGGAGGAGCATCCCGGCGAGGATGGCGATGATGGCGATGACAACCAGGAGTTCGATGAGCGTGAAGCCACGCCGATGGGCAGCCGGCAGGGAGAGGGAGGTCTTCATGTCTTGGGCGAGGATGATGAGGTTTCTGGTGTCAGGCCGTCCCGATTTTGGCAAGTCGTTTGACCGGTCCTGACACCCCGGCCAACGGCAGGATCTCTCGTGGGCGGACCCGTCCCACCCCCCGGAGCCGTGGAACCGGTCCCCAAACCCCTTGCTTCGGAGACCGAACGCCGCAGACCATGACGGCGTGCCGCGACTCAAGACCGCCGCCACGAACGACCCTCCTGTGCGGAAGGGTGATCTTCTCGGACTGGCCATGGCGGTGGCGTCCGTCGTCCTGATGCTTGCCCTGTTCTCATACGACCGGGCGGATCTGGCGGCGAACGCCTCCCCACCGAACCACCCCATCCACAACCTGCTTGGGAGGGTCGGTGCGGCCTTCGCCTACGCCCTGCTGTTCGTCGTGGGAGCCTCCGCCTATCTCGTCCCGGTGCTCCTGATGGCATTCGGGTTGGCCAACTTCGTCCCCGGACTCGCGTTCCTCCGACAGGGCTGGCGCTTCGCGGTCGCCGCGATCGCCCTGATGATCTCGGCCATGGGCCTGCTCGACCTCTTCACCGGGAGCCTGCCCTCCATGGGGACCCGGGGGAACGCCATCAGCGCCGGAGGCCTCCTCGGCCACCAGCTGAACGCCACGCTCGTGGTCTACTTCCTGAACCGGACCGGGGCCTCCCTTGTGTATGGCGCCCTCTATCTGGGCAGCCTGGTCTTCCTGACCGATTTCCTGCTGTGGAACCTGGTGAAGTCCCTGTTTGTCCGGGAACCCAGAACCGAGGAGGAACGCCTCGCAGCAACCCAGGCGAAGCTGGAGAAAGAAGCGAGGAAGCTGGCCAAACAGGCCAGGAAGCTCGAGGACAAGGCCGCGTCCGAACCTGTGGAGGAATCCTCACCAGAGTCCGCACCGGCCGCGAAGGACGAGGTCGAGGAGGCTCCCAGCGGACTCGGTGCGGATCTGAAGCCCGTCCCGGAACCCAGGTTCCAGGACAACAGCGTATCGAAGCTCGGCGCCGAGCCCGCCAGCGAGGGCACCCACATCACCGCCGAGGAGATCGCCCAGTCGTCCCCCCCTTCGACCACAGAGACGATCCTGGGTCGCAAACCAGGAGGCCGGGCCGCCAAGACGAACCCCGAGCCCGCGCCGGAAACCAGCGGCGAGGAGACCCCTCCGGCCCCGGACGACTCCGAGCCCGTGGAGGCCAGCGAAGAAGCCCCCACGAAGGAGGAGGAGGAGGAGGAGACTGCCCTGCCTGTCGCCCCACCGCCCCGCGGTCGGATGGCCCCCCGCAGGAACAAGCCCATCACGGTTGCCGTCGCCCCGATCATCGGGAACTACCAGCTCCCCTCGATCGAGCTGCTCCAGATGCCCGACCTCTCCGTCAGGCCCACCGAGACCAAGGAGGAGCTGATGGGGAACTCCCGGCTGATGGTGCAGACCCTGGCCCAGTTCGGCATCGAGGTCGCCCCCGGCGACATCACCCGCGGGCCCACCATCACCCAGTACGAGCTCCATCCCGCCCCCGGGGTCAAACTCGAGAAGATCAACGGCCTCAACAACAACATCGCCGCCGCCCTCAAGGCCGAACGCATCCACATCCTCGCCCCCATCCCGGGCAAGTCCTCCGTCGGCGTCGAGGTCCCCAACAAGGTCAAGACCAAGGTCATCATGCGGGACCTGCTGGAATCCCCGGAGTGGAAGAACAGCAAGGCCCGCATCCCGCTGGCCCTTGGCAAGGACGTCTACGGCAACCCCGTGATCGCCGACCTCGCGGAGATGCCTCATGTGCTCATCGCCGGCAGCACCGGATCCGGCAAATCCGTCTGCATCAACACCATCGTCGCCTCCCTCCTCTACCGCTTCAGCCCCGACCAGCTCCGGTTCGTGATGATCGACCCCAAGGTGGTCGAGCTGCAGCAGTACAACGCCCTGCCCCACCTCGTGGTGCCCGTCGTCACCGACCCCAAGAAGGTCATCCTCGCCCTCCGCTGGGTGGTGAACGAGATGGAGAAGCGCTACCAGATCTTCGCCAAGGTCGGCGTCCGCAACATCCGCGCCTTCAACGACCGACCCAAGGACAAGGTCGCTGTCCAGGAGCAGCCCGAGCTGCCGCTCCTGCAGAAGAAGGAGAAGATCGAGGCGGGAGCCGACGGGTTTGCGGTCGAGGTCGACGAGGAGATCGTGGTCCCGCGCGACGAGGACATCGTCATCCCCGAGAAGCTGTCGTACATCGTGGTGATCATCGACGAGCTCGCCGACCTGATGCTCGTGGCCCCCGCCGATGTGGAGATGGCCATCGCGCGCATCACCCAGATGGCCCGCGCCGCCGGCATCCACTGCATCGTTGCCACCCAGCGCCCGTCCGTCGACGTCATCACGGGCGTCATCAAGGCCAACATCCCCGCACGCATCGCCTTCCAGGTCGCCAGCAAGGTGGATTCCCGGACCATCCTGGACCAGATGGGGGCCGACAAGCTGCTGGGCAAGGGCGACATGCTCTATCTGCCCCCCGGCAGCGCGAAGCTCAACCGGGCCCAGGGCGCCCTCATCACCGACGAGGAGATCGAGCAGGCCGTGCAGTTCATCGCCCGCCAGGGCAAGCCCAGCTACGACGCGGAGATCCACAACGCGCTCCAGAAGGTCCCCAGCTCCGCCGGTTCGATGTCATTCGATCCCGATGCGGAGGACGAGGGATTGAGCGATGAGGATGAAGTCCTGATCCAGAAGTCGATGGACGTGATCCGGAGCGAAAAACGAGCCAGCACCTCTCTGCTCCAGCGTCGACTCAAGATCGGCTACGGCCGGGCCTCCCGACTCCTCGATTGCCTCGAGGACCGGGGCATCGTCGGCCCCGCCAAGGGCGCGGAACCGCGGGATATCCTCGTGGATCTCGACGGTGAGGGTTACGACGGCGGCGGTCAGCAGATGGTCTAGTCAGATCCGCCCGGCAGGAACCACCTCAAGGACTTT
>JBDLQQ010000316.1:0-23568 GCA_039800465.1 Verrucomicrobiota bacterium
AACTCCCCAGCTTCGTACTCCCGAATCACCTGCGCTTTGAACGCCTCACTGTAGACCCGTACCTCTCTGGTTGACGATTTTTTGGTTCGCACCCCGTCAACCTATTTCAGGACCGCGCATCACCCCTCAACACTCAACTCTCAACTTCCGCCTTCCCCCCCAGCTCAGTTTTCGGATTCCCTCCGCCCCTGCCCCCGCTAGCCTGACGGCCCACAGATGAAGCAGAAAGCCTACGCCGCCGCCGGAGTCGACATCGATCTCGGCAACCAGGTCAAGAGCACCCTCCCCCAACTCCTCGCCTCCACACACCGTCGCGAGGTGCTCGGCAAGGTCGGTGGCTTCGGCGGCCTGTTCGCCCTCGACACCCGGAAGTACCGCCAACCCGTCCTCGTGTCCTCCGTCGACGGCGTCGGGACCAAGCTCAAGCTCGCGTTCGCCATGGATCGTCATGACACGATCGGCGAGGACCTCGTCAATCACTGCGTGAACGACATCGCCGTCCTCGGAGCCGAGCCGCTCTTCTTTCTCGACTACCTCGGTACCGGAAAACTCAAGCCCCATGTCTTCACCGAGATCATCCACGGATTCGCCCGGGGCTGCGCCGCCAACGGCTGCTCCCTGATCGGCGGTGAGACCGCCCAGATGCCGGGCTTCTACCAGGCGGGTGAATACGATGTGAGCGGCACCATCGTCGGGGTAGTGGAGAAGTCCAGGATGCTGAACGGACAGAAGACCGTGAAGCGCGGGGATGCCGTGATCGGCATCGCCTCCAGTGGACTCCATACCAACGGCTATTCGCTGGCCCGGAAGATCTTCTTCGAGACGATGGGCCTGAGGCCCAAGAGCAAGGTCGCAGCGTTGGGCAACACCATCGGAGACGAGATGCTCAAGGTCCACGTGTCCTACGGCCCCCTCGTCCAGTCCCTGCTCAAGCGATTCAACACCCGCGGCACCACCATCCGCGCCATCGCCCACATCACCGGCGGCGGATTCGTCGACAACATCCCGAGGACCCTCCCCGCCTCATGCGACGTCGTGATCCGGAAGGGCTCCTGGGACATGCTCCCGATCTTCCAGCTGATCCAGGAGAAGGGTGGCGTGGACGAGGCGGAGCTCTATCAGGTGTTCAACATGGGCATCGGCCTCACCCTCACCGTGGCGCCCGAGTCTGTGGATGCCGTGCTCGCCGCCATCGCCAAGGCCAAGCACAAGGCCTGGCTCATCGGCGAGGTCGTGAAGGGCACCGGCGAATGCCGGGTGGTCTGACCTCCATCCCAGAGGTCCAACAGCTCAGCGTCCCTAGTCATCGAGTGGGCCCACTCGATGACGCAGAAACCTGCGACATCGGGCCCGACCACCCATCTCAGACAGCACCTTGGCCCGGCGACAACTCGCCCCCGTCCGCCTTCACCTCGGCGGCCATCTCAGACGAGCCGGATCCGGCGACTGGAGACCCCTGCAGGGCAACCAGGATCCGACGCAGCGGCTGGCCTTGATAGGTGAATCCACACGCAATCGTCGCCTCGACGGTCGACCCGGCCGGGGGCGTCTGGCCGTCCGGCGTCTGATGCGCCTGCGGGTCGAAGGGGTCCCCGGGGCGCGCCTCATAGACGGACAGGCCTATCCGACGGGCCGCATCCAGACACGCATTGCGGAACTGACCTAGTTGTTCCACGACGGCGGGGATGCCGCTGCGGCAACCGGCCTGATAGAGGGCGTGGATGTGGTCCAGGGTGTGGACGATCACCTGGAGATGTTCCGTGTGCCCACGACGCATCTTGTCGATCTCCAGCTTGAGCGCCGCCTTCTCCTGATCGTTGGTCCGCGACAGGAGCTCTGAGAATGCCTTGGTCTCGGCCAGGACCTTCTCCGCGGCCGCCGTCGAGGTAGCCGCTGTCCGGGTGACGGTGTCCTGGATGCCCTGCCATTGACCGGTCGCCAACCGGATCTGGTCGGCGACCTCCGAGACGGCCGAAAGCTGCCGGGCCGCCGCGGCGAGATTGGCCTGTTCCCAGAGCTTCACAGCCGCCGAGTGCTCCCGAAGGAACGGGATGAGTCCGATCCAGCAGCCCACGATCATGCACGGTGCCGCAGCCATGATTTCCCAACGGCTCAACGGCCAGGTGGCGGTCAGGATGATGAATCCGGCCATGCCGACCAAGAGCAGGTCGGCGAGGACGAACGGCCACTTGGTCATCCGGGGGGCTTCCATCTCAGGCATGCCGCACACCCTATCCGGAAGCCAAGATCAACGGAAGCTCCTGAGGGAAAACTGCGAGCGGAGGGGGAAGCCGAGAGTTGAGAGGGCTAGAACAAGGGACTGGGATTTGCCGAAGTGGTTGGGAAACCCGGCTGCCCGAAACGCCCACTCAACCCTCACGGTTGAGATGGCGACCCTGGAAATGTTGAGAGCTGAGGTTCAGACAAGCCTGGCGCAGGCCGAATCCGGATGGGGTCCGTTGCACCCCTCGAGGGGTGCATCCGCGCCTTGTTCGCAGGGCACTGCTCACCCACCTGCTCTGAGCTCATCTCCCCCCTCCTCCCCTTCCTCCTTTCCAAGACCCTGCCGGATCCTCGAGCGTGAGCCGGTGATCGCCCGAGTCACCCTCGACCTGACCCTCCGGCGGGAGTTCGACTACTCGGTCCCGACCGAGCTGGCGTCGAGCGTCTCGGTCGGTACCCGGGTGAAGGTACCCTTCTCCCACCGCGAGGTCCTCGGGGTCGTCACCGCCCTGGTCGAGACCTCCCCACACACGGGGCTCAAACCCATCCTCCGGGTGATTGGCCAGCAGAGTCTTGTCACACCCCGGGTGCTCGAGCTGGCCCGCTGGATGGCCGAATACTACTGCTGCCCGGTCGAGGCCGGCCTCAAGACCGTCGTTCCCGAGGCGGTCCGACAGGAGGAGGCCGGCTGGCGGGAACGGCTCCACGTCCACGTGCTGCCCCCCGCGGGCGAAATGCCCAAGTTGACACCCCGTCAGAAGGCGATCTGGAACATCCTCGAGGAATGGCGTGAGCTCCCGCTCCAGGAGCTCGTCCGCCTGGGCGAGACCACCGCGGAGACCATCCGGAAACTCGAGGACAAGGGCCTGGTCGTCATCGCCCCGAAACGGGATGAGCGGGATCCCTACGCCCTCGAACGCTTCACACCCACCCAACCCCTCACCCTCAATCCCGACCAGGATCGCGCCCTCCAGGCCATCACCGGGGCGATGAAGTCGGCGGCCGAACCCGGGACCAAGGACGGCAGTGGGGTGTTCCTGCTCCACGGCGTGACCGGTTCAGGAAAGACCGAGATCTATCTCCAGGCCATCGCCGAGACCCTCGCCGCCGGCAAGGGGGCCATCGTGCTCGTGCCGGAGATCTCCCTCACGCCCCAGACGGTGGAGCGGTTCAAGGCCCGGTTCTGTTCCGGACCCCATCCCAGCCTCGTCGCCGTCCTCCACAGCCAGCTGAGCACCGGGGAGCGCCACGACGAATGGCATAAGATCCGGGATGGACGGGCCCGGATCGTGATCGGTGCCCGCTCCGCCGTCTTCGCCCCCGTGGAGCCCCTCGGCCTCATCATCGTCGACGAGGAACACGAGCACTCCTACAAGCAGGAGGAGGCTCCCCGCTACCACGCCCGCGACGTCGCCGTCGTCCGCGGCCAACGCGAGCGGGCTGTCGTGGTCCTCGGTTCCGCCACGCCGTCGCTCGAGAGCTACTTCAATGCGACCCGGGGCAAATACCGCCTCCTCGAACTGCCAGGCCGCGTCACGGACACCCGCCTGCCCGTTGTCCGGATCGTCGACCTCCGTCTCGAACAGCGGAAGACCAAGGGAGGCGCCTCGGCCATCTTCTCAACCCCCCTCAAGGAGGCGATCCAGCTGCGGCTCGAACGGGCGGAGCAGACGATGCTGTTCCTGAACCGACGCGGCTACTCAACCTCCCTGCAGTGCGACACCTGCGGCTACGTCGCCGGATGCCCGAACTGCAGCGTTACGCTGACCTTCCACCGCAAGGCCCAGCACCTCCGGTGTCATATCTGCGGCCACGACGAGACGGTCCCCGCCCAATGTCCCCAGTGCTCGAACCCAGCCATCCGATATTCCGGTCTCGGAACCGAACGGGTCGAGGACGTCCTGAGCCGATTGTTCCCCCAGGCGCGGGTGACCCGGATGGATTCCGACACGCTCCAGCGCAAGGATGACTACCGCCGCATCCTGACGGATTTCCGTACCGGCAAGATCGACATCCTCGTCGGCACCCAGATGATCGCCAAGGGGTTGCATTTTCCCAACGTGACCCTGGTCGGGATCATCCATGCCGACCTGGGCCTGCACGTGCCGGACTTCCGGGCGGGAGAACGCACGTTCCAGCTGCTGACCCAGGTGAGCGGCCGGGCGGGACGCGGGGACGTGGAGGGGGAGGTGTTCGTCCAGACCTTCACCCCATTCCATCCTGCGATCCAATTCGCGCGGCGCCACGACTACCTCGGCTTCTACGAGCAGGAGATGGAGTTCCGCGAGCAGCTCAAGTACCCGCCGTGGTCACGGGTTGCACTGCTGACCGTCCGGGGACGCAACGAAGAGAAGGTGAAGCTGGTGGCCGAACATCTGAAGAAGACCCTCGCGACACGGTTGGAATCCTGGCGCGACCTCGTCTTGGCCGGCCCCGCCCCGGCTCCCCTGCTGAAGGCCGAGACCTTCTTCAGGTACCAGTTGATGATCCGCACGAAGTCCATGGCACGTCTTGGACGCGAACTCGCCGCTGTCGAATCGACCCTCGATTGGCCGGACGACCTGCGGCTGACCGTCGACATCGACCCCGTGAATCTGGTTTGAAACGGCTCCAGTTGGAGTGGGTCTTTTCCGATGGGGCTGCGGCATCTCGCCACCCCACCTCTATCCGAGTCCGGGAGGGACCATCACGGCAACGACATCATCCAAAAGGCCCAACATTCCCAGTTGGTCATCACTCAGCACCCGCCGCCCCATGCACCGCCTGATTCGCTTTCGGTCTCTCGCCAAACAGCGCCGTCCCGACCCGGACCAATGTCGCACCCTCCTGGATCGCCACCTCGAGGTCCCCGCTCATCCCCATGCTCAACACGGGCAACGGTGCACCCAGCCGATCCGCACACTGGTCCCGCAGCTCCCGGAGCCGACGGAACACCGGCCTCACCCGCTCCGGATCGACCGAGTACGGGGCGACGGTCATGAGCCCATGCCACTCGAGGCGGCCCAATGCATTCAGCTGCGACATCTCCTCGAGAAGCCGCTCAGGCTTCCAGCCGAATTTGGACGACTCACCCGCGACATTGACCTCCGCCAGCACTTTCACGGTCTTCGACAGCTTCTCCGCCTGCTTCTGGACCTCCATCGCCAGTGGAAGACTGTCGATGCTCTCGATCATCTCGAAGAGGGACACTGCATCACGGGCCTTGTTGGACTGGAGATGGCCAATGAAATGCCATCGGGCGCGACCCGGGCTTGCAGGGATCTTGATCCTGGCCTCCTGGACCCGGTTCTCGCCGAAAAGGCAGAGGCCCTCTGAGACCGCCTCCGAGACTGTGGAGGCCGGATGGTTCTTGGAAACGGCAAGGAGCGTCACCTCGTCCGGTGATCGCCCCGCCGCCTCACAGGCCCGCTCGATGCGTTGTCGAACCGTTCGTATGTTGTCGGCCAGTGACATGCCCCAAGTATGCGGTCGGACCGGGGTCCGACAAGCCACCGCGCCCTCCTCAAAACCCGTGATGGAATTTGCCTTGCGGGCCCGCTCTTCGATCCGGACTTTTTGTGAACCACCTCGCAACCATGAACATCTCCCGACGCACCGCGCTGGCCACGACGGCCGCCGCCTCCGTGACTGCCCTCATCGATCGCCTGAGCGCCGCCGATGCCAGCTCCGGCATGAAAGGACACATCAACCACTCGGTCTGCAAATGGTGCTATCCAAAGGTCGAACTGGAGACGCTCGCCCAATGGGGCAAAGGCAATGGACTGGGATCCATCGAACTGCTGGAGATCCAAGACATCCCCAAGATCCAGAAGCACGGCCTCACCTGCGCCATGGTCTCTGGGATTCCCGGCGGCATCACAAAGGGTCTGAACCGGTTGGAGAATCACGACAAGATCGTCGAGTGGGTGGAGATGGCCGCCCCGAAGGTCGCCAACCTCGGATGCCAGAACATCATCTGCTTTTCCGGAAACCGGCAGGGTCAGTCCAACGAGGAAGGCATCAAGAACTGCGCGATCGGGTTGAAACGCCTGATGCCGATCGCCGAGAAGCACAAGGTGACCCTGGTGATGGAGCTGCTGAACTCCAAGGTGGACCATGCGGACTACCAGTGTGATCACACCGCCTGGGGCGTCGACCTCTGCAAGGCAGTGGGTTCAGATCGGTTCAAGCTCCTCTACGACATCTACCACATGCAGATCATGGAGGGTGATGTGATCGCAACGATCAAGAAGTCGGCGCCCTACATTGCCCACTACCACACCGGAGGCGTTCCTGGACGTCACGAGATCGACGAGACCCAGGAAGTGTTCTACCCGGCGATCATGCGGGCAATTGCTGAGACCGGTTACAAGGGCTTCGTGGCTCAGGAGTTCATCCCGAAGAAGGATCCCCTGACCTCCCTGAAGCAGGGGGTCACCATCTGCGACGTCTGAGGGGTCCTCTCAACTCTTGACCCTCGACTCTCGACATCTCCTTCCCCTCAGAGCTCCACCTTGCGGCGGGACTCCTCGACGGTTGCGGCGCGAGCGACACTGGCGTTGCGGGCCCGTCCTTCGGCCCACGCGCGAAGACGGGTGATCTGCTCCTCCATCGTCCGGGCAAGGGGAACCGTCTGGTTCAGGGCCGACAGGACATGTCGGGTGCCCAGTTCCTCACGGGCGTAGAACGCCTCGTACAGGGCACTGTTCACCGCCTCCTGGATCTCCGCGCCGCTGAATCCCGCCGATGCCAGGACCAACCCGGGAAGATCAAATTGGGAGACATCCCGCCCCCGACGCTGGATGTGCACCCGCAGGATCTCGAGGCGTTCCTCATCCGTGGGGAGGTCCACGAAGAAGATCTCATCGAGACGCCCTTTCCGGAGCAGCTCTGCCGGCAGGTGGGAGATGTCATTGGCAGTCGCCACGACGAAGACCGGGGCCGTCTTCTCGCTGAGCCAGGTCAGGAAGGTGCTGAACACGCGGGCGGTCGTTCCCCCGTCACTGGCTCCACCTCCTTGGGATCCCGCAAAGGCCTTGTCGATCTCGTCGACCCACAGGATGGCCGGGGCCACCGACTCGGCGACGGCGATGGCCTTGCGGACGTTCTCCTCGGAGGAGCCAACAAGACTCCCGAACATGCGGCCCATGTCGAACCGAAGCAGCGGCATCTGCCAGGTGTTGGCCACGGCCTTGGCGCAGAGGCTCTTGCCGCACCCCTGGACTCCGAGCAGCAGCACTCCTCGAGGTGCCGGCAACCCGAAGGCCTGGGCCTCCGGGGTGAAGGCATCGGCCCGCATGCGGAGCCATTCCTTGAGGACCGCCAATCCGCCTACCTTGTCGAAGCTGTCATCCGTCGCGTAGTACTCCAACAGGCCGTTCTTGCGGATGATCTGCTGTTTCTCGGCGAAGACGGCATGGACATCCTCGGAGGAGAGGCGGCCGTCCTGGACGATGATCTTGGCGAACACGTTCTCGGCCTCCGACCAGGTCAGCCCTAGCGCTGCCTGGATGAGCCGGTCGCGGCTCACAGGAGTGAGTTCCAGCTCGATCTTCTTGAGGGCCCGCAGATCGTCGATGATCCGATCGAGCAGTTCGGACAGGTCCTCCTTGGTGGGCAATGGGAAGTCCAAGACGGTGACTTCCTTTTCCAGCTCCGGGGGAATCTCGAGGAGCGGGGAGATCAGGATGATCGTCTTGAAGCTGTTCTTCAGGTGGACCGCCACATCCCGGAGCTTCCGGATCGGGGCCATGTTCGTGGACTTGTTGCACTTCGCGAGGAAGGGGTGGAAATCCTTGAACACGAAGATGGCGGGTTCCACCTGCTCGATGACCTGGTCGAGCGCGGCGATCGGGTCCTTGGTGGCGGTGCTGCGTCCCTTCTGGCTCTGGATGCTGGCACCCCCCGGGATGAGACCGGTGGAGAACGACCACTCGTACACCTTCTTGTTGCGACGCGTGGCGACCGCTTGGACCACGGGCAAGACACGGGCTTCCTCGCTCGTGTGGATGTAGAGGATCGGATACCGGGCCCGGATGAGGATCTCGAGATCGCTGGCGAAGGACATGGTGTGGTGGAGGAGGCTAGGATTCCGGCGGGCGGTTTGCGAGAGGCGTTGGGACAGCGTCGCCAGGGGTCTTCGGGGGCGTCGCCAGGGCGGACAACACCTCGTGCAGCGGCACCGTGAGATTGTGGGCGAAGATCCGCCCGTCGGGCAGGATCAACAGCTCGGCCTCGGCGGTGGTTGGAGCCGGCCGGGACGATTCAGATGCCGGAGGTTGGTCCATGACGGGTTCCAGGTTCAGTCGACCAGGTTCAACCCCAGGTCGACTCCGATCCTCCGGGCCTTGGCATGGTCCCGAGCCGAACCGGGGATGGTGAGTTCCGGATGCCGCGACGAAAACCAGCCAGGCCAGAATCCGTCCCGGAGACTGATCTCGACCCCGGGCAACTCCTCGGCCAACCAACGGGCGACGGGAACCCAACAACAGTCGAGGTGACCGGGCATCAGAAGATGACGGACAATCAGGCGGGTGTGACGGGACGCCCAGCGAAGGTTCTCACGGACGACTTCGGTGTAGTTGGGCACCCGGGCCAGTCGCTCGGCGCAGGAATCCTGACCGAATTTGTAGTCGGCTACCCAGACGTCGAAGAGCCCCTCGAGGAGCTCCCGGGCCGTCGCAGTGCCGTGGGCATTGGTCTTCCAGACGAGCAGGGCGTCGTCCGGGAGGCGCGAAATGAGGTCGAGAACGGTCGGCAGATGCAGGGTGGGTTCGCCACCGAGGATCATGATCGAACGGGCCCCGGAACCCAGTGCCCGTCGGGCGGCGGCGGCCAGTCCATCAAGGGGTTCGCTGTCGACACCGGGACCGGAAACCACCGTTCCTGCAGCGGGATCCCAGCTGGAACGACCGGTGATGCAGAAGTCACAGCGGAGGTCGCAACCGCTGAGCGACACGGCGAAGACCGGGCGCAGCGAGGCTTCGTCCACCATCTCGGTCTGGGCGAGGAAGACACGTGCCGAGGATCCAGCTCCACAAGGCCCCCGCCCTCCAGCGATCCGGTCCACACCACAGCGATGGGCGCAGAGGTTGCAGTGCTCGAAGACGCGGAGCGCCTGATCCACCCTGGCGCGCGCCCGATCGGCACGGCCCGCGCGTGACGGCCCCGGAATTCCATAGGAACCGGTTGGTTTGGTGGAGAGGACGGGTGGCATCTCGACCTAAGGCCGCGAGGTTTGGCCCAGCCAGCGCCGCCACCACGGGTGCTGGGTATCACTGGGAGCCTGCGATTGCAGAGACTCCGCAAGCCGGGTGGAGAGATCCGACGGGACAGTGATGGATTCGCGATCCAGACGGATCAAATCCTCGGGTGTCTCGATGCGCTGTGCCATCCCGGCTGCGGCCTTCTGTGTGGCATCGGTCTCGATGGTGGAATCGGAACCGGTCCGGAGTTGGTGGCGTTGATCCATGGTTCAGGCGGTCCTTGCGAAAGCGCGGGTGAAGGCCTTCCGCGCCCGGTGGAGCTTTCCCCGGACGGCGTCAGGACTCTGATCCGTCAGCTCAGCCACCTGTTCGTAGCTGAGTTCCTGGTCGGCGACGAGCAGCAGGAGCAGGCTGTATTCCGAGGGGAGGGAATCGAGGGTGCGCTGGATCCGTTCGCCCAGCTCCTTGGTCTCGAGCTCATGGAGGGGATTGGGAGCCTGGGCATCAACACGATCGAAGATGCCATCGTCCTCCGCGGTCTGGATCTTCCGCGCCGCCCACGATTGTCGCAGGTGGGCGCAGTGGTTGAGGGTAATCCGATAGAGCCAGGTCCGTACGGCGGAGGCGCCTCGGAACCCATCAAGGTTCCTGAATGCCTTCAGGAAGACGTCATGGGTGACATCCTGGGCCTGGATCGCGTCTCCCGTGAGGCGGAGAGCGAGGTAATGGATCGCCTGGGCGTGGGCTGCGTAGATCTCGGTGAAATCCGTTGGCAGATCTATGGATGCAGACGGACCCGTCTCCGCCGGCGTGGCGTTGATGTGGCTCTGCGGGCTTGTGGCCATGGGGGTCACCGTAAGTTGGACCCATCGACCCACCAAACGTCACGCACCCTTAGCGCCGCAAGAGGGATTCCTCCCTGAAGAGAGCGCGCATGACCCTCTTCCGCGCATCGGTGAAGATCACCTGGATCCGCCCGTCCCGTGTCTGGATCGCTGTTGGATAGGCATAGTCGCCATCCGGTTTGGCCAGGAGGTTCCGCTTGTGGGGGAAGGTCCGGGCACCGTCGACGGATAGGGCCACGGTCAGCGGTGTCCGCTCCGAGAAGCTGTCGTTGTAGACGAGGAGATGATGCCCGCTCTGAAGACGGAGAAAGTCGACCCCGGCGTTCGGGTTGGGGAACTCCGAGTCGACCCCTGGTGTCCAAGTCCTACCGTTGTCCTTGGACTCCGTGCGGACCAGCCATCCGTCGGGACGGCCTTCGTAGTCACCTCCCCTGCGGCAGAAGGCGACGAGGTGTTGTCCATCGATGACGGCAGGGGCGGGCTGGATGTTGCCCAGTCGGGAGCGGACCCGGTTGGACTCGGTCCAGACCCCTTTCCTCGGGTCATATCTCAGGAAGAACGAGGTGCAATCGGGAGAGGTCATCTCCGGATCGTTCCCAACCTCATGGTAGACAGGCAGCAGGTAGTCGCCGCCATCAAGGACGATGGGCAGTCCACGCACCATGGTGCCGGCCTCGAAGGTCAGCATGAAGCTCTCCGACCAGTTCCTGGCACCATCCTTGGAGACCTTGGCGGTGATCCGGGAGGTGTCCCAGATCTCGCCGTACCGGGTGACGTAGAAGAGCCAGACCCAGCCGTTGGGGGCCTGCCAGACGACGGGGTTCCCGAGCGAGTGGAAGGGATTGCGGGCAATGGCAGCCGGTGCACTCCAGCGTCTCTGCCCCTTCTTCAGCCGCATGCCGAAGACCGAGGCGGCATCGTCGCGATATTCCCCTTTTCCACTGAAGAACACGACGTAGAGATCTCCGTTGTCGAGTTCCGTGACGCTGGCGGGATGTTTGTAGTCCCCGGTCGGGGCCTCGGGCCCGACAATGGTCTCGATGAGGATCTCATCAGCCGCGTGGGAGACGGTGAGGAGTCCGAGGAAGAGGCTCAGGAACCAGAGAAAACGGGCGTGAATCACACCCCCATGACGAACCTGGCAGACGCGCTTGGAAAGGGCGAAGAACACCGAATTCATGGGCACGGCAACCCTCTCCACCAATCGAACCGTTGGAATCCCGTTCATCCGCAGAACCCGCACCGTCCGGGGACTCGAGGTCTACAGCCTCGCTTGTTCCAAACCTCCCAGCCAAAGGTCACTTCGACTGAAGCGATTCGAGGAGCTTCTTCCGATCCTCGGCCGAGAGCTTCTCAACCTGTCCCTTGAGTCCCGCCAGGTCCAATCCGCCCGCAGCGGCCGGAGCGGCGGCGCCACCCTTGAGCGGAACCTGGAGCAGCTCCGCCTCGGTCCAGGCCTCGGTCCGATCCTTGGTCGCCTCAGACACCGCCTTGACCTCGTCGGGGGTCACAAAGCTGGCCTTGTTTCCCCAGGAATTGCGGACGTAGCTGAGCACGGCGGCAATTTCCTCGTCGGTCAGACCCGAGGGATTCTCGGCGGTCTTGCGCCAGGGATTCATCGCGTTGCCCTGCCAGACCTGACCGTTGACCTTGACGGGCCCGTTCAACCCATGAAGCACGATGCGGATGATCCGGTTTGCTCCATCGGCCTGAACCCAATCCGAGCCGGCAAGCGGTGGGATGTTGAGGGCAGGATTGCCGGTGCCATCCGCCAGGTGGCATGCCGCACAATTCGCGTAGAGCTGTCCACCCATCCGGAGCGTCTTCTGCTCCGGGGTCTCAGCCGCCGCCACCGCGGTGACCTTGCCCCGAGGGAACTCGCTGTACTCGTTCGCCTCGAAACGTCCGCTGAAATTGGCGAGGTAATACCCACCCCAGAAGAGCAATCCGCCGGTCAACGCCACCAGCCAAAGGTTCAAGGGTTCGAATCCCTCCCTGGGCTCCGGCTTCTCGCGCAACAGGGCCGCGTGGATCTCGGCCACGTCATGCTGCTCGCCCAGATCCGGGTTCACACCGGGGTTCCGTGGCTGACGGGATGGATTGGAATCAGGCATGGGCGACGGGCCGGTGCTCATTCGGACTTCGGCAGGGGTGCCTCGGGGAGCTCGACCGAGCTCTTCAGGCTCCGGAGGTACTCGACCAACTGCTTGGCCTCCGGCTTGGGCAGAACCTCGTAGCCTGCCTTGGGGGCAAACTCTCCCCCGAGTTTCACCGAGTTCGTCGACGGACCCTCGGGCCCGATGGGCCGGAGCTCGAAAAGGAACGCATAAGGCGGCATCACGCTGCCCTTGGACGTGGTCTGAGGATTGTAGAGGTGGCTGTAGTGCCACTCATAACTCGGCTGACGCTCCCCGATGTTGGTGAGGTCCGGACCCGTCCGGGACGACCCGAGGAAGACAGGGCGATCGTAGATGTAGTCCCGTGCCACGGAACCCCGCTTGCCCCAACCACGGGCGATATCGGATCCAAAGCCTTCACGCCGCACCTGCTGGGTGTGGCAGTAGTTGCAGCCAAGGGAGCGGTACAGCTCACGTCCCTGGGCAGCCTCACCTGGCAAGGGCTTCGGAAACACCACACTGGTATTGGTGTTCAGATCCGGCTGCAGTGCGCCAAGCTGCTTCGTGGGCATCACCACGAGCCCCGTCCAGGACGCGGCCAGGGTGAACAGGATGCCGAGGAAAAGAAGCGGTCCGTAGTTCATGGCGTCATTTGCCGACCGGGGCATTTCCGGTGCCTACCCCTGCCAAGATCATTGGCTCAGGCGCCCGATATGGCCCGAAAGTCCGAACCAGCAACCAGGCAATGTTCACAAAGAACGCCACGTGGCCCAGAGTCAGAAGAAGGCCGGATACCGTACGGATCTTCAAATAGGGCAGGGTGATCTTGACCACCTCGAGGAACGGGATCTGCGGATCCAACATCGCCTTGCCCTGGAACCAGCCACCCAAGCTCAGCGGCAGGACATACATCGCTATGCCGACAAGGGTGGTCCAGAAGTGGAGGGAGATGAGCCCATCGCTTGGCCATTCACGTTGGGTGATCCGGGGCAGGATGTAGTACATCGCCCCGAACATCGTCATCGTGAAGAACGCATACATCCCCCAATGGGCGTGCGCCACCGTGTGATGGGTGAAATGGGCCGTCTCGCTGAACCAGCGCACCGAGCTCAGCACACCCTGGAGGCTGGATGCCGTGTAGGCGATCGCCCCGATGAAGATGAACCGGAGGGTGGGACTGTGCCTCATCTTCCCAAAGTGGCCGACCATCGTGAAGTGGTGGTTGATCGCGGTTGCCACCACCGGGATCACCATCATCACAGAGGCCACGATGGAGATCGTGATCATCCAGGCAGGGAATGGTCCGCCGACGAGGTGGTGGAATCCGTTCCAGTTGTAGAACAACGCGAGGGTCCAGAACCCGAGCACGCTCAGGTAGTAGCTGTGGATGGGGCGACCGATGACCTTTGGGAGGAAATAGTAGATGGAGGCGAGCCCAACCGGCGTGAACCAGAGTCCCAACACGTTGTGGGCGAACCACCAGTTCACCGCGGCCTGCACCGCACCGCGGGCCGGATCCATGATCAGCAGCAACTGCGCGGTGGAGTAGAGCCACGGGAACCACAGGACGGCCGCGAGGATGTACCACTGCGAGACATAGAGATGTTTCTCACGCCGGAACCGGAAGATCACGATCGTCCAGACAGCGATCAGGGCGAAGGCCAGGAAGAGGATCGGCGTGCAGTACTTGGGAAGCTCCAGGTATTCCACACCGGTGGTATCGCCGGCCAGGATGCCGATGATCCCGATGGTCAGTCCGAAGTTCCACAGCAAGGCCGCCAGGTTAATGACACTCTGCGCCATGAGCGGCACACGACAGAGCCGGCACATCATCCAGAGGATCACGCCCACGGAGATCTCGGCCGAGAAGCCGTAGATCACCGCATTGAGATGGGCGGTGCGGATGCGCCCGAAGGTCAGCCATGCAAAGTCCCCCAGGAAATCCGGGGCATGCAGCTTGTAGCTGGCGATGAGGGCGAAGACGCTCCCGGCGAGGAGCCAGGCCATGCCGCTGAGGAAGAAGAGGAGAACGGAACCGCGACACGATTCATCAATCTCGGCCAACTGGGCGCGTGCGTCGGAGGTCGCGGTACCACGCGGCGACAGGGCGGCCATCACGCTGGAGGAAGCTGGGGCGCTCATGACTTCAGGGAACCGGCCGGTGCGGAGGGACGGTTGAGGACGACATCCGTCATCTGTCCGACAGGCTCCTGCTCGTCGAACGGCAGCAGCGCAGCCTTTTCGGAATGACGCAACTGCCCCTCACGACCCGCCCACCAGAGCGCGTACAGCGCCACCGCTGGGAACGCGAGGGAGCTGCCCATGAGGATGAAGGTGATGACGCCCATCGGTTGGAGGAGGGTCTATTCGTACGAGACCTGCTTGAGGGAAGCGTCGAGACGCTCGATCAACTTGGCATGCCCCGAGGCATTGCCCTCGCGGTTGAGGTTGGCCCAGAGGGTGACAGCCTGATCAACAGGCAGCCGGTAGATTCCCTGCTCTGCCTTCACCACACCATAGTTCGACAGCACGTCGGAATTCTGGGCCTTCAGTTCGGTCCAGATCCGGAGCCGCTCGTCGGCCCTGGCGGATCCGACGGGTGCCGGCTGGAACAAGTGCTGCAGGTAGACGACGAGGGCTCCAATGAGGCACATCGCAGCGATGCCACCCACCACGTAGGCGAGCACCGTCTTGGGAGAGTTTGAGGGGTCCTGACTCATGGATTCGGTTCCTATCAATCAGCAGCCGTCGGGGCGGCCGGGATCTCATGGTGGGTGATCGCTTCCTGCAGACGCGGATGCTTCTGGGCCCACTTCGGATACTTGAGGTAGTCGCTCCAGAAGCACTTTGCGAGGATCGCCGACAATCCCAACCAGCACAGCGGGTCGAAGAAGGTCACGTGGAGCCCGTTCTTCCAGAGCACCGGCATCACATTGAACGTCATGTCCGTGTAGTGCATCAGCCACGCCCAGAAGATCAGGGGACCCATCACGAGAAGGCTCATCTTGGTGTCGATGCGCAGCAGGGCGAGGAAGGGGATGAAGAAGTGACCGAACAGGAGCAGCAGACCGATCTCCCACCAGGAGCCCTTCTCACGGTCGACGTACCAGAAGGTCTCCTCGGGAATCGCAGCATTCCAGATCAGGAAGTACTGAGAGAATGCGATATACGCATAGAAGACGGTGAACCCGAAGAACCAGGTGGCGAGATCGTGGATCTGCCGCGGGAAGATGACCGGCTTGAGCTCCCGTGTGCTGAGATAACGGGCCAGGCCGTACAGCGTCGAGAGGGTGAGCCAGAGGCTGCCGGCAAAGTAGTAGACCCCGTAGATGGTGCTGAAGAACTGCCACTGCAGGGACATCATCAGGAGAATGATCACCAGGGTGAGCGAGGGTCCGTAGAAGAAGATGCCCCATCCTGCGAGGAACCGCGCCTTCTGGGTCCAGATGGCAGCTCCATCCTTGTCCTGTGCCAGGGAGTACTTGCGGAAGCTGAACGCCATGTAATTCCAGACCAGGAAGATGAAAATCAGGAGGGCGTTGAATACGACCCGGTTCAACAGGACCTTCTTAACATCGAGAGCGTGGTCGGTGGCCGGATCGACGCTCAACCAAGGCCAGATGGTGTTTTGGAGGAGCAGGAGCGGGATGAGGGCGACGGTTAGCGGGCGGATAAGGCACGCCAAATGTTCGGCCAACCGGACAACCGGCACACTCCATCCAGCATCGAAAATGTGGTGGATGATGAGGAAGATCAATCCTCCCAGCGCAAAGCTCAGGCAGAACAGAAATGCGGTGAGGTAGCTGTAGCCGAACGACTGGAGAATCGTAGGGTTCGAGACCGGGGTGCCGCTGTGGCCGTGGGAATCGCCATGACCATGGGAATCGGCAGGGGCAGCAGCTCCATGAGCTGGAGCCGCAGCATGGGCATCGTGGCCCGCATCGGCGGCGAGGAGTGGCGCGCTGGCAAAGACCAGAAGCCCGGCGAGGGCGAGCAGCGCAGCGGCGCAGCGGAACAGGTTTCGGAGGTTCATGGTCGTCTCGCTACTTCTTGAGTTTCTCGAGCACCGGGGTGGGCACGTCAGCCTCAAGACCCAGTCGGCTCAGTTGCAGGGCCCGCAGGTAGGCGACGATTGCCCATCGATCCTCGACCGGGATCTGGGCCGCGTAGCCCATCATGGTGCTCTTGCCCACGCTGATGGTGTTGAAGACCTCGCCATCGGCCATGCGGATGATCCGCTGGTCCATGAGGTTCGCGACGGTCGTCATCCCGAGCTTCTTGGTGATGCCATTGCCATCGCCCTGGGCCCCGTGACACGGCTGGCAGTAGACCCCATACCGGGATTGACCGCGCCGGACGAATTCGAGGGTGTTCGGGAGTGGGCTGACGGCGACGAACTGGCCGCCCTCCTTGCCGGTGTTCACGGCACTGTCGGCCCAGGTGGTATTGTCGGAGAAACCGTCCCGTTGGGCGACGGTCCCGAGGACCTGGGGCCGCGAGCTCATGTCGTTCTGCCAGACATGGAACCCGGCCTTGGTCTGGGGACGCAGCTTGAACTGCCAGTCCATGTCGGGGAACACGTAGAGGGGACGATTCCGGGTGTGGTCGCCCCGGAAGCCGGCAATGGAGACCACCGAGATGGTGGCGAGGGCCACCAGTCCCAGCAGGATCTTGAACCTCGATCCGAAGAACGAGAGGACGAACAGGAATACTTTTTCGAACAGGTCACCCATGGTCAGTCCTCCACAACTTCAATGGCCGTCGCACCGGTCTTCTCGAGGAGGGATCGGGTTGATTCAGCCGAGTACTTGGGGTCGATCGCCTCGATGTAGACGAAGAACTTGTCGTCGGTGACGCGGCGGAACCGCTCCACGTTGAACAACGGATTGTACAGCTTCGGAAGGCGGTTCAGGAAGGCCATCCCGAACAGCGTGCCGAAAGCGCCGAGGAGAATGGTCAGCTCGTAGCTCACCGGGAACGCGAACAGCGGCGTGAAGAGAGGCTTGCCGCCGACCACGATCGGGTAGTCGAACTTGTTCATGAACCAGATCATCAGCATTCCGGAGAAGAACCCGGTGATGCCGCCGGCGAAGGTGAAGTAGCCCACCTTGGAGTTCTTCAGGCCCATCGCGGCGTCCATGCCGTGGATTGGGAACGGGGAGTAGACATCCCACTTGCTGTAGCCGGCATCGCGCACCTCAAGGGCGGCGTGCAGGAGATCGGCCGGGGTTTCATACTGGGCGAGGAGCCCGACGGGTCGTGTCTGCGTGGCGCTCATGGTCGTTCCTCGGGGATCAGTGATGGTGCTCCTTCGCGCCCCCCAGCGGGTGGTGCGGGTCCGCCTGCGGGGTCACCGCCTTCACCTCGGAGATTGCGATCGCCGGCAGGTAGCGGATGAAGAGCAGGAACAGCGTCATGAACAGACCGAAGCTGCCCACGAAGGTGAAGACATCGACCCAGGTGGGCGTGAAGTAGCCCCAGCTGGAAGGCAGGTAGTCCCGGTGGATCGAGGTCACGATGATCACGAAGCGCTCGAACCACATGCCCACATTGACGAACCCTGCGATGATCCAGACCAGCACCATGTTGGTACGGATCTTCTTGGACCAGAACAGGTGCGGGCTGATCACGTTGCAGGTGATCATGCTCCAGTAGGCCCACCAGTATGGACCAAAGGCGCGGTTCTTGAACGCATAGAGCTCGTAGGGGCTGCCACCGTACCACGCGATGAAGAACTCCATCCCGTACGCGTAACCCACCATGGAGCCGGTCGCGAGGATCACCTTGCACATCAGTTCGACGTGTTTGACGGTGATGATGTCCTCGAGGTGGAACAGGGCGCGCATCGGAAGCATCAGCGTCAGCACCATTCCGAATCCGGAGAAGATGGCGCCGGCGACGAAGTAGGGCGGGAAGATGGTGGTGTGCCATCCGGGGACCTGGGACACCGCGAAGTCGAAGGACACGATCGAGTGTACTGAGAGCACGAGAGGGGTGCTCAATCCGGCCAGGATGAGGTATGCCTTCTCGTAGTTCGACCAGTTGCGGTTAGAACCAGTCCAGCCCAGCGAGAAGAAGCCGTAGAGAAGGCGCTTGATCTTGCAGGTGGCGCGATCCCGCAGCGTGGCGAGGTCGGGCACCAGACCGGTGTACCAGAACAACAGGGAGACGGTTCCATAGGTCGAGACGGCGAACACGTCCCAGAGCAGCGGCGAACGGAACTGGGGCCAGATCGCCATGTTGTTGGGGATCGGGGGCAGCCACCAGAGGGCCATCCAGACGCGTCCAGTATGGACGACGGGGAAGATGCCGGCGCAGGCCACGGCGAACAGGGTCATGGCCTCGGCGGCACGGTTGATTGCCGTGCGCCATTTCTGACGTAGGAGGCAGAGCACCGCGGAGATGAGGGTTCCGGCGTGGCCGATGCCGATCCAGAACACGAAGTTGGTGATGTCCCACGCCCAGGCGGCAGGCTGGTTCAGACCCCAGACACCCACGCCAGTGGCGATCAGGTAGGTCACAAGGCCAGCCATGAGCATCATCCCACCGAAGCTGACGATGAACGCGGGCCACCACCAGATAGGCATCGGCTTCTCGCAGACGCCAGCGATGCGTTCGGTAATCCAGTTGAGGGGACGATTGTTGAGAACGAGCGGATAGCGCTCGAGTTCCCGCGGAGGTGCGGCGGCGACGATCTTAGGCGGCGCAGGGTGGGAATGGGCGCCGCCCTTCTTCGACGACGGCGCAGCCCCGGCAGACATTGCAGCGGCGTTAGCCATTAGATCTGTCCTCCTTTCCCGCCGGTCATGGCGGCGTGGCCGGATCCACCGGCCTTGCCATGGTCATCTCCATGACCGTGGGCTCCTCCGTGGCCGTGCTCCTCGAACGGATTCTCGCCACGGATCCTCTCGTAGTCCTGGAGAGACCGCGGCGAGGCGTAGTAATCGGGCATCGCCGGGTTTGGATTCCGGATCCGGGCCAAGTAGGTGACCCTCGGCTTGTTGTCGAGGAACCCGAGGACCGTGTAGTTGCGCGGATCATTCTGGAGGGCATTCACTGAGGCCTCCGGATCCAGCACGTTGCCAAAGCTGATCGCCCCGGCCGGACAAGCCTCCTGACAGGCGGTCTTCACCATGTTGCCAGGCACGCGCACGTTGCCGCTGTCGCGGGCTTGGACCTTCACGGCGATCTTGGCCTGCTCGATGCGCTGCACGCAGAACGTGCACTTCTCCATGACACCGCGCATGCGGACCGAGACGTCGGGATTCTTGACCAGCTTGACGATCTCCCACTCCTTTTCGGCATAACGGTTCTTCCCGAGAGGCCCATGGTAGAGAGGCCCGGTCAGATCCATGAAGTGGTGGTCGTCGGCATCGGCAAACGAGTTGTCCCGCTTGTTGTAGTCGAAGAAGTTGAAGCGCCGGACCTTGTACGGGCAGTTGTTCGAGCAGTACCGCGTGCCGATGCAGCGGTTGTAGGCCATGACGTTGAGACCCTCGTTGTCGTGCACGGTCGCGTTGACCGGGCAGACGCTCTCGCAGGGGGCGTTCTCGCAGTGCTGACAGAGCATCGGCTGCACGACCATCTGAGGATCGTCCGCCGCGACCTCCGAGGAGGCCGGGATGTTCGGGTCGTAGCTGTAATAGCGGTCGATCCGCATCCAGTGCATCTCGCGACCACGGGAGACCTGACCCTTGCCGACAATCGGGATGTTGTTCTCGGCCTGGCAGGCCACCACACAGGCCGAGCAGCCGGTGCAGGTGCCGAGGTCGACCACCATGGCCCATTGATTGATGTCCGACTTGGTCCAGGGGTTCGCCTTGTACGGGCTCTGGTAGATGTTCTTGATCGAACCATCCGGATTCCGGGGCACGTAGCTCAGGTGCCCATCGAGATCCATGTTCTTCGCGAAGTCGGGCTTCTTCTTGTACTCGTCCAGATTGGCCTCTCGGACCACCGGACGACCCTCCATCAGCCCGTGCTCCTGGGTGACGGCCACAAGGGCCCGCTTCGTGACCATTTCCACCTTGGCGCCCGACACGAGCGGGCCAGTGGAAGTCAAAAGCGGGTAGGCGTTAAAACCGCTTCCCTTGCCCACACGACCGACAGCGGTGCGTCCGTAGCCAAGCGCCAAACCAACGACACCGTCGGCCAGACCGGGCTGCACCCAGACGGGACCCTCGACGCTGACGCCGTTGACGGTGACTCGCAGGGTGATCTGACGGTACTGGCCGTCATGCGCCTTCTGGTCCTGGGGGATCTGGGTCCCCTTTTCGAGTGGGAGTCCAAGATCCCGAGCCGTCTTGGGCGAAACCGTGACGACGTTCTCCCAGGTCACCTTGGTGATGGGGTCCGGCATCTCCTGGAGCCAGCCGTTGTTGAGGCCGCGCCCGTCGTCGACCTTGGAGTCGCGGTGAAGAACGACCTCGAATCCTTCGGCCTTCGAGGTCGGGCCAGAGATCGCAGCGGCGACAGCACCGGGTTTGAAGGAAACCGAAGCCGTCTCGTAAGCGCTGTTGGCGAGGAATCCGTCGTGGAGGAACTTCTTCCATCCCTCTTCGCCATCCGCACCCAGGTCCTTGAGGGTCTGGCGGGTGAGCTCGTAGGGGGAGGTCTGCTCGAGACCCGCCAACCGGGCGAGAACCTCGAGGTCGGTCAGGCCGCCGAAGAGCGGCTGGAGGAGCGGTTGAACAGGCAGGACGGTGCCATTGAGGGAACGGGCATCCCCCCAAGACTCGAGGAAGTGCGAGGCAGCGATGTGCCAGTTGGAGATCGCAGCGGTCTCATCCTCGTAGTACCCGAGGCGGACGACGTTCTTCGCCTTCTTGGTGGCCTCGGCAAACTTGAGATCGGCCGGGGCGTTGTAGGCGGGGTTACCGCCGAGGATGACCAGCGTGTCGACCGAGCCGGCGTTCAAAGCCGAGACAACCTCCGGGATCGAGACCGCGTCACCACCGGAAGGAACAGAGACCAGGTCGAGAGTCTTACCCGGGGCCTCCAGCGCTTCGTTAAGGGCGGCGGCGATGAGGTGTACAGAAAGCGGCTGGCGATGTCCTGCCACCACGACTGCCGCACCGGCATGGGCCACGAGATCCTTCGCGCATTCCTCGGCCCACTTGGTCGAGGCAGGACTCGACGCCGCAAGGCCGCGCAGTTTGTCAGCAACAGGACCTCCCTTGAGGACGGCGGCGGCGACCTGGGCGGCGACCGCCAGGACCTCGCTGGGCTTCACGCGGAGGCGGTGGTCGGCCTGACCGCCGGTAATGCTGAGGAGCGACTCGACCACATAGAGCCGGTTCATCTCGTCACCCGGCTTGCGGTGTTTGGCGTACCCGGCCATCGCACCTGCGGCGCCTTGCTCGGTCCCGAAAAGATCGGCATCCAACGACAGGATCCGCTTTGCGTTTCCGACCTTCACCACGGCACGTACACCCGGGCCGTAGGCTATTGCGGTCGCCGCGCGCCCTGCAGAAAGATCAACGGGCTCGTATTCAGCCCAGACCGACTCGCCCAACTTGTCCTTCAGCGCCTTCTGGAGACGGTTCCGGCTAGGAGAACTGCTGCGCTCAGCGAGAATGTAGAGTCCCTTGCCGCTGTTGCTGGCAAACTGCTTCGACAGTGCCGACAACGCATCCACAACCTTCGCCGCGGAGACGTCGGTTCCCTTGTGGGTGTGACGCGTGGCACGGTCAGGATCGTAGAGGTCCAGGATGGCAGCCTGGACGCATGCACACGTGCCATGGCTTCCCGGGGCGAGAGGGTTGGCCTCGAGCTTGATCGGGCGTCCATCCTGCCACTTGGCGAGAACAGCGGTCGCAGCGTCCCGGTTGGGGACGGCCGTCGCGAAAAACTTGTAGCCTCCGTGCAGGTAGCCTTCGGGCTGCTTGCCGAACGGAAGCAACTCCTCCTCGGGTCGACGGCACCCGGTGGCGAGTCCGCCCATGCCGGCCAGCAGGAAGCTGGCGGACATGATCTTCATCCAATCCCGACGCGACTCGCCATCCGGGGCGAGGCTGGCGCCGTCTGGGAACTCGCGTTCAATCCATTCCCGGACCTCCGGCTTGTCCTGGAGGTGGTCGAGGGAACGCCAATATTTCCGGCCCGTTTCGGGTTCCGGGCAAGGCGGGGGGATCGTCTTCATCAGCGGTGACAGACCGAGCAGCTTTCGCCGGGTTGAACCTTCCAGTCATGGACGAGCTGTTTGCCGTCCACCTGACCCTTCCAATCGAGCTGGGTGATCTTGTCGAGAGGTCGGATGTTGTCCTCCGGCTTGCGGTGGCAATCGAGGCAGAAGGACATGGAAAGGGGCTTCGCGTGGTAGACCTCATCCATCTCGTTGATCTGCCCGTGGCAGCTCACGCAGCTGATGCCACGGTTCACGTGGACCGAATGGTTGAAGTAGACGTAGTCCGGGACTTTGTGGATCTGGACCCAGGGGATGGGGGTTCCAGACTGGTAGGAATCCCGGACGAGCTGCAGCCGCGGATCATCCTTCAGGATGAGGCTGTGGCAGTTCATGCAGGTGCTCGCCGCCGGGATGTTGGAGAACCACGACTTCTCGACCCCATTGTGGCAATAGCGGCAGTCGATCCCAAGCTGGTCCGAATGGACGCGGTGCGAGAACGGCACCGGCTGGATCGGCTGGTAGCCCACCCGGGTGTACTTCGGGGTGAAGTAGTAGGTCACCCCGGCGGTCGCCAAGGTCCCGATCAGACCACCGCCCACGAGCAGCTTCGGTCCGAACTGGTTGGCCCATCTGGGAAAAATGGATGGCATCGGTCAGCGTTGAGCCGGTGTGACCCGGCGATTGATCGAATCCTGCGTCCTGCGTGGTCGAACCGGCGGCAATTCCCTGCGAATAGGCCATAAGCCCACTCCGTCATCACCTGGGTCCCCACAGCCAAGGCGCCACCGACACACCCCAAAACTGCCTCAGCAGACCGGTTCAGGTCCAACGAGAACAACGGTGGGAGAGGCCTTGTGCGCTAAAGCCTCTTGAAAAAAATCACAAGCGACCTCCCTTGGGCAATCTTTCATTTCAATCCAACGCGTTGAGTCGAGGTGCTAATCTCCTTTTCAGGCGGACTTCTGCAGTTCTGCACCGATGCGATCGGCGATCTGCGCGGGTGATTCAGCCTGACCCACGCCGATCCAACGCAGATCGAGTTGTCCCCGGAACCACGTCCTCTGGCGCTTTGC
>JBDLQQ010000317.1:0-10016 GCA_039800465.1 Verrucomicrobiota bacterium
ATGAGGACCGAGGGCAGGCGGCGTGCGGCCAGTTCGGACAGCGACGAGGCCCCGCTCCGGGACACGACCACGGTGCTCGCGGCCAGCAGCTGGTCCATCCGGGGCGAGAACGGCCAGATCCGGGCCGGGATGCCCAGGCGCCGGTAGGTCTCAGACACCTCGTTGAAGCCGTGGTCGCCCGTGAGGTGGAGGAACTGGAGCTCCGGATGGAGTCGAGCAAGGTCGGGAAGCGACGCCAGGAAGAGGCGATTCACCCCGCTCGCACCCTGACTTCCACCGGTGACGAGGAGGACGGGGCGATCCTCGGCGAGGCCGAGCGTCCGACGGGCGGCGAGACATTCCGCAGAGCGCACCTCGGCGCGGACCGGGGTTCCCGTGACGCACACCCGACGCGCCCTCCAGCGGAGCGCCGTCTCGGTCATGCCTGCGCAGGCGAGGTCACTCAGCGGAGCGAGCCAGCGGTTGGCCCGTCCAGGGATGGCGTTCGATTCGTGGAGGACGACCCGGGCTCCCAGGCGCTTGGCCGCGAGCACCGGCGGCAGTGCCGTGAAGCCTCCCATCGCCAGCACGACGGACGGACGGGTCGACGCGAAGGCCCGCACCACCCGTCGGTAGCCTCCGATGACGCCCATCGCGAACGATGGGAGGCGCCGCGCGCTGAAGGCGACCGAGGGGAGGACCTCGACGGCATACCGGTCCCGGACTCCGGCCACGCCCTGCTGGTCGACCTCCTTCGGGGACACGAAGAGCACCACCCGGGCTCCCTTGGCGGCGACCTCGCTGGCCACCGCCAGCCCCGGGAACAAATGCCCTCCCGTGCCGCCACAGGCGATGCCCACCGTCACCCCTGTTGCCTTGGAACTCATTCCGCGAAATCCGTGTCCGACGACCCGAAGGGATTGGAGGACCAGGCGCCCGATGCTTCCGCCGTCCGTTCCGACGCCTGCCGGGCCACGCTGATCAGCAGGCCCACCATCGTCAGGAGCACGATCGTCCCCGACCCTCCACGGCTCACAAACGGCAGGGCCATGCCCTTGTTCGGGAGCAGGTAGGTCACGACCCCCAGGTTGACCAGAGACTGGAGGGCGATGGTGAACGTGATGCCCGACGCCAACATCATCCCGAAGAGATCCCCTGCCCGATGGGCGATCGACGCCCCGCAGAGCAGGATGACGCCGAAGGCGGCCACGACCCCAAGGGTCGCCGTCAGACCGAGTTCCTCGCCGACGGCCGGCAGGATGAAGTCGGTGTGCACCTCCGGGACCTTGAACTTGTGGGTGCCGCGGCCGAACCCGACCCCATGCCATCCTCCCGCCCCGAAGGCTTCCATGCCGCGGTCCACCTGGTAGCTGAGCGCCTTGTTGTCACCCGGGTGGAGGTAGGCCTGGACCCGATCCCGCGCGTATCCCGGGACCGACAGCAGGAGGAGAAAGCCAGTGATTCCAACCAGGGTGGGAACCACGATCTGCCGCCAGCGAACCCCGCCCACCAGCATGAGCCCCCCGGTGACGGTGCCCAGGAGGAGCGTCGTTCCCTTGTCGGGCTCCACCACGATGAGCGCCAGGAGCGGCAGGACCACCACGGCGGGACCCAGGATGCCCCCGGCGAAGCTCGTCATCCGATGCTGGAACCGCACCGCATACCACGCGAGGGCCAGGACCAGCGTCACCTTCGCGAACTCCGAGGGCTGCAGTCCCCAGAGCCAGCGCTGGGCCCCCTTGGTCGCAGTCCCCAGAGGGGTCAGCACCAGCACCAGCATCACCAGGGTGACCCCATAGATCGGCCAGACGGCGGCATGCAGCCTCCGGTAGTCGGTGAGCGCTGCGATCCCCAGTCCGAGGAAGCCGATCCCGCACGCCATGGCCTGCTTGAGCAGCCAGGGGTGGACGAGATCGGCACCGGCCGTGGCCCGCGACATGGTGATGCTCGCCAAGGTGGCCACTCCCAAGGCCACCAGCGAGGCCACCGCCAACAGCAGCAGGGTGATCGTCCGGTTCATGACAACAGGGAACTGGGATGCAGGTCCGCCACCTCAGATCACCGGGGCGCCGGCGGCGTGATCGGCGCGGGGACCGCAGGCGTCACGACCGGAAGGGCCGACGGGGCCGGGGCGACAGGAGCCGGGGTGACCGGGGTGTTGTCAACCGGGGCGACCGGGGCTGGGTCCGACGACGCGGCGGGGGCACCCGCCTTCGTCGGGATCTTCAGCTTCTGGCCAACCCGGATGTCGCTGCCCTGAAGCCCGTTCGCGTCGCGGATGGCCTTGACGCTGGTCCCGAACTTCTTGGCCAGACGGCCCAGGTTGTCGCCACCCTTGACGGTGTAGCTCTCGCCACCCTTGACGGGCGCCGTCTTGATCGACTCACGACCTGCGGGGGCCGGTTTGGTCTCGACAGCGGCCGCAGCGCCCGCACCTGCACCCGCCGGCAGGACGAGCTTCGCGCCGATGGACAGCTTGGCGAGGTTCTTGCCCGGATTCGCCTCCTGCAGCTGCTTGAGTGTGACCCCGTTCTTCTTCGCGATGATGAAGCCGGAGTCGCCCTTCTGGACGACGTACTCGGCACCCGAGGCGGGAGGAGGCGTCACAGGAACGATCGGCGGTGGGGTCGTGGAGGTCGACATGCCCGGGTCGACCGGCGCCGGGACCGGGGTCAGGTTGGCATTCGTGACAGGCTCCACCGGCGGGGGCACGACCTGAGTATTGGTCAGACCTGCATCGGCCACGACGGGCGCGTTGGTGTCCGTCACGACCGGCGGCGGCGTCGCGAGCGTGTCAGTCGGCGCCGGGGTCTGGGCCTGGTTCTCCTCCTTCTTGCAGCCGAGGAACAGGAAGCCTCCCAGAACGATGACGTGGAGGGCGACGATGAAGGCCGCCATCTGGAAGGTGGACTTGCTGCGGGCCTGCTGCTCGAGGAGGGAGCCTTGTGGGATCAATGGATTGGGAGTGCTCATGGAATGGAAACGGCTGCTAGGGACACGCGTTGGCTTGAGTTGAGATGACCCCGGGAACGGAAGAGAGGCCTCGGGCCTGCCTCCCATCTCGGGAAATTGGAAATGGATGCCGGAAACCAAAAAGATCGGTTCCTCACGAAACCGACCTTCGTGTCCCTTGCCCGGACGGCTGGGACGTGCGACCGACAGGATCCTCCTTGGATGCATTGGGAGCGGAAGACACCTGCCTTCCCCTCTCCGCCCCCCATTAAACGGAACCCCTGCACTACGGCAAGGGGGGAGTGGACCGAACCCCACAACAGGTCGCGGTATCCCCGACCAGAGCCCTGATCGGCACCATCGGAAACCTGTGGAAGGGTGGAAGGCATGTTCACGTTAACGGATCTTGAGGGTGCCCAGTGCCGCGACAGCGCAGAAGATGGCCACGATGTAGAACCGGGTGACGATCTTCGACTCGGGCCACCCCTTCTTCCGGAAGTGGTGGTGGAGCGGGGACATCAACAGCAGACGCTCCCCCTGTCCCCGGGTACGACGGGTGTATTTGAACCAGCTGACCTGAAGCATGACGCTGACGGCCTCGGCGACGAACACGCCCCCGGCAATCAGCAGGATGAACGGCTGGTGGATGAGCACCGCCATGATCCCCAGCGCCCCGCCGATCGCGAGGGACCCCGTGTCCCCCATGAACACCTCCGCCGGGTGGCAGTTGAACCAGAGGAACCCAAGGCTCGCCCCGATCAACGCCGCACAGACCACCGTGAGCTCACCGGCACCCGTGACATGCGGGATCAGGAGGTAGGCCGCGAAGATCTTGTTGCCCGCGACATAGGTCATGATCAGGAACACCAGGCTCGTGATCAGCGTGCACCCAATCGCCAACCCATCCATGCCGTCTGTCAGGTTCACCGCGTTCGAGCTGCCCACGATCGCGAGGACCGACAGGACCAGCCCGATCAGGGGCACTCCCGTGAGGATGGGGTTCTTGAGGAATGGCACCTGGATCTCCGTGATCAGCGGCTGCGTCGAGGGCAGACGCCAGAGATACACGCTGATCGCCGCGCCGAGGGCGACCTGAACGATCATCTTCATCCGGGATGAGGTGCCCTCGCTGTTCTGACGCGTCACCTTCAGCCAGTCGTCATAGAACCCAAGCCCGGCCAGGACAATCAACGAGAGCACCGTGACCAGGACCAGCGGGTTCCATCGGGCCCAGAGGAGCACGGTGAGATCGAGGACCAGCACGATCAGGATGCCCCCCATCGTCGGGGTCCCACGCTTCGCCAGATCGGCCGCCGCCGCCGTGGCATCCTTCGAGCCCACATCCTTGGGACGATACTCCTGACGAAATCGGAGCTGCCGCAGCCATTCGATGACGTGGGGTCCGAGGACCATGCTCAGGACCAGGGCGGTCAGCGCCGCCCCGGCGCTGCGGAAGGTGATGTACTGGAACACCGTCCACGGCGCCTGCGGCAACATCTCGGAAAGGTGGTAGAGCATGTCAGTGTTGTCCTCCCTGCTCCACCGCGCCACCCGGACGGAGTTCCTGGAGCAATCGATCCACAACCCGGTCGAGGGCGCTGGACCGGGAGGCCTTCACGAGGACGGCGTCGCCCGACCGGAGTTCATCCAGGAGGAGCCGCGCCGCCGGCTCGGCATCGCCAAAGGCACGATCCGCGTCCCGCCCCGAGGCCGCCAGGGTGGTGTCCGAGCGGCGTCCGACCGCCACGATGGGACCAATGCCGAGCTGGACCGCGGCACGTCCCACCTCCCGGTGGGCCTCCTCGGTCGCCTCCCCCAGCTCCGCCATGTCCCCCAGCACTGCCCAACGACGCCCCGTGCAGGGCAGCTCTGAAAAGGTCTTCAACGCCGCCAGCATCGAATCCGCATTCGCGTTGTAGGTGTCATCCAGGATCCGGACGCCCGCCACCTCGCGACAGGCGAGGCGGCGGGACGCCGGACGAAAGACAGCCAGGCCGTCGCGGGCGGCAGCGGGTTCCACCCCCAACTCGCACGACACCGCCAGTGCATAAAGCGCGTTGGGCACCGAATGACGGCCTGGCAAATTCATCGAGAACATCCCGGACCATTCCGGGTGCGGACAGCGCACCCGGAAGCGGGTCGAGGTCCAGTCCATGGAGACAATCTCGGCGGACCAGTCGTTGGCCGCTCCGAATCCAACCCGGACCACCCGCGCTCCCGTGCGCGAGGCCAGGGTCGACGCATGGGGTGAATCCCCATCAAGGAACAACACCCCGCCGTCCGCCGCCGCAGGAAGCCCCTCGGCCAGCGCCCCCTCTTCCCGGACCACGCCATCGAGGTCCCCGAAGAACTCGAGATGCTCCCGTCCGATGCTCGTGATCACGCCGAGGCGCGGAGCGATCATGCGGACCAGGGGCGCCAGTTCGCCCGGATGGTTGGTGCCCGCCTCGAGGACCGCCGCCTCGTGGGAGGACTCCAACCCCAACAGGGTCAGCGGCACACCAATGTCGTTGTTGAAGCTGGCCTCGCTCTTCAGCAGTCGATGCCGTGCACCCGCCACGGAGGCGATCAGCTCCTTGGTGGTGGTCTTGCCGTTGGATCCCCCGACACACACGACCGGGAGGCCAAACCCACGCCGATGGGCGGCAGCGAGACGGCCCAGCGCCTGTCGCGTGTCCTCCACGACCACACGCGGGAGTCCGGCCAGGGCCACCGACTCCCGTCCCCGCGCGACCAGCGCCGAGAGGCCCGGGCGCCCCACGAGTCCCGGCAGGAAATCATGCGCGTCGAACCGCTCCCCCTTCAGCGCGACGAACAGGTCCCCCGCCTGGACGCTCCGGGAATCGGTCACGACACGCCGGATCTCCGCTGCGGGCACCCCGTCCACCAGGGTGCCACCACAGGCATCGACGACGAATTGAAGCGACCTTGGATCCATCAGGTGCGGGGGACGATCGACCTCAGAGCATGGCTGCCAGGCAGAGCAGGCAGAGCAGCAGCTTCAGGTAGAAGGTCCAGGGTATGGACAGTGTGTGTGTCATGGGCTCAGGGATTGGCGACGACGGCGGGAAGGGTCCGGGCACCGGGCAGCCTGAGGGCGGCCGAGTTGGTGGTCTGGATCGTGGGCATCAGCTTGAGGACGTTCGCGACCTCGAGGGCGATCTGACGGAAGACGGGTGCGGCGGCCTTGCCACCATAGTAGGACTTCTCCTCGGACTTGGGCTCGTCGACGGTGACGATGATGGCCGCCTCCGGATGGTCCATCGGGAAGAACCCCACGAAGGAGCCGAAGTAGTGGGAGGCGTCATAGCCGCCGTTCACGAACTTCTTGGCTGTGCCGGTCTTGCCGGCCACCTCGAACTCCGCCAGCGCCGCCTGGCCGCCGGTGCCCTTCTCGACCGCCGCGCGCATCACGCCGACCATCTTCCTGGCGGTCTCGGAACGGATCACGCGTCGCCCCTGAGGCACCGGGAACTCCCGGACCAGCTGCCCATCCGGAGTCCGCAGCTCCCGGACCAGCCGGGGTGGCAGGAGGATGCCGTCGTTCGCGATCGCCGCCGCGGCCATCACCGACTGGAGCGGGGTCACCCGGAGCCCATAGCCGAATGGGAGGGAGCTGGGCGTCCAGCCATCCCACGACGGGATGGTGCCGCCCTTCTCGCCGTAGATGACGACCTGGTTGGTCATGTAGTTGGTCACCCCCGGCGATACCCGCACCGGCACCCGGCGGTATCCGATCGACTCCTCGCCACACTCGATCCCGGTGCGGGACAGGAACCCGAAGTCCCGGATGTACTGGACGAACCGGTTGGTCGGCACGCGGAGCCCCAGCATCACCGCACCCACGTTGCTCGACTGGGCGAAGGCCTTCTCGACGGTCGCCTCACCGATGTGATGCCCCTGGTCGTCCCGGATCACGCGCCGGGTCCCGGGCACCGTCCAGCGTCCGCCGTGGCAGTTGATGACCTCATCGATCGAGGCGAGGCCCTCGTTGAGGACCGCGGCATAGGTCAGGATCTTGAAGGTGGAGCCGGGCTCGAAGGGCTCGTTGATCGCCCGGTTCTTGAATGCGGAGAGCGGGTCGGCCCCTGGGCGGATCAGCCGGATGCTGCGGTCGTTCGGATTGAAGGTGGGACGATTCGCGAGGGCGAGGATGTCCCCCGTGCGGGGACGGACGACGACCGCCGAGATGGCGAGCGGATGGAGGCGGGAGACCGCGTCGTCCAACGCCCGCTCGACCGCCTCCTGGATCTGCACGTCGAGCGTGAGGTGCACGTTCAATCCATCGACGGCGGCGATGTCGCGCTCCCGCAGCGGGACGTACTCGCGTCCCCCGACGGTCTGGCCCATCACCACGCCGTGCTTGCCCACCAGGGCCTCGTCGAAGCGCTGCTCGATCCCCTGGGCCCCGCCAAGCTCGACGGGCACATGGCGCTGCGACCTGGGTGCGACCGACTTGTTCGTCGTGAAGCCCAGGACATGGGCTGCCATGTGCTCGAACGGATAGCGGCGCTTCTCGAAGTACTCCGCGTAGAGCCCGTTCGCCTTGCACTCGGTGAGGTTCGTCTCCACGAGCTTCGCCGTCTTCTTGAGGGCCTTGAGCGCCCCGGCCTTCCCGCGGCTGATGGCCCAGCGTTCGGGAAGGTTCCAGACGGGGGTGGCGACCACCTGCTCGCGCGCCCGGTCGAGGACGGCCCGCCGACGGTCGGCCAGCTCGACCTCCGCATGGAAGCGGTTGGTGCGGAGGGCCGCGGAAAGCCGGTCCCAGACCTCGGGCGCCACATTGGTGGCGACCAGGTTGTTGCGCAGGGGACGGTAGACCACCTGCAGGTTGGTCGCGACGATCCCGCGGTTGGTGACCACCACCTGCTGGGTGGACTGGAAGTAGACCGGCTTGAACCGGGCGAGGAGCTCCTCCTCGGGCATCTGCAGGTGCACCGCGGCCACACGGGCGACATCCGTCGCAAACGCTCCCAGCCGGACGGGGTCGGCCCGGATCTCGACCGTGGTCTGGGACTGCACGAGGACCGTGCCGTTGGCATCCCGGATCTCTCCCCGGCGGGCGGGCCGGATCCGCTTCACGTCGGGATCGTTCGCGCTGAACGGCGTCGGCTCCTGCGGACGCACCACCTGGACGTCGAACAGCCTCACGCCCACGAGCATCAGCCCGGCGACCAGAGCCCAGGTCAGCAGCCAGAGGTTGC
The DNA here is from genome assembly GCA_039800465.1 of Verrucomicrobiota bacterium. Lineage (GTDB taxonomy): Bacteria > Verrucomicrobiota > Verrucomicrobiia > Limisphaerales > UBA9464 > UBA9464. The sequence continues at coordinate 8,136 of JBDLQQ010000317.1, forward strand.
GATGGGAGGCGGGGCGGATCATGGACTCAACGCCGGGTCGTGGATGCGGGGAGATCAGCCGCGGCGACCATCGTGGCCGACGGGACCGTGCCAGGAGCGGAGGGGGGATTCTGGCGGACAGGACCGGTGGGCTCCGTGAGCAGCGGGATCACGAGCCGCTGGCTCGCGGTGACATCCCGGAGGCCGAGGTCCATCGCCTGCACCCGGCCCACCAGGACCTCCTTGCGACGGGACCGCTCCAACTGGTCCCGGGCCTCGCGGACCCGCTCGGACACCCAGCCGATCTCGCGCTCGATCGACTCGATCTGCTGCCCCAGGGCGTCATGCGCCCGGCGCTGGGCGACGTACCCGACGGTGAGGGATCCGATGAAGCCCACCAGCCCCATCACCACCACCAGCCGCTGCCATCGCAGCTCCACCGCAGCCCGTTTCTGGTTCTTTGCCATGTCGTGTCTCCCTAGATCTTCTCCAGGACACGGAGCTGTGCGCTCCGTGACCGGGGATTGCGTTCAATCTCCGCCTCCGACGGCAGGATGGCCTTGCGGGTCACCAGCCGGGCCCGCGAAGGCCGGGGGATCCGATAGTGGGGAAGATCGGCCTCCGCCCCCTCCATCAGGTCGTAGTCCCGACTCTCCGCCCTCATGAACTCCCGGACCATCCGGTCCTCGAGGGAATGAAAGGTGATGACCGCAAGACGTCCTCCCGGTGCCAGGATATCGGTCGCCGACCGCAACCCGCGCTCCAGGGCCCCCAGCTCGTCGTTGGTCCGCATCCGGAGCGCCTGGAAGACACGGCTCGCCGGATGGATCCGTCGCCCATTCCGGGGACAGACCCGCTCGACGGCGTCGGCCAGCTGGCGTGTGGATTCAATGGGTCTCATGTCGCGCTCCCGGACCACGGCGCGGGCAATCCGCCTCGATTCACGTTCCTCACCCAACTCCCAGAAAAGCGTGGCGAGTTCCCCTTCTGAAAGCCCGTTGACGAGGTCGGCTGCGGTGAGCCCTTGTCGACGGTCCATCCGCATGTCGAGGGGTCCGTCGACCTGGAAACTGAACCCACGCGGGCCCACTTCGAGCTGGTGGGAGCTGACTCCGAGATCGAGGAGAGCGCCATCGCAGCTGCCCGACGGGATCCAATCCGCCAGATCGGAGAAGTTCCGCCGCTGGATCTCGAACCGTCCTGCAAAAGGGGCCAGGCGTTCATTGGCTGTGGCCACGGCGTCCCCATCCTGGTCGCACGCATACAGGAAACCCGTCGGAGCACTCGCCTCCAGAATCGCCGCGCTGTGCCCAGCCCCACCGCAGCATCCGTCGAAATACCGGCGCCCGGCCCGGGGCTGGAGCGCCTCGATGACCTCCGGGAGGAGGACCGACTGGTGGACGAAATCCATCGCGTTGCATACGTCAGTCGCCTGAGACCACGAGCGTCTTTTGGCGACGGTTCCGAAGCCGGTTCCAGGCGTTGTCCTGGTCGTCCGACCGCACCGGCACACGGGCTGACTCGTGCAGCAGGACGGACGGGCGACGACCGCCCCCCTTCCCGCCCGACTCCTCCTCGAGGCTGTTGCGGATCGGACGGACCTGACGGAGGAGCACGTCGCGAGGCACCAGACCTCGCGCAGAATCCCGTTTCCGGTTCCGTCCTCCCATCCAGCCCACCAGAGTGGAAATCCACCGACCGAGCAGACCCTGCCGTCGGCCTGCCGGCGACGTGGGTCCGGAGGACGCCAGGAAGACAGCACCCGGCAGGATCATCGCCGCCCGCATCGGGGACTCGGATCGCCGGGAGGATCTGCTGAGGAACGAGAACAGGCGTTTCATGATCAGACGAGGTTGAGTGCCGTTTCAGACCAGTTGGGTGTACGCATCCGCCGCCAGATCC
>JBDLQQ010000318.1:0-20646 GCA_039800465.1 Verrucomicrobiota bacterium
CCCTCCACGAAGTCATTGATCCCGTCGCCATCCCGATCTGCCAATTCGGGATCCGTGCCCCGCAGGAATTCCTCCCGATCCCCAAGCCCGTCCCGGTCGATATCCCCGACATGGTCGCTGGCCTCAAACGGATTCAGCCCTCGCGGGATTTCGAAATCATCCGGCAGGTGATCGCCATCCACATCCACAGGTGGTCTCGAAAGATCCGAGGAATCCGAGACCCGGACCGCGACATACGGACGCTGCTGACTCCCCCCCGTCAGACAGGCACCGGTCTGCATCTGGTCGAAGATCAGTGCGAGGTGCCGCGGCGGCGTGGAGGCCAGAGAATCCCTCTTTGGCGTGATTCCAATGGTGATCTCCCCACCGGGCATTCCTGGAACCCAGGACGGGATCGTTGCGAGGAGGCTTCCACCGTCCCCAGAGACCGCTGCGCCGGTGACGATGCAATCCGCAAGACTGAGGTCGCCCTTCGCCGTGAGTCGGACGGGTGTCCCCCCCGGAGTCGGACCCTGTGTCCGGAGTCGGACCGACCACGTCGCACCCTCGACCACATGCGATGCAGAGGCACCCAGCGTCACCACGTTCGCAGGATCCAGAAACCGGATGGGTTGGACGAGCGGCAGACTGCCGTTGGGATCGATGACCAGGGTCGCCGCCGGGACATCGGCGACAGGATGCATGGCCCTGAGCCCTACGGTCCGGGTCGAGACCCCACGGGGAAAGGTCAGGACCGAGCTCGATTGACCATCGACCATCAACATGTAGCTCCCACCCGCCCACGCGGGGACATCCTTGAAGTCCTTCCAGACCGATTGCCAGCGACGCTTGCCGAGGACCTCGATGGGCACCGTCAGGGGCTGGCTCGTCCGGCCGAGCCGGGTCACTTCGATCAGGGCGGTCGCGCCAACGCCCGGGGATGCCGCAGCAGCAAGGGTGCGTCCCAACAGACGGTTGGGTCCTGGATCTTCGATGCGGATTGTGGCCTCTGAGGCTCCACCAATCTGGTAGTCGATCGATCCCGTCAGCACCACGGTCACGGTCTCGAGTGGCTCCACGTCCGGATCTGCATTCGGGGTTACCACGACCGACTCCTCGGAACGCCCTGCGGGGATCAGGACCTCACCGGGAAGTGCCGAATAATCGGGCTTCGACTGCGTCGAGAAGGCCTTCGCGGTCCCACCCACGCGGTAGAACACCCGCAGGGGTTCGGTCAGATCCCCGGTCCGCACAAACCGGAAAACCCCAGGATTCGGAGGGTTCGCCCTTTCCACGGCCTCGGGATCCGAGGCGGTTACCGTCACAACACTCGGGATCGAGTTGAGGATGTGAACGCTCACGACGCCACCCAGTGGATCCACCCGGTAGGAGGGAGATCCTTCCGCGGTCAGGTTCACCTGGACCGGTCCACTCGTGAGCCCCGGATGGATCGGCACGATGGGGATGCGAAGGGTATTTTTCCCTGCTGGGATTTCATGGACCGGAGCGACGGCCTGGAAATCCCTTCCGGACGCAGCAGACCCGGAAACCCGTAATGACACCTTCAGGGGACTCTCGATTCGGCCTTCTCTCCGGATCTCAACCTCAGCCAGATCCGGGGCCTTCCAGAGACACCGTCGGGCAGTACCATCGATCACGGAGAGCCGAACCAAAGGTAGATCCGAATCCAGAACGGTGATCCGGGCACTTCCGACACCGATGGCATGGTCGGTCGATCGTTCCAAATGCAGACGGATCTCCTCGTCCAGCTCATCGACGCCATCGGCGATCGGCCAGACCGGGATCCGGATCTCAGCGGCCCCGGGAGGGAAGGTGGCCCGATTCGGAATCCAGCGGTAATCCCCCCCATTGGCCGCCGAGCCTCGAAGCTCCAAGAACACCTCCAACGCCTGATCCAGCGGTGGGGTCCGTCGAAGCACAAACCCACCCGATCCACTCCGTTCTGGAATGGCTGAGGCGGTGGCCACGACACTGACCGTGGAAAAGACACCCTCCGCCCCATGCCGGCCGATTCCCGAAGACGCCGACCAGACATCCGAAACCTCCACGCCCGCCATCATGGAATCCCAATCCCGGCCCGGGCCGGAACCGGTCGAATCCGTCTCATCCCCATTCGGATCCCGAGACGTTTCCGACGGCTCCTCGACCCGGTAGAAGCGAGTCGTACCGGGATTCTCCGTGGGGCCGATCCGGAACGGATTGTCCGGACCTCCAATCCGGCCGATCTCCCGCCACGGGCCTTCCAGGCTGGAGGCGCTGAACAGTCGCTCGGTGCTCCCTTCCCGACCGCCCTCGAGCCACAGGCGCTGGGACCCGGGATCCACCTTCAGGCGCGGCGGCCCGGACTGGGTCCGCTCGATTCGATGGGGGCGGATATCCGGGACTTCGGTCTGGGTGACGCGGGAACCCGGGGGTGACGCCTGGCCGCCGAGAAGGCAGGTCAGGGCGAGGGTTGCTAGGCGAGGTGAACAGGACAGTGGTTTCCAATGCATGCCCGCATCGGATCACTTCCCCGGGCAGGTCCACCATCGCCAGATCTAGTGAGGGACGCCGACTTGACGGCGTTGAGTCCCTCAACGGGCTCGAGCCCGATACCAGTCCCCACGGAGCCAGTCCGCGAGGATGCCGATCTTCTCCGCGTCGAGCTGGCCCGTCTCCGCAAACGCCGGCATGCGATCATTGCGCTTGCCGTAGAAGCGGGTGTGGGCGGGGTTGCTGATGATGGACACCAGCCACTCTCGGGATCCCCATCCGGTCAGATCCGGAGCGGTCGCATCCTCATCGGGTTTCCGGAACTGATGACAGTCGGTGCAATTGACCGAATCGCGGGCGAGGACCCGCCCCTCCTCGATCTGAAGCTTGTCGCGCTCGTCGAGCTCCGCCTGCGCCGGCAGTGCGGCCTCGGCACTCACCGCAAGGATGACCTTGGCCAGGTCGGCGCGCTTCGCATCGGAATACTTCGCCACCTTCTGTTGGACGAAGCGGACCATCTTGCCGTCCTTGAACTTCGTGCCGCCAAAGTAGTGGGCCGTCGCCACCTTCTCGGGGTTGAGGATTCCCGCCAGCCATTCGCGGGATCCGAAGCCCTTCAGATCCGGAGCGCTGGCCGCCTCCTGGACCGCGTTCCCAAGACCATCGTTCCCATCGAAACGGTGGCATCCGGCACAATGCTGCGAGAAGAGCCGGGGTCCCTGCGTGAGCGGATCCCGACGCAGGAGCAGGGCGGCCCCGCCCTCTGGAATGCCGGTCGGGGATTTGGCCAGCTCGACGGCGCGTTGAGAATCCCGATGGGCGCGCTCCACGGCTTTCCAATATTCCGGATCCCGAGCGTCCTGGAGCTTCGCCTCGAAGGTGAGGACCACTGCACCGAGGAGGATCGCCCCAAGGAAGAGGAGGTTGAACCGGTGCCCCAGCTTCCACTGGCCGAGCATCGGCATCAGGGCCATCACGCCCAGCACGAGTGACGGGATGATGATCGCGCCCCAGACCTCTGTGCCGCCCGGGAAGTATTTAAGGAACTGGAACAGGAACAGGAAGTACCACTCCGGCCGCGCCGCTGAGTAGGGCTCGCTCGGGTCCGCAGGCGCCGTCAGTTCCGCCCCACGGAAGTAGAGGGTGAGGGCCACCACGGTGAACACGACCGCCAGGGCGGCGACCGCATCCATGAGCACCTGATCGGGCCAGAATCGCGCGTCCGGCTTCCGAAAGGGTTTCTTGGCCGTGATGCCATGACGTCGGAACAACGCGATGTGTCCCACGACGAGCACCACGATCAGTCCGGGGAGGATGCCGGCATGCAGGGCGAAGAACCGGGTGAGGGTGAGATTCCCGTAGTCGGAGCCTCCCACGATCAGTCGTTCGATCTGGGAGCCGAACACCGGCGTGATGGCCGCGATGTTGGTCGCCACCTTCGTCGCCCAGTATCCCTTCTGATCCCACGGCAGGAGATATCCCGTCAGGGCCAGGCCCAGAGTGACCACGAGCAGGGCCAGACCGAACCAGAAGTTCACCTCGCGGGGCGCCTTGTAGGCGCCATCGATCACCACCTGCATCAGGTGGAGCGCCAGGAGCACCACCATGATCTGGGCGGTGTAGTGGTGGAGACCCCGGAGGAACCAGCCGCCCGCCATCTCATGTTGGATGTAGAAGACCGATTCCCAGGCAGACTTCGCACCCGGGCTGTAGGCAGCCCACAGGACAACCCCCGTTATGAACTGGATGGCCAGGCAGAAGGTCAGGGCACTGCCCCAGACGTAGCGCCATCGGGCACCACCCGGGATCTTCTCCATCAGGGCCTCCTGGGCCAGATGCCGGATCCCGGTCCTGGAATCCAGCCACTCCCACAATGCTTTCATGCCGTCGGAATCTTCTCCCGGTGCCCGGCCTGGAAGGTCTCGAACCGGACCCAGACCTCATTGCCTCGCACCTCGACCGCCAGGGTGTCCATCGGACGTGGGCTCGGGCTCCTGGGATCGTTGATGCTGCCATCCGAGAAGAACGAGCTGTTGTGGCAAGGACAGAAGAATTCGTTCTTCGCCGACCGGAACTCGACGAAGCAGCCCGCGTGGGGGCAGATCGACTGGAAGGCGGTCACATCCCCCTTGGCCGACCGGGACAGATAGATGGCACCCACGGGGACGTTGGGTGTCTTCGTCCAGGCATCCTGCTTGTCGGCGATGACGGTAAACTTGCGGGGTACCCCGTCGGCCGGGAGGGACTCGAGGCCGGTGATTCGGCTGAACGACGCCTTCCCATTGGCGCTGCCGGAGCGGAGCGGATCCGTCCAGACGACCAATCCGGAGACGATCGGGACCAGCGTGGCAGCCCCTCCCAGGGCCACGGCGGCCGCCTCTTTCACGAAGCATCGGCGCGGAAGTGCGTCAGGCGAGGTGTCGGACGACATTCTCCCGAACAAACACCAGCTTCATCAAAAGGGCGAGCCGGTATTTTTTGTGGGGAGGGCATGGTGAGGAACGGCGCTCCACGGGTTTCCCGGCACGTCTCTCGCAGGATCAGGACCCGGTCGGGGACGGGAGGATCGCCCCCAGTGAACTACCGTGTCTGAATGACAGCCCTCGTGACCTGAACAACCACGGGGGAAGGTCGTGGGGACCCATCCGGAAGCGGTGGTTGGTGTGGAGTGTCCTGAGGCGGTCGTGAGATCCTGCTTTCCAGCCGGCCTCCGAGAGGGCCAGAACCTCTCGAGCCAACACAGAGACATTTGCTGGATCCACAATCCACCGCCCCTGAGATGGGAGACGCCCGGAGACAACACGCGATCCCTTGCCCTCATGCGCCAGATCGAAGACCGCTTCACCTGGCGTGGGACTCCTGCGCGCTTCGCTGGAGTGGAATCGTGATCGGATGCCTTCTCTGGGGAGCGTCCGTGAGAGGTGCCGTTTCGTCCGAGGACGTCGTCCGGTTTGGACTTCCCCCGATATCGCAGCTTCAACCCAGTCCCGACGGGCATTGGATCGGAGCCATCGCCGGCGGAACGCCCTCGGGTTGGTTGGTCTGGAACCTCGAGATGCCCTCGGCCCCTCCCCGCCTCGTTCCCGGTTCCTTCTCAGGATTCCTCTGGGGAGGGACTGGATCGATCACTCTGCTGGACTCTTCCCTGACCAGGCTCGGCGGGTGGCATCTCCCGGATCCCCATTCCGATGGCGTCCCCTGGACCCTTTCCCCTTCCCTCCGCTGGGCCCGACCCCTGCGCCCCCATCCACCCAGATCGGACGGACTACTGCTCGAGGGTTTGGACAGTCGCTCGGTCCTACGCCCAACCGCCAACAGACCTCTGGACGTCTTCCGGGTGCCCTCCTCGGGAGGTCCTCCAGAACGGGTCGCCCGAAACCCGGGATCGATCGTCACCTGGATTGCCGATGCCTCAGGAGCCCTGCGGGCAGGCCTCGACGTCCAAGGAACCCAGCAGCGATTGGTGACCTTCCCCGGGGGAAGGATGGACCGGGGAGTGGTCCGGATGCGATTCGACCTGAAGCGGGATGCCGCCTTCGTGCTGGGAATCGCCGCAGATGGGTCCCGGCTCTGGTTCTCGGCCCGAGGGGACCAGAATACCCGGGGCGTCCATGAATTGGTCGTGGCCAATCCAGATCCGCCGCGCCGGATCTTCTCGGATTCCCGGTACGACTTCGACGGTCGGGGGGTGATCCACGGGAACAACCTGGTCGGCCTGGTGTCCGAACAGGATCGTCCCAAGACCCACTGGTTGGATCCGAGATGGACCCCCACCCCGGACTCCATGGGATTCCCGGTTGCTCTTCTGGGTGACGGTGACCGGGCGTTGTTCTGGAGACCCGAGGGTTCCGGCTTGGGGACAGCCTCGATTGTCACACGGCCCGACCTCTCCAAGAAGCCCCAACCGCTAAGCCCATTTGGAGGGACCCGACCTGCGGAACCCTTCCCAACCGAGGTCCTGCAGTGGACGGCTCGGGATGGCGTGTCCCTCGAGGGCTACCTATCCCTCCCCAGGGAAGGCACCTCCGGCGCCACGCCACTGGTCGTCCTCGTGCATGGCGGTCCCTGGGAACGGGATTACTCGATCAACCCTCCCGAGGCGGACTTCCTGAACGGGCGCGGATGGGCGGTCCTGCGGGTCAACTACCGTGGGTCCGACGGGTTTGGGGACCCATTCCAGCAACGCGGGGCCGGGCACTGGCGGGGTGCCGCACGGGATTTGATCGACGCCACCCGGGCGGTCCTGCAATCGGCTTCATTGGACTCCAAGCGAGTCACGATCTGCGGCAGCAGCTTCGGTGGTTTTCTCAGCGCCCTCACCCTGACCGAACCAGACTCCCCGTTCCGCGCAGCGGCCACCATCAATGGTCTCTTCGATGTCAACGCCTGGCTCGGGGATCGCCGCTCTTCACTGCTGCCTCGCGACCGGATCCGCGCACGCCACCGACTCCGTGGGTCCCGACAGCCGGACGTGGAGTCCATGCGGGTGGATGCAAAGCGGGTGTCGGCCCCACTCTGGATCGGTCACGCTTTGGACGACGACTGGGTTCCGCCCCAGCATTCGCGCCATTTCGAGGACTCACTGAGAAGGCATTCCAAAGTGTACGAATCCGTCTATTGGAGCGATGGAGGCCATCGGCTCGGAACGCCAGAGCAACGGGCTAGCCGTTGGGATCAGGCGGAACGCTTCCTGCGGCGAAAGACGTATCCTTGAGCCGACGGGAGATAAACTGCTGGGAAAGTCGCAGGAGGGCAGGTTCCTGTTGGGCTAAAAACCGGGCAGGCTTGTTTCGATCCCGTATGGCGCCAGCAAACCGGATTCTGAGCACTCTCAAGGCGGTGGAGAGAATCTGGGACGGTCCGAACCAGTAGATCCTCGAAGCGTCAGTTTTAGGGGTTGCCTCCGGGCGGTTGAGTCATGAAGAGCCGCTTGGTTTCCTGACTGATGAACGGGGAAATAAGACAATCACATCGTCTACCCAGTCTCGAATGCCTTCGACTCAAGGATCCAATTGCGGCTGGATCCTGAGGAAACGCCGGTCGCTGGACTCTGACAGCTGCTTGCGGTCGCGGATCACAAAGGCGCCCGGCCCATCGTCCAGGATCTCAACCTCTCCATCGGCCGATTTCCAACCGGCCAAGTCGTCCGAAACAAATACGTTCCACTGGACCGGGCGTTCAGGATGACGGGGCACACGGATCTCAAGATGTCTCGCTCCGCTGGAATCCTGGACCATGGGCTTAAGCCAAGCCTCCTTCGAGGGTTCGGTTCGGGTTAAGGGGGATCGTCCAAGGATGAACTCGACAACATTCGGGACACCGTCCTGATTGGCGTCATCCATTGGGCCGTCAGGTTCCTTGCTGGCCAATTCGACCTCCCGCCATTGGTTCCAACTGGTCCGAGGAGCGGAACCGGCTTGGACGTCCGAAGTGACGAGTTGGAGTTTGCTGGCGGTATTTTGGACGGATCCGAGAATGGTCCGATCGGCGTTCCGGGCTGACCAGACGCGGGGAACGGGGTTTGCTGGATTGGGCTTTGGCCAACGCCAGGATTCAGAGCGGAACAGGATCCATTCGCTTCGATTGGCCACGTTCCCAAAGCCCCAAACGAACATCGGATCCCCGGCTGCGATCCCACTCTCAAGTCCCGTGACGGTGGTGAGTGCTGTGAACCAGCGTGTGGTGGGATTGTAGCGGGTTCGCTGGATGGGAATCCAGTGAGCGGCCCAGTCGGAGGTGTTCTTCTGGGTGGGCTCGAAGCCCCTCGTGAAGGTCCCGAGCTCGAACTGCCACGATGCATCCAAGGGTTGCCCAGTGCTGGTCAGATGTTCCTGATTCGGAACGGAGCCCCAGCGGATCCGCTCGGCGCGTGCCTCCAGTGAAGGAAACCCCCATTGGAGAAGCAACGCGACGGCGACCCACCCGGGGCTGATCCGCGTTCGGACGCGGCCACGGGGGGTGTTTGCATTTGATCCGCCAGATCGGTTGTCGGTAGTTGGAAGGCGGTAAGGATGCTCAAGCGCCATGGTTGCAGGGAGCCGGAACGGGGCTCGTGATAGGGTTGTCGATATCTCGGGTCTCCGGCGCTGGGCTTGGCTTGGTCTGCCCCAAAGGCACCCATCCAATGAAGCGTCCGAGGAATTGGGATTTCGGGATTTATCCTGCGAACACGCCTCCCCGATCCAAGCCGGACTTGTTCACAATTTCTTCACTTCGCGGCCGCCTGACACATTTCAGCGGCTTGGACTCGGACTCGCGAGTTCGGTTAACTCGCCACATGCCGACCTTGGGGGATACAGCAACCCAACCTCCTGCAGATCTCGTTCTGCAGGTGGCTGATATCTTTTCGCCCACGGGGCTGTTTTCGCGGGCCCGGAACTTCGAGTTCCGCCCCCAGCAGCAGCAGATGGCGATGGCTGTGGCCCGGTGCCTTTCCGACAGACGCCACCTCCTGGTCGAGGCCGGGACTGGGGTCGGAAAGAGCTTCGGGTATCTTGTTCCGGCCATCCTCTACGCAGTCGCCCAGAAGAAGAAGGCGATCATCTGCACCCACACGATCAACCTCCAGGAGCAGCTCGTGGAGAAGGACCTGCCGCTCCTGCAGAAGGTGCTGCCGGTCGACTTCAGCTTCGCGATGCTCAAGGGGCGATCCAACTACCTCTGCACCCGTCGGCTCCGGAAGGCCCGTCAGCAGTCCGCTTCACTGTTCACATCGTCGGAGCAGGTCGAACTCGACCGCTTATGGACCTGGTCCCAGGAGACCACGGATGGCTCCCTCACCGATCTCCCGGAGGCGCCTGATCCGAAGGTCTGGGAGAGCGTCTGCTCGGAACGGGGTCTCTGTGCCCCCAAGAAGTGCGGCTATGCCAGCGACCTGGCAGAGCACCAGCACGTCTGCTTCTTCCAGCGGGCCCGGCAGCGGATCCTATCGGCCGATGTCCTCGTCCTGAACCACACCCTGTTCTTCACGCTGCTGAACGGCATCGACGAGGACCGGCCGGGCGAAGGGCTCCTCTTCAAGAACGACTTCGTGATCTTCGATGAGGCCCACACCGTTGAGCAGGTCGCCGCGAGACACATCGGACTGAGTGTCGGCAGCGGGGCGGTGAAGTTCGCCCTCCACCGTCTCTACAATCCCAGGACCCAGAAGGGATTGCTCACAACGCTCCGCCAGGGTCCCGCAGTCCAGGAGGTGAACCTCGCCCTCGATCAGAGCGAGAGCTTCTTCGAGGAGGTCGAGAAAGCCTGCGAGTCCATCGCCGAGGCCAGTCAGCCCTCCAACCCCAGGGGGGATCGACGGGCGTGGAGCGAACTCCGGATCCGACGCCCCGAACTCGTCGCCAACACGCTTTCCCTCAACCTCACCCGACTCCGCGACCAGATCAGCACCCTGATCCAGGGCGTCGACGACAAGGAGACGGCCGAGGAACTCACCGAATGCAACGGCCGACTCCTCGAGATCCGTGACGCCCTGAAGTCGTTCCTCGACCAGGACGCCGAGGATCACGTGTATTGGGTCGAGCGCACCGGGAAGACCCAGCGCAACCTCTCCCTGAACGCGGCGCCGGTGGACGTCGCTGCGTACCTGAGGCAGAGGCTCTTCGGTTCCGAGACCAGCGTGATCCTCACCAGCGCCACGCTCGGGGTGAAATCCCTCCCGGGTTCAGTGGGGCCCGGGGACAAGACCCCCTGCACCACACTGAAGCTCGAGGTCCGCAACCCGGCCCTCGACTACGTCTCCCACCGGGTCGGCGGCGAGGAGGCGCTAAAGCTCCAGGTGGGTTCCCCGTTCGATTACGCCAACCAGATGCGGGTGCTCGTACCCCGTCACATGCCGGAACCGAAGGAACCGGGATACGAGGATGCCCTCGTCCGCTGGATCGAGCACTTCATCCGCCGGACCCATGGCAAGGCGTTCGTGCTCTTCACCAGCTTCCGCCTCATGCACCAGGTGGCAGAGCGGATGGAGGGCTTCTTCTCGGAGCTGGGTCTCGAGGTCTACGTCCAGGGCACCGGCATGCCGCGTTCCGTCATGCTCGAGAAGTTCCGCGAGAACGTCGATTCGGTGCTCTTCGGGACGGACTCCTTCTGGCAGGGCGTCGATGTGCCCGGGGAAGCGCTGAGCAATGTCATCATCACACGCCTTCCCTTCGCGGTTCCGGATCACCCGCTGATCGAGGCGCGGATCGAGCGGATCGAGGCCGCAGGTGGGAACTCCTTCGCCGACTTCAGCCTGCCCGAGGCGATCCTCAAGTTCCGACAAGGGGTTGGGCGACTGATCCGCACGGGAACCGACCAGGGGATCGTGGTGGTCCTGGACAACCGGGTCCTCGCCAAGCGCTACGGCAAGCAGTTCCTCGATGCCCTCCCGCAGTGCCCTTTGGAGATCGTCTAGGGGCGGTGGTGTCAGGTCCCAGAGAACCAGGGCGACAACCTCACTCGTGGAGCAGGCTCAGGAGGCGCCGAGCCTCCGGGAGGAGGAAGTGGAAATCGGTGAAGGGCTCGAAGCCGATGTCCTGCCAACGCACGCGGCCGTGGCCATCCACCAGGAAGACTCCGTGCAACGCCGTGCCCTCGAAATCATCGTGGGCATGCCATTGTTTGAAGGCGGCCAGCGTCGGATCCGACGCGAGCGGGAACGGCACTTTGCCATCCTTGCCTGCCTTCTCCCGCGTCTTCGCCAGGCCGTCCACGGTCTCGGTGCTGATGGCGAGGAGGTCGATCCCGGCCTTCTTGAACTCCCCGGTCCAGGGGGCCAGGAGACGGAGCTGTTCCACGCAATGGAGGCAGCCACCGCCGAGATAGAAGACCAGGAGGACCGGTCGACCCTGGAAGTCCTGCAGGCCGATGGGTTTTCCATCCGCACCGGTGACCTGCAGCGGAGGAGCCGGCTGTGGACTCCAACGGAACGACCCCAACGAATCGAGTGCCGGCCGGACACCGGAATCCGCCGGGTAGGACGGTGCTGGGCGCCAGTCTGGGGCGAATCCTGCAGCAGCGATCACCGGCGCCAGTCGTTTCAGGATCGGCAGGTGGGGATCCATCCACGGACTCAAGCTCCGCAGTGTCGCAAAGTGGGCCAGCGCCTCCTGGGTCTGACCCGCCTTCCAGTGGATTTCGGTCAGAACCGCCAGCGGATGCACCTGGTTTGTCCCACCCTCCACGGCTTCCCGTGCGAGCTTGAGGGCCTGGTTGGTGTTGCCGATCTGGAACCACATCGCCGCGAGACGTTCCTTGGACACTGATTTCAGCCCCTCCAACCGTTTCGGGAGGTCGTTGGTCTCACCGGCATCGAGATCGAGCCCCACCCGGAGTTCCTCGATGAAGTTCTCCAGGGTCTCCATCGACTCACTCGTCCGCTTCACGGCCTCGGACATCGCCGCCTCGATCTCCCCACGCCCTTTCTTGTCGGCCTTGGCCTTCGCCTCCGCGGCATCGACGTGTGCCTGACGCTCCTCACGCAGCAGGGTCATGGCCGCCTCGATCGACTGGATCTGCCCGGTGACGCCGTCACGGCTTCCCTTGCCCAGATGGGCCAGGCCCAGCAGCCGGGCCCTGCGACCGCGCTCCTCGGCCAGGACTGTCGGCTCAAGGATGGGGGTCCCGCCCAGCCGGAGGGCCTCGTCCCACAGCTCCCAGCGCAGCAGCGTCTCCATCAGACGCCGACGCCCCTGGAATGCAGTCCCTCGTTTCTCGTAGGGGATCCCATTGGTCTGCTTGTCGAGGGTGTTGAGGGCCGGGTGTCGAGGCATCTCGACCATGTTGGCCGCCAGTTCCGTGGCACGGTCCACCTGGCCGAGGTAGTTGTAGGTCTGGACCAACCACTCGCTGTTGTGTGCGTAGTTGTGGATCTGGTCGGGCAGGAGCCGGTCGGCCATCAACTGGCTGTTGTCCAAGCGGACCGAAGCCTCCTGTTGCCAGGCCATGTCCGGGTAGCGCTTGAGCTTGTTGAAGGTGTGACCCGCCATGTGCCACTGGTGGGCCACTCCCGGGGAACTTTGTCCAGACTTCGAGGCCGATGGGACGGCCCGGATCGCCGACTCATCCTTCTCCCCGTCCCAGAGGTGGATCCGGTAGTGGTGTGCCGGGTGCATCGGCTGCTGTGCGAAGATCTCCTTGAGCAGGGACTCCACCGCCTGGGCGCTTCCGATCGGCCAGCCCTTGTAGCTGCTGTCCCAAATGTGGAACACGAGGAAGGCCTTGGCCTCCACGTCGTCGGGAAACTCGAAGAGGATGTTCTCGAGGGCCCGGGTATAGTCACGGCGGCGATCCTTCTCGTCGCGCTTCGGATCCTTGTGGAACTCGGCCAGGGACCCGATCCAGAGCTTCTCTCGGCGGCTGACCGGGCCCTTCCGACGGTCGGCCTCCGCGATGAATCCAGCGGCCCGGGTCGCGTTGTTGGCATTGGCCATGGCCATCCCCCAGTAGGCCATGGCGCAGTTGGTGTCGTGGAACGCCGATTCCCGGAAGGACCGTTCCGCCTCCAGATACCAGAAGCCATGCAACTGCCCGACGCCCTGCAGGAAATAGGTCCGGGCCAGCGCATTGGTCGTGGTGATGTCGAACCGGATCTCCGGCATCCCCGACATCAGACGAGCCCTTTGACGTGGTCCCTCGTTGAAGACCTGACCGTGCATGGAATGACCAGGATCAATGGTCTTGGCGTCATCCGGCTTGGCTGCGGGACCTTCGGCTGCGTTCAAACCGCCGAAAAAAACACTCCACATCAGGAGGATGGTCGCTCCGAGCGCCTGTCGCCAGGATGCCGATCGACGGAAGGAGGGCGAAGAGAGCGGGTGGCGAGGCAGACTCGCCGGGAAGAACGACAGGGGCTCAGGTGGGCGGGAACTCATACGGTCGGCAGGGTGCTGAGATACTCCCCAGAAAGGATCAAGACCAGTCTACAGACCCGATCAGGTGATTGGGCTGAGGTCGGGGACACCGGTCTGGGCACAGTTGGGAATCGGGGCTAGCGTCGGCCCGTGGAGGGTATCGGCAAATCGCTGATCATGGTCGGACTCGTGTTGGTCATCCTCGGTGGCTTGCTATGGTGGACTGGAAGCCGCACAGGCGTCCCTTTCGCCCCGCAACCGGGGGATCTCGTGATCCGGCGCGGCAACTCCACACTGTACCTCCCCTGGGTGAGCTGCCTCGTCCTCAGCCTCTTCCTGTCTCTCCTGGTACGCCTCCTCAACCGATGAATCCAGCCACCGAGCTTGTCGTGACCTGTCCCCAGTGCCGCAATCGCGGGAAATGGTTCGGGACCCGATGGGGTCCCTTCTGCAGCGAGCGCTGCAAGCTGGTCGACCTCGGGACGTGGTTCAACGAGGAGCAGCGGATCTCACGGGACCTGCGTCCTGGGGATTTCGGGGAGTTCGAGGATCTGCCGCCCGGCATGCATCTGGACAAGCCCGAGTGATCGAAGGGGATGGTGCGAATCGACACGGAGGTGCGCTCTGGATGACCCTCAACCCCGTGGATGTCGATGCCATCATCGTAGGCGGAGGCGCCGCCGGTCTGTTCTGTGCCCGGACGGCGGGGTTGCGGGGGAGAACCGTCGTCGTCCTGGAACACAATGCGCGGCTGGGGAACAAGATCCTCATCTCCGGTGGGGGCCGCTGCAATTTCACGAACATCGGCGCCACCGCAGCCAACTACGTCACCTCGGGCAGCCCCAACTTCGTCAAATCCGCCCTCGCACGGTTCACTCCTGCCGAGTTCCTCGCCCTCGTGGAACGGCATGGTATCCAATGGCATGAGAAGAAGCTCGGGCAGCTCTTCTGCGACCAGAGCTCCAAGCAGATCCTGCAGCTCCTCGAGGACGAATGTGCGACGGCCGGGGTCCCGATCCGTCTCAACTGCCGGATCCATTCGGTGCATCGACATGAGATGGCGGAAGCAACGGATGGGGCACCGACCTGGACCCTCGGGACGAACCTTGGGGAATTCCGGTCCACCTCGATCGTGATTGCCAGCGGGGGGCTCTCGTTCCCGAAGCTTGGCACCACACCGTTTGGCTACGAGGTTGCCCGCCAGTTTGGGCTCCGGGTGGTCGAGACCCGTCCCGGACTTGTCCCGCTGACCTGGACCCCGGCGGATCTCGAGGCGTTTGGCCCCCTCAGCGGCTTGGCGGTGGACTCCTCGGTGGCGCTCCGCGGCGAGGGGCCTCGATTCCGGGAGAACGTCCTGTTCACCCATCGGGGCCTGAGTGGTCCGGCCATCCTGCAGATCTCCAACCATCGTCGCCCGGACGATCCGATCCGGATCAATCTCATCCCCGACTCCCCGGCACTGCCACTTCTCCAATCCGAACGTCGAACCGGGCGGGACCTGAAGGCGTTCCTGAGGGGCCGTCTTCCCGAACGCCTCGCCACGGCCTGGATCCAGCGTCACGGGACTCCACGTCCCCTGGCCCAGGTCTCCCAGAGGGACCTCGAGGCCATGGCGCGGGCGCTTGAGGCCTGGGAGATCCAGCCGGCCGGCGACGAGGGCTACTCCAAGGCCGAGGTGACACTGGGTGGGGTCGACACGGCAGAACTCTCCTCAAAGACGCTCGAGAGCCGGAAGGTTCCCGGACTCCACTTCATCGGAGAGGTGGTTGATGTCACCGGATGGCTGGGGGGCTACAATTTCCAGTGGGCGTGGTCGAGCGGCCACGCAGCGGGAACTGCCATCTGACGCCAGGCCAGGCCGAGGGTCCAAGAACCCCGGCTGGTGGGATGGATGTGTCCGGCCTCAGGGTTTCGGAATCACGCGGTAGAAGCGCAGCTCGGAGTCCACGGCGCCCAGCGGCACTGCAGTCCCGGAGATGGAGGGGGTCACGTCCGCGCCTGGCTTCCAGTTCTGCAGGTCGGAGGAGGTCTGGATCTGGAACGTGCAGGAGCCGAAACCCGCGACCACCAATTCCAAGGCCCCCGCTGGGGTGACCCGGGCTGCGACTCGCGCAATCTGGGAGGCACAATCCGAGGTTCCCACCGAGAACACCTGCTCCGCGACCGGCTGGGCGGCGTAGTAGGGATTGAACCGGATGGCCATGTGGTTGGTGAGGAAGCCGGTCTGCATGGGCACCAGATCGTAGACCAGGCGGAAGACCACCGGATCCTTCGTCCGCGCGAACCGGGTCAGCACCCCGTCGGAGGTCCGCTCCATGCGGACCAGATTGGTCGCGTTGGAGGGCTCGACGGATTCGACCTGGAATCCAACCACCTCGAATCCGCTCGAGATGAGGTTGCTGAACAGGATCGCCCCTCGGTCACAGCCTCCCACCTGGATGACATCGGTCGCGACCCGGACGACCTGCCCAACCCCAATGCTGCTGGGGATCCGGTCTGTGGTGACCTCCAGTCCGAGCGAATCGCAATCCCCAAGCCGCATGAGCCACGACGCCGCGTTGAGGAACAACGCCCGGCGCTCAGCCAGGGAGTCCCATTCGGAACCCACCGCCACCAGGAAGTCCTGGGATACCACGCGGGAATCTCCGAGATCCGGGTCGGCCACCCTCGGTCCCGACATCATCACTGGACGCCCCTCCCGCTCGAGGACGACATCCAGCTCCTCCTCGAGGAGGACAGTCGCCTCGGTTGGGTTTGGATAGCTGAAGCCGGAGACGGTCCCGTACTCGGTGCCGAATCGGGGTCGATCCCGGTCGGGGTCGAGGAAGCCAATGGGCCCGGTGGAGGTCTTGCTGGCGATGGGTGCGATCTGGGTCAAGGCCTGCCATAGGGAAGCCGCCTCGGTCAATCGTACCGAGTTGGCTGCAAGGTGCTCGCCGATCAGGTACAGCGGGATCCCCATGGAGCGGAGCTGCACCAGCAACTGCACCTCCTTGTCCGTGGGAGCATTCTCGAGGGCACCCAGATCGTCCCAGAGGACGAGCTTGAAGTGGCGGAGGATCTCCGGGCGCAGCGTGTCCGGCGTGGTGATGCGGAGGTTGGGGGACCGGAATGCGAAGGGACCGTCCGGGATGCCAAGATCGATCAGGTAGTTGAGGACCACATCGGTCTCCACGTCACTGGCCCTGGAGATCAACAGGATGTCTCCATCGAGATCGACGACCTCGACCCCGACCCGGGCACTGTCGGTCGTGGTGCCGAGATCGTCGAAGGCCCGGGCGAAGAACTCATATCGCCCAGGGGCCAGGGCGGGATGCTCGAGCGCAAACGGTCCTGAGAGGACCTGACCCACCCCGATCGAGGCTCCCGCTTCCACCCTGTAGAATTCAACACGGGCCACGGAACCGTCGAAATCCTCGGCCCGCGCCTGGAGCATGAACGGGACTCCCGCCCTCACCAGACCTTCTGGCTTGGGCTCGGTCAATGCCACCACCGGGGGTTCGTTGTAGGCGTTGATGAAGAGGTCCTTGGTCTCGGTGATTGGAGGGATCCCCGGCGCGTTGAGGGTCAGGCGGACCGTGTAGCTGCCCACCTTTTTATAGGCATGGGAAGGCGCGTACTCGGCACTGGTCTGGCCATCCCCGAAATCCCACAGATAGGTCGCTCCGGCGATGGCCTCACCGGAGGGCGTAACTGGTTTGTTCGTCACCGTGGAACCGGCGTCCGAGGGGAAGATGATCCGGGTGGGCCACGTGGGGTCACCCGTCTGTATCTGGTCGGCCCAGACCAGGACACCACTCGCCGTGTCGTAGTCGGCGACATGCCACACCGAACCCGTTCCCGTGGTTGGGACTTCCCGGACACCCAGTAGACCATTCGGGTTGTAGACCCGGAGGGTCGCCCGCGATCCGGCCATCGGCCCTGGGGAGGCGGGATCGAACTTCTTGGCGTAGACCCGGTAGATGCCGTCGAAGAGGCGGCTGACCGTGATGGTCTCGGGTCCGAAGCCGTCCTGGACATCGACGTCGAGCCGGGCGAAGGGTGGGGCATCCAGCCTGCCCCGATCCGCATCGATGTACTGCACATGACGCGGCTTCCCGTCGATGGGCGGGACCAGCAGATGGAGGTCGAGGTCGGCAGGGATCTGTCCCCATCCGAGGACCATCCGTAGCCCGTCGGTGAATGGGGACAAGATCACGCGATTGGTCACGTATTGGCCGGGAGGAGCCTCGAACTGCCGATCCTCATAGGTGCTGTAGCCGTCCTTCTCGCAGCGCAGGAGCACACGGGAATCCGTGGAAAGATTGTTGAAGCGGACCGGTTCGTTCAGCCGGACACGCCGCTTGTGGCTGTCGAAATCCACCCTGGCGCCGGAACTGCGAGGCCCGATGAGAAGGAAGTTCCCGGCCGAATCCGTGACGGCCGAGTAGGGTCCGACCGAGACCTTGGCCGCAGGGACGCCGAGGGAGGTGGTGGCATCGGTGACCTGTCCGACAACGATCGTCCCAAGGGTCAACTGGACCGGCCAGCTGTTGGTGCTGCCGTATTCGTTGGAGAGAAGGACCTGGTATTCACCCTCGTTGGCGGGCTGTGCGTTGCGGATCTGCAACGTGGAGTTGGTGGCCCCGGGTATGGACTGGCCCTTGAACTGCCACTGGAACTGGATGTCAGGACTCCCCCAGACACCGATGGAGAAGCTGGCATTCTCCCCCTGCCTCACTGCCACATGGCGGGGTTGGTAGAGGATGATGGGCGGCGAGACGATCTCCTCCGCCTGTACCGACATCCGGATGAGCCCTTCCTCGAGATCCCCGCGTCGCCCATCCACCGCGATCTGGAAAACCCGGTTCCGGGCCGCGAGGAAACTCACCCTGCTGGTGATCTTGCCGCCGGCGTTGTCGTTGTTGGTGATCAGTGTCAGTGATCCGAGCTCGGCACCGGTGAAGACCGACAGAAGGGTGTCGAAGTCGCTTCCCTCGAGGTTGACCGTCACCAGGGAAGGCGCCGGGGACTTCCAGGTCCACCACACGGAGTGGAGGGGATTCTGTCCCACATGGACAGGTTCACCCGATTCGGCGGTGCCGAAGTAGTTGGACCCCAACGCCATGGAGGTGAAGTAGTTGGATCCCCCGAGGGTCGACAGGGTGTTGCTCAGGGCGAGGCGCGAGGCAAAGAAGTCGTTCGGCGGTGGCAGCATGACCTGCACGGCCGCGGACCGGCTTGTCACAAGGCCATTGGCACTCCGGACCACCACATCGTAGTTGCCGGAATCGGACAACTGGGCGCTCCGGATGATGAGCTGGCAGGTGGTCTGATCACTGCCGGGATTGGTCACCGGAACCACCTCGATCCGGCCTCCGGGGACCAGAGGTTGGCCATCCTTCCGCCATTCGAAGGTCAGATTCCGACAGCTCCCGATCCTCACCGTGTTGGTGAAGGCGGTTCCAATCAACACCCGACGAAGCTTCCCCGTCCCCGGCTGTGTCAGAACAACAGGGCTCGGATCCACGGCAAGCGCCACGGGATCGCTGGTCACCGAGCCGAACTCGTTGGAGATGCGGACGGTGTAGTTCCCCGCAGACTGGGGTTCCGCATCGAAGATCAGCACATCCTCCGCGGCACCGGGGATGGGTCTGCCGTCGAGGAACCACTCGATCGTGGTGGTCCGGCATCGGGGCGCGTAGTTGAACTCGGCGAGGACCGTCTCACAGTCGAACACCTTCGAGGCGGACAGGGTGAGCTTGCCCACAAATGCAGGTGTGGGATCGAAGACGACCTGTGCCACCCGACTTGTTGTGGAGCCTGCGGCATTTCTCACCACGGCCTGATACTCACCCGATTCATCCACCCAACCCCTTTCAAATGCGAACCGGGACTTTGCCTGGTTGGCCACGCGATTGCCGTTGTAATACCACTCCACGGTCTGCGGGTAGCATCCATCCTTCACCGTGATCTCGAGCGGCTTGGAGAGGTCGCACTCCCGGTTGGTGAATCCCGTGGGATGTTTCTGGAGGATCGGCAGCGGACTCACCACCAAGGTGGACGGAGCACTGGTGACGGATCCCGGGACTCCCTGGTTCGAGACGATGACGCGGAACTGCCCAGTCTGCGCCATCGAGAGCTCGGTCAGGGTCAGTGTCTTGTTGGTCGCCCCCGGGATGTCCACCCACGACTCCCCGGCTGTCCGCGCAACACCGAGCCAGGAATTCGGCCCGAGGAGGTTCTTCAGTCCGGGTGGCACACCCAGATCCTGGGCCTTCTTTCCCTCCAGATCCTCCGATGTCAGCGCGCGGAGGTTGAACTGCCACCGGTGGACGATGGGAAGCAACCCGCCCGCATCGATGGAGTAGTTCTGGGTCCCGCACCCCACCTCGCCATTCCGCGTTCCCGGCAGCAGCAGCATTTCCGGCAACTGGTTCGTGAGCACCGGCAAGGGGAACTGGTTGGTCAGGACAACCGACAGGACCAGTCCTCCGCGATTGCCGTTGGCGGCACTGTCTGCGGCCTGACCATTCTTGCCGTCGACAGCGATGAGATAGTTGCGGCCCGCCTCGGCCACGAGTGAGACCCGGCTCTGTGCCAGGATCTGACCGGTCGCTGGATTCCAGCCGTCGTCGTTCGACACGATCGGCTTCAACTGGGTGAGGTTCGTACCCGTGTAGACCGCCAGCACTGTGTCGATCGTGCTGCCTGCCAGATCAAGGGTCAGGAAGCCGAGCTCCGTGGGTTGGAAGGACCACCATACGGAATTCCTCGCGGGTTGCCCCGCATGACTGGGTTCGCCCAGTTCCGCCGTCGCATTCCGGTTGTAGCCGTAGGCCACCGTACTGACGGAGCCCAGCGGTGTCTGGTTCACGAACAGGTCATTCGCTGGACCCATCTGCACGGCCAAACGCGCCTCCTGACTGAGCGTGATGCCGTAGCGGTTGGAGACCGAGAAGCTGTAGAAGCCATCCTTGGTTGGATCCACCGATGTGACGATGAGTCTGGGAATCGTGGCGCCCAGGATGGGCTTGGCAGCACCCGCCTTGGGGTCCCGGAAGAACCACTGCCATGCGATCGGTCGATGCCCAGCCACATCGCCTTGGAACACCGCATCGCTCCCAACGTCGGCGATGGCCGTCACGGGCTGGGTGACGATCCGCGGCGGCAGCGGGTCGACCACCACCACCGCTGGCGAGCTCGTCACGGCGGTGGCACCGTTGGAGACCCGGACCGTGTAACTCCCCGCCTGATCGGTGCTGATGTTCTCGAGGACCAGTGAGGGGCTGTTGCCACCCGCGATGGGGGTTGGGGTGGATCCGGAATTCCGGATGTAGAACCACTGGTAGGCCAGCGGCGG
>JBDLQQ010000319.1:0-8829 GCA_039800465.1 Verrucomicrobiota bacterium
CGCCGACGATCATCGAATGGCTGTGGGCATCGATGAGGCCCGGGGTGACGTGGAGTCCGCGACCGTCGATCTCGTGGATGGGTCCGGAGGTGTCGATGACACCGACCTGTTCGATGCGTCCATTGCGGACCAGAAGCGAGGCATTGGTGAGGATCCCCCGGGGACCACAGGTCCAGATCGTGGCTCCGCGGACGAGCACGACGGCGGGATTGGTCAGGGCGCTGCGTCCTGCGAGCGGGGTTTCCGCGAGACGTTTCTGGGCGAGGTCCCGGAGTTCCTGTTTCTTGGCGGCATCCTTCTCCGATGTGTCGGACTTCTCGGACTTGGCGGTCGCGTTGGCGTCCGCCGTCTTCGGCGTCGCCTCCTTCTTCTTGGCAGCGTCCTCGGGCGGGGTGACCAGATAGGGACGCCCCTGGATCCAGACGCTCAGCACCTTGCCCTCGGGATCGAAGTAGCCCTTCGCGTCGCAGATCGTCAGGTTCGCGAGCTTGCCGGTCTCGATGGTGCCGAGGAGCGGTGCCAGCTGGCAGAACTGGGACGGAATCGTCGTCAGGGCCGCCAGGGCGTCAGTCGGGCTCAGGCCGCGGTCGATGGCGGCGATGAGGTTCTTCCGGAACTCCTTGCGATCCCCGATCCCATGGGTGGTCAGGGCGATCGTGGCCCCGGCGCGACGCAGCACCGACGGGTTCTCCGGGGCCCAGTCCCAGGCGCGCAGGAGGTCGAGATCGACATCGTCCCATCCCTCCTCCTTCGGAAACTTCGGGAGTGCTGGGAGGTCGAGCGGCACGATGTAGGCGTTCTTCGACGGCTCGATCAGGTCAGGACGTCGCCACTCCCCGCCGCTGGCCACGATGATCAGGTGGGGGGACCAGCCGAGTTCCTGGGCGAGGTGACGGGCCCGTTCGGTCATGAGGATGCTGCCGGGTTCCACGACCACGGGTTGGGAGCCGAGGGAGAGCTGGAGCGCCTCGAGGGCGGGATTGACCGGGGGACGGGGGGCAGACTGCGGGCTCTTCAGGAAGGCCGTCTGGGCGTCGCCCCACCAGCGGGCATCCCAATAGGCCTGACGGATGGCCGAGATCGTCCCCATGAGGGAGTTCGGGAACACCCCTTCGCCGCCGGGGACCTCGAAGGCGATGTGCTGGGCCGTGCCGCGGGTGGGATCGAGGCTGAGGAGGGATTCCCCAGGAGAGTCGTCGCCCAGGGTGGCCACCGAGCTCTGGCCCCGGATGATGCCCTGGGTCGGGACGATGTTGCCGGCGGTCAGCCCGAGTTCCCGCAGTTCCTCGAGGTCCTTCGTGGAGGGCGACCACGACTGGGAGGTCCGGCGCTCGGGAGTGACGGTGTTGAGGTTGGCGCCCGGTCCGGTCTGCCCCGGGTCGATCTCCTGTCCGGTCACCCCGAAGAACCGGTAGCCGCCACCGCCATCGGTCGCCCGGGCCTGTCGACCGGTTCCCGAGGAGTCCTCGTCCATGCGGGTGTTCACCGGACGGTTGGTCCGGGAGAGGCTCAGGTAGGGATCGATGAAGCCGGCATAGACGGTCTGCCCCGCGAGGTTCCAGACGCGGGCGTCCGGGGGCGGGGTGATCTCGGTGCCGACCGCGGCGATGCGGCCGTCCCGGATGACGACGGTGGCGTTGGAGAAGACGCTGCCGGGCTGGGTGTAGACCCGGGCACCGATCAGGGCGTGGACTCCGGGCGGGGTGGGGCGGAATCCCGGGGGTTGGAGGGGTTCGGCCGCCTGGCCGATCCCGATCAGCCCCAGAACCCCTGCGATCCAACCCGCCCCACGCATGCGCATGGGTGGACGTTACGCGGAAGCGTCCTGAAGTCGAGGCGTGGCCCAGCGACGGTCGCAGGCCGCCGGGAATTCCGTGCGCCACCGGCCCACCAGCTCCGGGTCGGCGGTGGCGCGCAGGATCCCCGGGATCTCTCCCGCATCCGCCACCACGACCCCGTGCGGGCTGACGAGGCAGGATCGGCCCGAATAGCTGCCGATGGGGTCGGTGCCGCAGCGGTTCACGCCGAGGACGAACGCCTGGTTCTCGATCGCCCGCGCCTGCAGCAGCGTCATCCAATGCTGGGCCCGTCGGGCAGGCCACGAGGCGATGACGACGAACAGGGTGGCACCGTGGTCGAGCCCCACCCGGAAGACCTCCGGGAACCGAAGGTCATAGCAGATGAGGGGACAGATCCGATGCCCGGCCCAGTCGACCACGACCACCTCGGACCCTGCCCGATAGGAGGCGCCTTCGTTGGCAGGGCCGAACGGATGGATCTTCGCGTAGCGCGCGAGGAGGTCGCCGGTTGGGCTCATCACGAGCGCCTCGTTGTGGAGGTGGGGGGCGCGGGCCCCCACGGAACCGCCGATCACGAGGGCTCCCGTCCCATGGGCGAGTTCCCTCAGGAGCGCGGCGTCCTGCCACTCCGGTCCCGGACGGGTCTTCTGGGTCTCCATGCTGAAGCCGGTGGCGAAGAGCTCGGGCAGCACCAGCAGGCCGCCGTCGAGTCCCTGGAGTTCCCCGACCTGGGAACGGACCCGGGCGTGGTTCGTGGGGCGATCCTCCCACGCGATGTCCATCTGGAGGGCGGCGACGTTCATGGCGGTCGGGTCAGGCGGTGTACTTGGCGATCACGGTCTCCCAGAGGCCCTGGGTCTTGAGGATGAGCTCCACGGTCTCGCGCACGGCGCCGCGTCCGCCGCCGGCCTGGCAGACATGGTGGGCCACGGCCTTGGCCTCGGGTCGGGCATCGGCCGGGACCGCCGAGAACCCGGCCCGCCGCAGCGCCCCGACGTCGATGACATCATCCCCCATGTAGGCGATGTCATCCCAGCCGAGTCCGACCTCGGCGAGCAGGGTCTGGATGCTGTCGACCTTCAGCTCCGGGCTCTGCCGGACGAAGTCGATCTTCAGGTCGTTGGCCCGCTCGGTGGTGGCTGGCGATGGACGGGCGGAGATCCAGCCGACCCGGATCCCGGCGCTCTGCATCAGGCGGAGGCCGAAGCCGTCACGGATCTCGAACACCTTCTTCTCGACACCAGAGCCCATCAGGACGGTGCCATCGGTCAGGACACCATCCACGTCACAGAGGAACAACCGTACCCGGCGCAGGCGGGCTTCAAGATCGGCATTCGGGGCCATGGGGAAGCTTGGGCTTCGGACCCGATCGGCGGGAAGGGGAAAGCCTCAGCCGCCCTGCACGGGAGGAAACATCGACACCTCGTCGCCCGGTTGGAGCACGTACGAGGCCCCCTGGTATTCCACCCCGACGGCGAGCAGCGTCGACTGACGGAGCGCGCCCAGGCGGGGATGGTGGCGGTAGACCTCGTCGAGGACGTTCCCGAGCGATGAACCCGAGGGCACCTCCACGGTCAGCCGGGAGGTGCCGGCCAGCTCCTTGAAGTAGCTCCAGAGGTGGACGGTGACGTCGAGGGTCGGGCTGGGCACCGGTCCGCTCATGCCTTGGAGGCTGCTTCCGTCGCGGAGTTGAGCCGACCGAGGTAGGGCAGGTTCCGGTAGCGCTCGTCGAAATCGAGGCCATAGCCCACGACGAAGTGGTCGGGGATCGTAAACCCGATGTACTCGGCCTCGAACGGCACCTGGCGGCGGGACGGCTTGTCGAGGAGCACGCAGGTCCGGAGGCTGGCCGGCTTCAGCGCCTGGAGCCGGCGATGGACGGCCTTCAGGGTCCGTCCGGTGTCGAGGATGTCGTCGATCACGATGACATCCCGCTTCTTGATCCCCAGGCGGAGCTCCTTGGTGAAGACCAGTCCACCGGGGACGGTCCGGCTGCCGTAGCTCGACACGCCGATGCAGTCGAGGAACACGGGGAAGTCGAGGTGTCGGATCAGGTCGGCGACGAAGACGATGGCGCCATTGAGGAGGGGGACGAGGACCACCTCGCGTCCGGCGTAGTCCCGGTTGAGCAGGCCCGCGAGTTCCTGGATGCGTCGTCGGATCCGGCGTTCGGAGATCAGGGACTCGACCTCGGGGCGGCGTCGTCGTTTGGCGGGGGCGCTCATTCCTTGTCGAGGATGCTGAGCGCGGTCTTCCCCGCCAACTCCTTCCGGAGTTCCTCGGCGACCTTCGTCTTGGGATCGATCGCAAGGCCTGCCTTCCAGAGGGCCTCGGCCCGCGCCTGTTCATCCCAGCGTTTCCGTGCGAGACCGTGGTAGAGGAAGACGTACTGGCGGAATTCGACGGGGAACTCGCCGCGGTCGGCACGGCTCTGGAGCCACTGGAAGTCCTCCTCCACGACGTGACGGCGCTTGAAGAAGTCGGGCAGGAACAGGTTGTTGCTCGCGCGGGTGAAGCGGGCGTCGGCGTCGTCGGGATTCATGGCGATGGCCTCGTCCATGATCACGATGCCATCCCGCACCCGGCGGATCTTCGCCCCGGGCCAGAAGGGTTCCCGGGCGCTGACGACCACGGCGCTTCCGAGCAGGGCCTTGGCGAAGGCGTTCCTCGGCTCGACCGCGAGGACCTTCTCGAGGCAGTCCTTGGTCTGGTCAATCAGCTTCTTGGCCGCCTTCCCGCCAAACGCGGCCTTGTTGTGGTACTCGAGCGCGGTTCGGATCAGGGCGAGGGTGTTCGTCGGATGGGCCGCGATGTAGGCCTCGAGCGCTGGGAGTTCCGCCGGCAGGTGTGAGGAGTCGATGGCGGTGATGGAGCCCTGGCCCGTCATCGGCACGAGCAGGGCGGTCAGGAGGGCGGCGAAGGCCCTGATGAATCTGATCGGCATGGAGGGACAATTGGCCGAGGCGTCCCCGAGGTCAACCCGGCGCCCCGTTACCTTTCCCGTGGTCTTCGGTCCGCACCGCGTGAGACCGTCCAGCCGCGGCAGCATGTCCAAGACCCCATCCAGCTCCCCGTCCCAGCCTCCTTCCGGGGGTGCCGTGGGCCGTCCATCCCGGGAGTGGATCGGATGGAGCCTGGCCCTGGTGCTGCCCCTGTTGCTGTATCCGCTGATGCTCTGGATCGGCACGCCGATCCCCGGGGCCTTCTTCACGGCGGTCCTCGGGGCCATGGTGGTGCTCTGGGTGTTCTCGCTGGTGGACGAGTTCATCCCGCCGCTGTTCGCAACGGTGGCCATCCTCTTCGTTGGCCTGGCCCCGCCCTCGATCGCGTTGGCGGGATTCGCCTCGTCTTCGCTGCTGACACTGGTGGGCGTCTTCGCCCTCTCGGCCGTCATCAATGCGACCGGCCTCGGCCAGCGGCTCATGTTCTGGCTGCTGCTGCGTCTGCCGGATCGCCCGTTCTGGCACCAGACCGTGCTGCTGGTCGGGGGCTGCCTGATGTCGCCCATCATGCCCTCCGGCAACAGCCGTCTGGCCATCATGCTCCCGATGTTCCGGAACATGGCGGATGGATGCCGTCTGGCGCCCGGGGGCAGGGCCATCACGGGTCTGATGGCCGCCTCCTTCGCTGGGTCGATGCTCTTCTCCCCGATGATGTCCACGAGCAAGTCGTCGAACATCGCCGCCATCGCGCTCCTGCCGCAACAGGTGCAGACCGAGTTCCTGGGGATCTTCTGGCTGGTGGCCGCCGGGGTCGCCGCCCTCGGGTTGACCGTCCTCCACATCGTGGCGCTCCGGCTCGTGTTCGGGAACGGCCGGCAGGATCCGCTGCCTCGACAGGACCTGGAGGAGCAGCTGGCCCGAAGGGGTCCCATGGGGCCCGACGAGTGGGTCGCCGCGGCCTGCTTCGCCTTCTTCCTCGTGGGGGCGACCACCGTCTCGTGGCATCATGTCCAGCCCGCGTGGCTGGCGGGATTCGTGGTGGTGGGGCTGCTGGTGACGGGCGTGCTGGGGAAGCCGGGGTTTCGTGGGCAGATCGACTGGCCGATGATCTTCTTCCTCCTGGGGCTCGACAGCGTGACGCGGGTCATGAAGCACGTGGGGCTGGACGCCGAGCTGGCTCGGTCGATGGGGGACCTCTATGGGTTCATCGACGGTCGCTTCCCGATGTTCATCCTGGCATCCCTCCTGACGACCCTCGTCATCCGGTCGGTGCTGCCGCTGACCGCCGGCATGATCGTGTCCACGATCGTGCTCCTCCCGGTCGCCGCGGCCGAGGGGATCCATCCATGGCTGTGTGTCTTCCTCACGGCGCTGTTCAGCGACATCTGGTTCTTCCGATACCAGAGCTCCGTCTACCTCCAGGCGGTCTCCTCGGGGGCGATTGCGCGGATCGATGAGCCGGCATTCCTGCGCTACAACCACCTCATGAATCTAGCCCGGGTCCTCGTGGCCTACGCCTCCATCCCCTGGTGGCACTGGCTGGGACTTCTATGACGTCCGGTCGCTACAAGCTGGCGTTGGGGTTCCTGCTCCTCGTGCTCGTGGTCCTGCTCGGGGTCTTCAACCTCCGCAAGCCACGGATCCTCGTCCTGCACTCGTTGGGGGCGGAAACCCCATGGGTCCGCGGGGTGGATCGGGGATTGCGCCGGGTGCTGGAGACGAACCGGAACCCGGTGACGGTGGAATGGCACCACCTCGGCCTCGATGACAAGCGTCCCGGGCAGGGGATGATGAGGGCCCTCGCGGCGGCCCGCCGGACGATCCAATCTCTGGATCCCCATCTTGTCATCGCGATCGACGACGAGGCCAATGCCTTCGTCGCCCGGGATTTCTCCCGGGCCGGAGGACGGCGGATCCTCTACGTCTCCATCGACCGGGATCCATTGGCCTACGGATACCACGGGGATCGTCGGATCTCGGGCATCGCCGAGCGGCTTCCGCTCGTCCCGGTGATGGAGCTCGTCCGGTGGGTCCGTCCCGATCAATCCCTCCGGATCCAGGCCCTCGGCGGCACCTCGGAGACCACCCGGGGGGGCATGGTGCAGGTGCGGGACTTCAACTGGGCGCCCCACCGGTTCGAGGAGGCCCTCCACGTCCGGGACTTCGAGGAACTGCAGGCGGCCGTGCAGCGGGTCGAGACGGGGATCCTCCTGGTGCTGGACTGTCCGCCCCTGCCCCGGCGTGCCGGGGGCTGGGCCTCCGCCCGCGAGGTCGTGGAGGAGATCCAACGCAACTCCAACGCCCTTCCCATTGGGTTGAGCCTCGACTTCGTGGAGCTGGGCGGCGACATCGCCTTCGTCGCGCCTCCCGAGGCCAACGGAAGCCTTGCCATGACCATGGCCCTCGAGTGGGTGCAGGATCCTGGTCCCGCCGCCGCCCCGCCACCCGCCCGGACGATGTCCCACTTTGATCTGGCGCTCCGCCCCTCGCGCCTACGGATCCGGGGCGTCGAGATCCCCCAGATCTATGTCGAGGCTGCCCGGACCTCAGGGATGCTGTTCCCATGATCCCAACAGGGGTGCAGGGAGGGGTGCAGGGGATGTCCAGACGGGTGGGAGGCGACCCAGAAGCTCCTGAATGGGATCGGGGGGTGGTTGCGTCCGAATCCCGTGCGTTGGTCCCTCCTGTTCCCGCTCCTGCTCGCCCTGTCCCTCCGCGCCGCGACGGTGCATGTCGAGGTGGACGGGCGGGATGAGGGCGATGGCAGTCGTCGTCGTCCGTTCCGCTCTCCAGCCGCCGGTCTCCGGGCGGCCCGGGCCCTGAAGGCGGCGCAGCTGGCCGAAACGGTGGTCCTCGAGTTCGGCCGCGGGCGCCATGAGCTTGACGAGACACTGCACATCACCCCCGAGGATTCTGGGCTGACACTCCGTTCGAGCACCCCGGGCTCGGCGATCCTGTCAGGCGGGATCCGCCTCCGCGGATGGGAGCGTGACCCGGCGCGTCCGGGACTCTGGACGACCGCGATCCCCGAGGTGGCCGCGGGACGTTGGTACTTCCACCAGCTGTTCGTCGATGGCCGCCGTGCCCAACGGGCTCGTACGCCGAACGAGGGGTTCTTCCACGCCACCGGTCGGCTCGGCGAGCAGTCCCCGATCACCCTCCCGTTCAGGCCCGGGGACATCGATCCCAACTGGACCCGTCTGCCCGATGCCCGGGTGATCCTCCTGATGAAATGGACCGACCTCCAGCTGCCGATCCGTGGCGTGGACACGGAGGCACATGTCGCCCAACTGCCCGGAGGACCCCGTGCGTACTGGATGGACGAGCCTGATGCGCGCTACTGGGTGGAGAACGTTCCAGACGCGCTGGATGCGCCGGGTGAATGGTATCTCGATCGCACCTCGGGCCGGCTCAGCTACCTCGCGCCCAGGGGAGTCGATCCCAACCGCGCGAGCGTGGTCGCCCCGCGACTGAAGGAGCTTGTGAGGGTCGAGGGGGACTTCGCCCAGGGCCGGCCTGTGGTGGGGGTGACGTTCTCCGGATTGATCTTCTCCGACGCCGACTACGAGGTCCCGGTGGACGGCATGATCTCCCCCCAGTCGGCGGTGCCGATCCGGGGCGGATTCCGGGCGACCAACGCCGTGGGATGTCGCCTCGAGGACTGCACCGTGGCCAATCTCGGCGGCTACGGCATCGACCTCGGCCGCGGCACCCAGCGTTGGACCGTCGTGGGCAACACGGTCCGCGACCTCGGCGCGGGTGGGATCCGGATCGGGGAACCCGGGGATCGCGAGCCGTCGGCGATCGACGCCTGTCATACCCATGTGGTGACCGACAACGAGATCGTCCGGCTTGGACGGGTCTTCGCCCCGGGGTGTGGGGTCCTCCTGTTCCAGACCGGCACGAACCGGATCGCCCACAACCACATCGCGGACCTCTATTACACGGGCATCTCAATCGGCTGGACCTGGGGCTACCAGGAGACCCCGTGCCGGGCGAATCTCGTCGAGTACAACCTGGTCGAGCACGTGGGGCAGGGGCGTCTCAGCGACATGGGCGGGTTCTACACCCTCGGGCCACAGGCCGGG
>JBDLQQ010000320.1:0-10210 GCA_039800465.1 Verrucomicrobiota bacterium
GTCGTCCAGAACGTTGAGGACAGCGGTCTGGCTCTGGATCGCCGCACCGGCCACCGAGGCCACCACGTGAAACCGGGAGCCCCTGTCCCCATAAGAGGTCTGATTCAATGAGAATGAGGGCCCGTTCGCATTCAGGATCGGTAAGTCGTCCCTATACCACTGGTAGGAGATCTGTCCGGAACCGTAGTCGGCCTCGTACGGCGAGGCACCCGAGACAGTCACCGAGAAATTCGCGATCCCAATGAATGTCGTCGACATCCCGACCGGCTGCCGAACGATCGTCACGCTGGCGGCTCCACTGCCATCGACCGGTCCCGATAGGATCGATCCCCGAAGCGGAGGCAGATCCTGCGCCGGGGTCCGGTCTCCTTCCTCCCGAACCGCCACCTGGCCCCAGTCGGGACCGCTGGATGCCTTCACCACGAAGGTCAGTCCATATTTCTGCCCGGCCACCATCGACAGGGCCACACTCGTGGCCTCCGGCTTGACTCCTTCCACCACATCCTGAAACCCACTGCAACAAGCCGCCTCGCGGGCGATCGGAACCGCCTGGGCTGGATCGGGTGGCGTGGCACCGCCCGCGTTGAAATAGAGGGCGCTCTGCCGGTCGGATCGGATGAAGAAGCGGTATCGGGCCGTCTTCGGTGCGGTGAAGGTGCCCTTCACGCGAAGCAGGTACTGCTCACCGAAGGTGTTCCCGAACCCACTGGACTCACCAAAGCTGAAGCCGTTCAGGTAGCGGATCTCATCCGGGGGTCGGCTCTGATACCGCGAATCCGACAGGGCCTCCTCGAGGCTGCGATCCCCCATGCCATGCCAGATCTCGCCCCGCAGAAAGGCGACACCTTCCATGAGTGCCCGGGTGCGCACCGTCAGTGTGATCTCAGCGCCGACCACATTCCCGATGTTCCGCGCATGGACCCCATACACGTAGCTTCTGTCCGGCAGGGCGTTCCGGTCCGTGTAGGAGGAGGTGCTGAGCCGGGAGGCGATCAGCACCCCATCCCGGAGGACGTCATAGACGAGGGGAGACCCGGGCTGACCGGGGACCGTGGCAGCATCCCAGGCCAGTACCACCCGCTCAGAACCGATCTCGGTGGTCCGGAGGTTTCCAACAGGCCCCGCGGCGGGGGGTATCGGCTGGGCCGTCGTGACCAGCCGGAGGTTGTCCACATGAACGGCCTCATTGGCCGCCCCCGTCCGGCTGGAGAGCACCCAACGGCTGGGAGTCGGCGAATAGGGCAACTGCAGGTTGTTGATCAGGGTGGCTCCCTTCCAGGTCAGGGTCAGCCGCGCCTCCGGAGTGACCACACAGGTGAAGCGGCGCCAGGCGAGTCCTGACCAGGCACCGGGTTGGTAGGGATCGCCTCCCCCGTTCCAGTAGGACGCGTCGTGAGGCCCGGTCTGGATGCTGGACGGGTCGTCGGCGGTGCCATTCTGGACGGGCATGGCGACCTTCTTCACGGTCGCGTTGTCCACCCGGACGATCAGCCCCTGGATGTCCGTGGGATCGCTGGGATCTCCCGGAAAGGTATTGCCCGACCACGTGTCGAACAGGATGGAGACCCCGGTCCGACCACCGGATTCCGGAAGTGCGCCTGCAAACTGGTTCTTGTCGTCGGGGCTCTCGAGAAGGGGATCCCCCTCACGGACAAAACTCAGTCCAAACCCATCGGCGGAAACGCCTCCACTGCTGGGGTTGCCGACGCGGAGATCGGCGGTGATCGAGAATCCCGTGACGGCGGCGCCAGGATCGATGTTGGGCAGCACGACTACCGTGTACTGGGACGGAGCGGCGTGGCTCAGGGCGAGGAATCCGCCGGGGTTCCCGCCCGACGCGAACCAGGGTTTTGGGTTTGTCCCAGCCCACTGCGCACCGGGAATCCCAGCGGGATCGGAGTTGAAGTCCAACTCCAGGGTTCCACCCCGGCTGGACAACGCCACCGGGAGGAGCATGCCGAGTCCCAGGAGGGCAGCGATGGAGCGAATCCGCCTGCTCAGGAAAAAACGGCCCTTTTCTGGTTCCATGGTTGTCGTTCGTTGAATCGGTTGCCGGTCAAATTCCACAGCGTCTCCAGATGCGAAAACCGCCGACGTCTGGTGCAGCAGTTTGGACGCCGGCCGAAACGCATCCGGTGGAATCCTCTGGATCCCAGTCCACATGGAGACGGTTCGGGCTGTTCCTCGAAGGTGGGAGGCGGTCTCCCTGGGCTCAGACTTCATGGGGGTTCGACCAAGGGGTCCAAGGTGGCTGGTCGGCAAGCATCCCCGGAACCGGAGGACATTCCAAACGGGATTCGCACCCAAATGCCATTCGGTTGCAGGCACCGGCAGTCCCATGGAGGGCCCATCCACAGCCCATGCTCCACTCCCTCGGAAGCCCACAAAGCCCACTCACACTCCAGGAAACCGGAGGCAGAACCTCTTCACCCTTGGCCCATGCCGCCCAAGCGCCCCTCGAGCTGGCGGAGATCCATCAGGAAGGCATCGGCATCCGGGTAGCGGTCGGAATCCCGCATCTGGCAGGCCCTCGTGAGAATGGCCTTCAGCTCCTCACGGATGGGGGCCGGTGTGTTCCGCAGAACCGCATCCGGGATCTCAGGGAATCGTGTCACGGACTGCGCGGAAACGGCCACATAGAGCAGTTTTCCAAGACTGTAGACGTCGCCTGAAGGGGTTCCATGGCCCTCCATGGGGATGTAGCCCTGGGTCCCCACCAGGGTGATTTCCTGTCCGGGAGCCGCGATCTCGGTCACCAGCCCGATGTCGGCCAGCTTCGGATGATCATTCACGAAGATCACATTCGCGGGTTTGATGTCACGATGGATCAACCGATGTCGGTGGAGGTGGGACAACGCCTCGGCCAGCGCGATGCCATGGCGGACCACCCGTTCCACCGGTATGCCCCCCCCGCGAAGGATGTCCGCAACCAGGCTTCGGGGCTGGTAGGACTCCGGGACGATCCGTTGCCCCGTCACCGAGTCGTCCCCGGCCTCCATGATGTAGTAGATGAATCCATCCGCGTCGTTGCGTCCCACATGGAGGATGTGGACCAGGCCAGGATGGGATCGGGAAATGGGCGTGAATCGCTGGAGACCGCGGAACTCGCGGTCAAACGGATCGGCGTTCGAAAATGCAGAGCGTCGGATGATTTTGACCGCCTTGAAATTCCCGATGATGTCGCGGGCCAGCCACACCTCACCATAGGCACCGCTCCCGACCTGACGGAGCATCTCATGATCCGGCACCGCCGGAATGGATGGCCCAGGGGCGGACCTGGAGGTGTCCCGGACCGTTTCAGTGGGTCCCTCGATGGGGTTCATCGAGCCCGACGGTCGTCCACCCGTTTCCGTCGCAGCAACCGGCGCCTGCGAGGGAGGCGGGAAACCGAAGTGCTGGGACGGGTGGGTTTTGGAAGCCTCCCCAGCCCTGGTGGAGATGGAGAAGGGCACGGATGCCCCCCGTCCGCCAGCACCCATCTGTCGATTGCGCGCGGCGATGGTCCAGACCACAGCGACCGGGATCTGTCCCCCGCTGATCACGAGCCAAGGCGACCAGACACCGGAGACGCCAGGCAGAATCATTCCAACCACGGCCACCAGCAGCGAGAGGACCACTCCCCATCCCATCACGCCGGGGGATTCGAACAACGTGAGCGTGAATCCAATCAAGAACCCGACCACGCCCAGGGACACCGTCTCGACCCACGGGTTGAGGCGGTGGAGTGATTCCCCTCTGACGAGATTCTGATAACGGGTGGCCACCACCTCGACCCCGTTGACCCTCGCACTTCTCCAGCGCGAGTAGGGAGAATCGAAGTCGTCCCGGGCAGGCGGCATGGTGGCCGCCTCTCCGACGAAGACGACCTTGTTCGACAGGACGGCATCCGGCAGCTCCTGGGACGAAAGCGCCGAAAGATAGCTGTAGGTCGGTATGGTTCCCGGGGGGCCGTAGTAGTTGAGCCAGTCTGATCCCGTGCGGTGTGGCGGTTTCCCATCCACCAGCAACGCCAGGGCCTCGACCAGCGGGGGCACGTCCTGGAATCCATGGACCGGGCGCCGGATCACATCCGAGCCGGAAGCGATCTCAACAAGGCCCCACCGACCCGGACTCCGGAACAGCGGACTGGGGGCCTCGACACCATCCGGCCGCAGCCTGGCCCCCACCACCACCCGACCGTTCCGGGTCATGGCCTCCCTGAGACCGCGGTCGACGGGGTTTTCAACGAATCCCGGCGCGGAGATCGACTGGGCGCTGGGGGAGTCGAAGAGAATATCGAAGGCCACTGCCCGGACACCGGCCCGGGTCAGGCGCTCCAGAAGCTGGGTGT
Organism: Verrucomicrobiota bacterium; assembly: GCA_039800465.1. Classification (GTDB taxonomy): domain Bacteria; phylum Verrucomicrobiota; class Verrucomicrobiia; order Limisphaerales; family UBA9464; genus UBA9464. The sequence continues at coordinate 4,331 of JBDLQQ010000320.1, forward strand.
GGACCCTTCGATCCCAGGGGCGGCTCGGGTCGGGAGAGAGTTCCCGATGCGACCGATCGTCCATGGCAACGATCGCAATCCCTTCCGGGGTCCTCGATCGACGCAGCAGGAATCCCAGATCGTAGCTCAACGCGTCCAGGATCCCGGAGAACAACAACAGGATCCCGGCGAGAGCCACCAGAATGCCTCCCCGGATGGCCATGGTCCGATCATCGCCGCCCCAGGACCTGAGCCGCTCGCCGAACGTGGTCCGCGGCGGCGCCCCCGTCGCGGAACCCTCATCAACAAGGACCCTCCGCACGCGCTCATTCCCCGTCGGCGGGGCCAGATTGCGTCCCCTGCGATTTGCAACCTCCCCGACTTCAAGCGGCTCGTCGATCCCTTCGATCTGGTAGATACCATGATGGGTCCATGCCAGATCCGAGGTTTTCCCATCGGGGAGCGACCTCAGGGCTTGGCGGGCGCTCTCCAGTGCGAATCGGGTCAACAGGATGGTCCCGGGCCCGGCGATCGAGAGGACCGCCTGACAGATATCGACCTGGATTCCATTGAAGCCCTGGGGGCGATCAGACCCCTCGACGACCTCCACCAGCACCTCACCCACATGCACTGCCGCACGCTGCTCCAGGAGTTGACGTGTCCTCCGCCCCAACAGAGTCACGCGCTCCTGGATCTCCAGTGCGAACCGGACTGCATCCGAGGGCTTCTCGAAGACCAGGAAGAACGTGCCGTTGCCGGAGCTGACCTACAACACCCCCGCAAAATTCCTCAGCACGTCACGCGTTTCCTGCGCGTGCAGCTCCAGCCACCGGATCGCCTGGGCATCCCCGGCCTGCTGCTTGAGTCGCGCCACCCCCAGGAGCTCCGTGCAGACCACCGCCAACAGACTGGTCCGCAGCCTTTTTTGGAAGTCGGCCAGCTGCGCCAGTTCTTCCTTGGCGGGGCGAAACATCATGAGCGCGCTGATCCCGGAGGCTATGATGATGCGACGAACCCCTGCAACCCTCCTCCGGAGATGGCTGCGCTGATCGAAACGCAGGACACCCCTGGAGGGTCACGGTGTCCAAGGCGGGCCGACGCACCGGGTCACCACGGCTCGGGTGCTCCACCGTTGCCCTGCCCAAAACCGGCTTCCAATCCGGATCGCGTCGCCTAGCCTCCGCGGCTCACGGGAATCCCTCCCGTGCCCAAATCCTGCATCATGGCTGCCGACAATTCCGTGGTCGCGAAAGTCGACCTCCCGCCCCTCACCCCGCTGAACGTCCCCTCGCGGCTCGCACCCACCCCGGCTGGGCGCCCGAAATACTCCGTCACGATCCGGAACACCGCCGGCCAGGAGGTCGTCCTCGCTGATCCCCGGGCCACCCGGGCCCTCGTCGCCCTGATGGATGTCCATGCTGTCGTCGGGGGCGCCGCCTGCCACTGGGGCGGACCTGCCGCCTTCGCCGAGATGAACGCGGCCATCCATGGCCTGATGTTCGCGACCCAGGGCCGCCCCTGGCACGAGGCGTACAACTTCGTCAACGACGCCGGCCACGCCGAGAACGGCCTCTACGCCCTGCGGGCCAACTACGGCTTCGACGGCATGACCTTCGACGACCTCAAGGGATTCCGCTCCATCCGCTCGAAGCTGACCGGCCACGGGGAATCACACATCAACCCCGAGGGCGTCCTGCTCTCGAACGGCCCGCTCGGCTCCGCCCTGCCCCAGGCCCAGGGACTCGCCCTCGGCGACAAGCTCGCCGGACGCGATCGCGTCACCGTGGTCACGATCTCCGATGGCGCGTCGATGGAGGGCGAGGCCAAGGAGGCCTTTGCAGCCATCCCCGGACTCGCCGGCAAGGGACGCCTCAACCCGTTCGTGCTCCTCGTCTCCGACAACGACACCAAGCTGTCCGGACGCATCACCCAGGACGCCTTCTCGATGCATCCGAGCTTCCTGGCCATGAAGGACCTGGGCTGGGACGTGCGGCATCTCGAGAACGGTCACGACCTCGCCGCGGTCTACCAGGCCCTCGAGGCGGCGGTCTCGGACACGCGTCGGGATCCGACCAAGCCGGTCTGCCTCTGGCTGAAGACCATCAAGGGCTACGGGATCAAGGCCACCGTGGAGAACTCCGCGGGCGGCCACGGGTTCCCGCTGTCGAACGGCGAGAAGATCCCGGACTGGATCACCGAGCTGTACCAGGGCGACACGGCCCCGGCCGAGCTGGTGGCCTGGGCGGGACAACTGCACGCCGACTGGAAGCGCAAGGAGGACGAGAAGAAGGCCAAGGCCGCCGCGGCCGCCAGCCAACCGGCTCCTGCTGCTCCGGCGATCAAGAAGGACAAGGTCCAGGCCGGTCTCGCTGCCGGGGCCCTCCGCGCCGCGAAGGACGGCTACCCGGTGTATTCCGTCAGCTCCGACGTCCAGGGCTCGACCGGCATCAGCACCTTCCAGAAGGCCACCGGCCACTTCGTCGAGGTCGGCATCGCCGAGGCCAACATGATCTCGACCGGGGCCGGGCTCAGCAAGGCGGGCTACATCCCGATCGTGGACACCTTCGGCCAGTTCGGTGTCACCAAGGGCAACCTGCCCCTCACGATGGCCGCCCTCTCGCAGGCGCCCGTGATCGCGATGTTCTCGCACGTCGGGTTCCAGGACGCCGCCGACGGCGCCTCGCACCAGGCCACCACCTATCTCGCCGCGGTGAGCCCCATCCCGCACACGATCGTCATCGCCCCGAGCTGCGCCAAGGAGGCGGAGTCGTTCATGTACGACGCCATCCAGCACATCGCCGAGGAGCGCAAGGCCGGCCGCGACGGCGAGTCGGTCATCTTCTTCGTCGGACGCGAGAACTACCCGGTCGAGTGGATCCCGGGTGCCACCTATCCGTGGGGACGTGCCCAGGTGATCCAGGAGGGTTCCGACGTCGTCCTGATCGGTTCCGGCGTGCTCTTCAGCAAGTGTCTCGAGGCGGCCAAGCTCCTCGCCGCGCAGGGACACTCGGCCACGGTCATCAACAACCCGTTCATCAACCGGGTGGACCTCGAGACCCTCGGCGCCGCGGTCCGCAAGTGCGGGGGGCGCGTGGTGACCATCGAGGATCACCAGTCGATCTGCGGCATGGGCGCCCAGGTCTCGCATGCCCTCTCGCAGGCGGGCATCGCGCATCGGATCCGTTCGCTCGCGATCCCGGGTGAGTTCGGCCAGTCGGCCTACCTCGCCGAGGAGCTCTACGCCAAGTATGGCCTCACCGGACCCAAGATGGCGGAGGCGGCGCTGGAGCTGCTGAAGTGAGCGGAGGGTTCAGACCCGCGTCACAAGGGCGCCGGACCTGCCTGAACCTCCCGGCTCTCACCCCTGCACCAGTCGGTAGGCGTTGTCACGCTGCCGGGGTTCATAGCCGAGGTCGCGGATGAGCCGCCGCATGTCCTCCACGGTCATTCGGAAGGTGGTGCCCGCCGCACTCACGACGTTCTCCTCGATCATGATCGAGCCAAGGTCGTTGGCGCCATGGCTCAATGCCACCTGGCCGACCTCGAGGCCCTGGGTCACCCAGGAGCTCTGGATGCTCGGGATGTTGTCGAGGTAGATCCGGCTGAGCGCCTGCGTCCGGAGATACTCATGCGACCCCAACGGGCTGGCCTTCAGGACCGCGTTCTCGGGCTGGAAGGTCCAGCAGATGAACGCGGTGAAGGCCCCGCCCTGGAGGGATCCCGACTCCAACGCCGATGCATAGGCGCGGGCCTGGGCCATCGGATCCCCGTCTGGGACCGTGGAGGCTTCAGTGGCCGCGAGCCGGGCCAGGGAACGATCCTGCTGCGAGCGGACGACCTCGAGGTGCTCCAACCGGTCGTCGAGGGTCTCGACGTGTCCGAACATCATGGTGATGGAGCTCGGAAGCCCCAGCTTGTGGGCCGTGTCCATGACCCCCATCCACTCGGAGGTGTTGGCCTTGAGGGGTGCGATGCGCTGGCGGACGCGGTCGACCAGGATCTCCCCGCCGCCACCCGGGACCGATCCGAGGCCGGCCTGGACGAACTGCCGGAGCAGGGACTCCACCGGTTCGTTGAACACCTCCTGGAAGTGGACGAACTCGCTGGGGCTGAAGCCGTGGATGTTGATCTGCGGGTATCGGCTCCGGATGTGGCTCAGGAGGTCGAGATACCACTGCTTGGAGAGCTTCGGATGATGCCCTCCCTGCATCAGGATCTGGTTGCCGCCCAGGGCGATCGTCTCCTCGATCTTCTGGTCCATCTCCGCGTGGGTGATCACGTAGGAGTCCGCATCCTTCTCCGAACGCCAGAACGCGCAGAACTTGCAGTACACGTTGCAGACGTTGGTGTAGTTGATGTTGCGGTCGACGATGTAGGTGACGATCTGGTTGCCGCGCCCGCCGTGGGCCTCCTGGCGGAGCAGGTGTCGTCGTCGGTCGGCCAGGGCTCCGAGTTCCGTGAGCGGCAGATCATGGAGGCGGCGGGCCTCGGTGCGGTCGATGCGCCCGCCGTCCCAGACCTTCTGGATCAGCGCATCGAGGGAGGGATCATGGACCACGGGTAGACCTTACCGTGGGGTGCGATCCGGGCAACCGTGGAGCCGGGGCGGGGCGATCTGGGAATCGTGAGGAATCTCTCTGACAGCCGGACCGCCGCGGAGCACCCTCCCGGACATGTCGGATGGAATCGATCAGACGGGCACCGGGACAGGCTATGGCGCCTTGCTGCGTCTGGCCGGGGAGATCAGCCGCGAGGCGAGGCTGGATGGACTTCTGGTCCGGATCCTGGAGCGGAGCCGCGGATGGATCCAGGTCGAGGCCTGCTCGATCTTCCTGCCGGATCCGCAGACCGGGGAACTGGTGATCCATTCCGCCCGTGGCGACAGCGCACCGGTCCTGGGGACCATCCGGGTCCCCAAGGGTGCCGGCATCGTGGGCTGCGCCATGCAGGAGAAGCGGCTGATCCGGGTCGATGACGTCGACAAGGACCCCCGGTTCTTCTCCAAGGCCGACAAGCAGACGGGATGGAAGACCCGAGCGGTCCTGACCGCGCCCCTGCTCGATGGCGAAGAATGCCTGGGGGTCATCCAGTTCCTCAATCCGGTCGGCAGACCTGCCTTCACGACGCAGGACGAGGAGATGATGGAGTACTTCGCCGGGCTCGTGGCTGCGGCGCTGGTCCGGATCCGGGCCAGCCAGGCGGCCCTCGAGCGGGCCCAGATCCAGCGGGACCTCGACCTCGCCCGCCAGATGCAGGCGGGACTGCTCCCCGGTGTCTTCCCGACCCGCGAGCAGGCGCCGCGGGTCGAGATCCATGCCCTCCTCGATCCCGCCAAGGAGGTGAGCGGGGACCTGTACGACTTCTTTCCCGTCGGGGATCGCGAGTACGCCTTCGTGGTGGGGGATGTCTCGGGCAAGGGGGTTGCGGCGGGTCTCTTCATGGCCGTCACGCGGACCCTCATCCGGGCCATCACCGTTCCGGGGCGTCCACCGGCCGAGATCCTGCAGCGGGTGAACACGCTGCTCTGTGCCGAGAACCCGGCGAGCCTGTTCGTGACGCTGATCGTCGGCCTGGTCGACACCCGGACGGGTCGGGTGGTGTATGGACAGGGGGGGCACAACCCGCCGGTGCGCATCCCTGCCAGCGGGACTCCTGTGCTCGAGCCCCCGGGGGGGATTCCGCTGGGCATGTTCGAGGAGGCGGAGTTCGGTCAGCAGGAACTCGACCTCGCTCCGGGCGACGCCCTGCTGGTGTACACCGATGGCGTCACCGAGGCGATGGATCCGGAGGAGGCGCTTTTCGGGGAGGAACGGCTCCTCGCGGTGGCCGGGACGCAGGGCAGGACGGGTGCCGAGCTGCTCAACCGGGCGATGGTGGAGGCCGTGCGAGAGTTCGCCCGGG
>JBDLQQ010000321.1:0-5551 GCA_039800465.1 Verrucomicrobiota bacterium
CAGGAGCTGACGCGGCGTGTGGCGGCGTTGACCGAGCAGGTCTCGGGCATCCAGAAACTACAGACCCAGCTGGAGGCGGAGCGTGAGGAGCGGGGGGAGCTCGAGCGTCAGCTGAAGGCCGCGGAGGCCAGGCTGGCTGCCGCACAACAGGCCGCAACGGCAACCCCGCCTCCTCCCCCCGCCTCACCCAAGGCGGCCGCCTCGGTCCCGGCACCGGTCGCTCCCTCCGTTCCCGATCCGGCCCTGATCGCCCAGATCCAGGAGCTCTCCGTCGAGACCTCCCGGCTCCGTGACGCCCTCAAGGAGTCCCGGTCCCGTCAGGTGGAACTCGCCTCCCTCGTCTCGGACGCCAAGGCGGCGGTCGGGCGCCTGGAGGCCGAGAAGAAGGCGATGCTCAAGACGCTCGACGGCCTCAAGTCGACCCCCGCCGAACGGCAGCTTTCCAAGGCGGAGCGCACGGTCCGCTCGCTCCAGGAGCGGGTTCAGGACCTCGAGAGGGACAAGGCCCAGCTGATGAAGCGCCTCGAGACGGCCTCCGACCGGTCCCGCAATGCGATCCAGCTGGTCCGCCGGCATCGCCTCGGGATCCCGAAGGATGACGCCCAGATGTTCCGGGATCTCCGGATGCAGGCGCGCTGAGGCTGGGGATCGGGACCTGGCCCGATGAGGTCCCGTCAGTGCTGGTCGTTGGAGAGGGCCATCTCCTGCTCGTGCTTCGCCCGGGCGCCAGCGATGTCGTACTGGTCGTTGTCCGGGTGATCCGGGTTCAACGGGGAGATGTCGCGGAGCTTCTGGATGATCGGCGGCAGGTGCTGGATCAGGTAGTCGACATCCTCCTCGGTGTTGTAGATGCCGAGGCTGAAGCGGATCGATCCCCGGGCCCGCATCGGGGAGATGCCCATGGCGGAGAGGACGTGGGATGGATCGAGGGAGCCGGTGGTGCAGGCGGACCCGGAGCTGGCGCAGATTCCAATCTGGTCGAGAAGCAAGAGGACCGCCTCGGCCTCCACGAAATCGAACGCGATGTTCGTGGTGTTCGGGAGCCTCGGTTCCTTGGCTCCATTGCGGATGGTGTTCGGGATCTGGCGCAGGATGTGGTTCTCGAGGCGGTCCCGGAGTCCCCGGACCCGGGTGTTCTCGTCCTCGAGGGTTGCCATCGCCAGTTCCGCGGCGCGGCCGAACCCGATGATGTTGGGCACGCTCTCCGTGCCGCCGCGCCGTCCACGTTCCTGGTGCCCACCGACCACGTAGGGCTGGAAACGCGTGCGACGCTTCACGTAGAGCATGCCGATGCCCTTGGGCGCATGGAGCTTGTGGGCGCTGAGCGACAGGAAATCGACCCCGAGCTGCTTGACGTCGATGGCGAGCTTCCCGGGGACCTGGACGGCGTCGGTGTGGCAGAGCACCCCGCGGCTCCGGCAGATCGCCGCGACCTCCTCGATGGGGAAGAGGACGCCCGTCTCGTTGTTGGCGTACATCACCGACACGATCGCGGTGTCGGGCCGGATGGCCTGCTCAAGCCGATGGAGATCCAGCGATCCGTCTCCCTCCACGGGCAGGAACGTTACGTCGTAGCCCTGCTTCCGGAGATGCTCGCCGAAGTTGATGTTGGCACTGTGTTCGACCGCCGTGGTGATCACGTGCTTCTTGCCGGTGGTCAGCAGGGCGCTGTGGATCGCCGAGTTGTTCGACTCGGTGCCGCAGCTGGTGAAGGTGACCTCCTTGGGGTCGGCATTGATGAGTGCGGCGACCCGTTCCCGGGCATGCTCGACGTGCTTGTGGACCTGGGCCCCGAAGGCGTAGGCGCTGGATGGATTGCCCCAGAACTCGCGCAGGAAGGGGATCATCGCGTCCGCGACCTCGGGGGCGATGCGGGTCGTGGCGTTGTTGTCGAAATAGTAGATCTTGGGCGGCTGACTCATGTGGGGGGCGGGTCCGGATCAAACCGGACTAAATCGCTCCGGAAAACTATCGCCGGGCCCCGGTCGTGCAAGTCGGGAGGCAGGATGGCTGCCGTCGGGATTCCCGAGGCTCCTTTCCAACGGACCCAGCGATTCCGGTCTTTCGTGGGATTGAACCGTGTCGATGTCTCCCGGAGGATGACCGGGTGAGTCCGTCGTCCGGAGCCCCCGAGCACCGTGAGCGTCTCGGTGCCGTGGCGGCCGGGACCTGCTACATCCTCTGGGGACTTGTCCCTCTTTACTGGAAGCCGCTGGCGTCGGTGAACGCGGTCGAGCTGATCGCCCACCGGCATGTCTGGTCGCTCGCCATCCTCCTGATGCTGCTCCTGGGATTGGAAGGCGGCCTGGTCGAGGTGGGACAGGCCTTACGGTCGTGGCGATCCATCGGTCGCTGCCTCGTCGGGGCCTGTCTCCTGACCACCAACTGGATGGCCTACGTGTGGGGCGTCAACTCGGGTCATGTGATCGACACCAGCCTCGGTTATTTCCTGGTGCCGCTGTGCAGCGTCGTCGCCGGGCGATTCCTCCTGGACGAGCACCTGCGCCGGATCCAGTGGCTCGCCGTGGGCATCGCGGCGACGGGTGTCCTGCTGCTGATCCTCCGTGCCAAGACCTTTCCGTGGATCGCGCTGGTCCTGGCGGGCAGCTGGAGCGCCTACAGTGTGATGCGCAAGCGGGCCACGATCGGTTCCATCCCGGGCCTTGCGATGGAGACGCTCCTGCTGTCGCCCCTGGCGGTGGGATTCCTGCTGTGGCGCCATCATGAGGGGATCGGGGCGCTGGGCAGGGTGGATCTCCGGACCCATCTGCTGATCCTCAGCGCCGGGATCGTCACCGCGGTGCCGCTGATGCTCTTCGCCTACGCGGCCCGCCGGATCCGGCTCTCCACACTGGGAGTGCTCCAGTACCTCGCCCCGACGGGCCAGCTGATCCTGGGCGTCTGGGTCTATGGTGAACCCTTCTCACGGGGACGTCTGGTCAGCTTCGCCCTCATCTGGATCGCCCTCGTCCTCTACACGGCCGACAATCTCCGTCAGGCAGCCCGGCCGCGCTGATGCCGCTCCTCGGGCCGTGGGGGTTGTGTCAACGGGCCAGGATAATCACAGAGGGTGGATTGACACCCGATGACGCGAGTCGTGAAGCTCCTGCATCGACCCCGATCCTGTCCCGTGCCCTGAAACCATGACGCCCCCGCGTTCCATCGTCCTGTCCTACCGTCCCCGGTTTCACGCACCGATCGACCGACTGCTCCTGGTGCTCCTCCTCGCGACGGCGTGGATGGTGCCGGGGGCCCGGGCGGCGGGGCAGGGGAAGGTCGACTTCAACCGGGACATCCGGCCGCTCCTGGCGGACTACTGCTACCAGTGCCACGGGCCCGACCAAGCCAAGCGCAAGGCGGGCCTGCGACTGGACCAGTCGGAGGGCGCCCGCGTCCGGCTCGACTCCGGCCATCACGCCATCGTCCCCGGCAACCCTGCGGATTCCCGGCTTCTTGCCGTGGTGACTAGTGTGGATCCCGACGACCAGATGCCGCCGGCCAAGACCGGCAAGCGTCTCTCCTCGGATCAGGTGGAGCTTCTCCGGCGGTGGATTCGCGAAGGGGCCGAGTGGAAGGCGCATTGGGCCTACATCACCCCGGAAAGGCCCGAGGTCCCGGCGGTGCGGGATGCCGCATGGCCGCGCAACGCAATCGACCAGTTCATCCTCGCACGCCTCGAGAAGGAGGGGCTCCAGCCCTCGCCCGAGGCGGACCGACGCACCCTCGCCCGTCGGGTCACGCTCGATCTCACCGGCCTGCCGCCCACGGTCGAGGAGGTCGACGCCTTCCTCGGCGACACCCGTGGCGACGCCTACGAGAAGCTCGTCGACCGATTGCTCGCCACCGAGGCCTATGGCGAACGGATGGCGGTTCCCTGGCTGGATCTCGCCCGGTTTGCCGACAGCGACGGCTACCACGCCGACGCCCCCCGATCCATGTGGCAGTATCGCGACTGGGTCATCCGGGCCTTTGTCCGGAACCAGCCGTTCGACCAGTTCGTCACCGAACAGATCGCCGGCGACCTGCTGCCGGGAGCCACGCTCGACCAGCGGATCGCCACCGCCTTCAACCGCAACGGGATGTCCAGCACCGAGGGCGGAGCCGATCCCGAGGAGTACCTCAACAAGTACGTCACCGACCGTGTCAACACGTTCGGTACGGTCTTCCTCGGGTCGTCGATCCAGTGCGCCGAGTGCCACAACCACAAGTACGACCCCTTCACCCAACGCGAGTACTACCAGCTCTACGACTTCTTCAACCGCATCGACGAGAAGGGGCTCGACAGCGATCCGGCCCCGCCCTTCGTGAAGGTCCCGAACGAGGCCCAGGCCCGGGAGCTGCAGTCGGCCACGGTGCAGGCTCGGGAGCTTGCGGCGCGGCATAAACAGGCGCTGGAGGTCGTGCGGTCCGACTGGGACGTCGCCCAGGCCGCGTGGGAGGCCGAGGTCGTTCGGGGCATGGGATCCCCCGCGGGGCTGGCTTTGGGACCCTGGAGCCAGGCCGGTCCCTTCGTGGAATCCGACCCCGGGATCCCATTCGCCAAGGAATACGGTCCCGAGAAGGGATTCCACGCCGATGCCTCATTCCAGGACGGACGGATCCGCTGGCAGTCGCGGACGAACTGGAAGGACGGGGTCGTGCAGAACCTCGACACCGCCGTCGGGGCCACCTACCTGCATCGGGTCCTCAACTCCGGCCAGGCCCGAACCCAGCCGCTCTTCTTCGGGAGCGACGACGGCATCCGGGTCTGGCTCAACGGGAAGGAGGTGCTGTCCAAGGACCTGAGCCGATCGGTCGGGCCCAACCAGGACGAGGTCCAGGCAGCGCTCCTCGCCGGGGAGAACCACCTGCTGGTTAAGATCGTCAACAAGGGGGGAGCCTGTGGGTTCTACTTCGCTGCCGACCGTGATGCCGGGGATCCGAAGTTCCTGGCGATGCGGGAGATCGCCCGGCTGTCCCCCGGGAAGCGAACCCCGGAACAGGTCGCGGAACTCCGACGGTATTTCCGGGAGTCGCGGATCGAGGAGGTGAAGTCGCTCGGGACCCAGCTCGCCGCGGCCCGCAAGCGGCAGTCGGACGCCGAGGGATCCATCCCGACGCTCCGCATCATGGAGGACATGGCCAAGCCCCGGGCCAGCCACATCCGGGTCCGGGGCGACTACCGGGCGAAGGGCGACCAGGTCGTCGCCGATGTCCCGACCAGCTGCCTCCCCCGAGCCCGCTACTCCGGGTCCACCAACCGCCTCGATCTGGCCCGCTGGGTCGTGGATCCCGCCAACCCTCTGACCGCCCGGGTGGCCGTGAACCGGTTCTGGGGACTCTTCTTCCCCAACCCCCTCGTTAAGACTGCCAACGAGTTCGGGACCAATGGGGAGCCGCCGTCGCATCCCGAGCTGCTCGACTGGATGGCCCGACAGTTCATCGATGACCACTGGGACGTGAAGGTCTTCCTCAAGCGGATCGTCACGAGCGCCACCTACCGGCAGTCGTCGCACGTGGATGCCACCCGTCTCGCCCGGGATCCCGAGAACCGGCTCCTCGCCCGGGGACC
>JBDLQQ010000322.1:0-3260 GCA_039800465.1 Verrucomicrobiota bacterium
CCCTCCCTTTGGGGGTCGGCTACGCTGGGCTCGCTACGCTCGCCTTCGCTTCGCCTCCCCCCAAAGGGAGGGAGGTGAAGTGAAGTCCTAAGCAATTTACAGAAACCCTTTTACACCCCCCACATGAGTCCAGATTGGAGCGCAAAACCGAATTGCTCACGCTGTCGGAGAATCGTTCCGCCGGAGGACATCAACGTCGCCAAGGACATTGCCTATTGTCGGCAGTGCAACCATCTGACTCGGTTGTCATTCTTGGTGGATCCTGACGGGGGTGGGACCGAGACCGTTCCAGACCGCCCGCCCGATGGAGTCTGGTGCGATCGGGGCCCCCTGGAGACGAGGCTGGGGGCCACCCATAGATCGTTGCCGTTGGCCGTCGGAGCCTTTGCTTTCGGGGCCTTCTGGAATGGGATCGTTTCCATCTTCGTGCTCATCGCGATCCAGTCCACCGTCCGCCATCTGGGGTGGACCCTCCCGGAATGGTTTCCGGCGCCGGACATCCAGGGGGATAAGATGGGTGTTGGGATGACTCTCTTTCTTTGGATCTTCCTGCTGCCGTTCATCGGGGTGGGTCTTGGAATGTGCGGAGCGTTCTTAGGTGCCCTGGTGGGCAAGACCGAGATCCGTCTGGCTCGGCGTTCTGCTGCCATTTTTCATGGCATTGGTGCCATCGGCTGGAGCCGTCGGTTTCTGCCACAGGAGGTTGTCTCGGTTCGGTTGGTGGATCGCGTCCGCCGAGGCTCGGATGGGGATGAGAGTGGACGGGAGGTGGTGATCCTCACACGGAGTGGTCGGAAATTCTCGTTCGGCTCGACCCTGAGGGAGGACCGGCTGCGGTATCTGGCCGGGATCCTTCGCAGGCAGTTACCGCTTCGTGAGGGATTGGACTAGTTTCCCAATCCAACCCACTTCCTGAAGCTGTCCATCGTCTGCCGCGCCGCGGTCTCGGCATCCGGCAGTGGCAACACCTCGGCCGAGAGGTAGCCGTCATATCCAATCGACCTCAGCGCCTCGATGATCGGGCCGACAGGGGTGTGCCCAAGTCCGATCGCCCGTCGATTGCTGTCGGCGAAATGGATGTGGCCGACATGCGGTCCGGCGGCACGGATGGCCGCGGCGATGTCGGCCTCCTCGATGTTGGCGTGGAACAGGTCGACGAGGAGTCGGACGTTGCGGGTCCTGAGGGTCCCGAGGAACTCGCAGGCGTCCGCGAGGGTGTTGAAGAGGTTCGTCTCGTACCGGTTCAGCGGCTCATAGAGCAGGGGGGTGTCGAGGGCGTGGGCGCGAGGGCCCAGCTGGTCGAGTTCCTCCTTGAGCCAGGCCAACGCCTGCTCTCGCGAGACTCCGTCGGCAACCCGTCCCTGCATGGAACCGATGATGGCGGGCGCTCCGAAGCCTCCGGCGAAATCGACGATGGCCCCGGCGAAATCCCGGGCGCACATCCGGACATGCGGGTCGGGGTCGGTGAGGCTCAGCTTCCGGGTCAGCCATCCGGCACCGGTTCCCATGGCAGCCAGCTTGAGTCCGTGCTGGCGCAGCAGGGAGCGGAGCTCCAACGAGTGGACGTCATCCGCATGGGTGGGGAAGAGTTCGATGGCGTCGAATCCCGCCTGAGCGGCCTGGGCGCAGCCCTCGGCGAGGCTTCCGTGGAAGACGAAGGGACCGCGTCGGGCTTCGGGAACGAGACAGACGGTGACCGCGGAACGCATCATGGAGCCGACCGGGGAGGGGAAGATGGTGCGAGGTGCAGGTTTCGAACCTGCGACCCCTTGCGTGTGAAGCAAGTGCTCTACCACTGAGCTAACCTCGCACGAGGTCCGGTGTAGATAGACAAGCGGCGTCCCCGTGCCAACGAAAAGTTTGCCGAGAATTGGGACGGTGGGGACCTGCTGCAGGAAAAGGACTCCCGCAGAGGCGCGGCGGCGCCGAGAAGAGGGTGAAGGTCAGAGATCGCAGTCCGGGGGGCGTCTCCATCCTGCCCTCGACGGGTGGGTCGATCTTTCGGGCAGCGGGTTTCTCCAACACTCGACTCTTGTCCCTCAACTCGCCCTGACCCCGATTCCCGGATTCCCTTTGCAGGGCAGGACGGCATCATGCGCCGGTAATGAGCCTTCAGGAACACCGGCAGGCGATCGACCGGCTCGACGAGCAGATCGTCTCCCTGCTGAACGAGCGGACGCGCCATGTCCTTGAGATCGGACAGATCAAGATCAAGGCGGGCGAGGAGATCTATGCCCCGCACCGCGAGCGGGCGGTCCTCGAACGTGTCGTCCGCAAGAACAAGGGTCCGATCACCCACGACAGCCTGCGCGCCATCTACCGCGAGGTCATGTCGAGTGCGCTGTCGCTCGAGAAGACCCTCACGATCGCCTATCTCGGCCCCGAGGCCACGTTCACCCACCAGGCGGCCATCAAGCGGTTCGGATCGAGCCTGACCTATGCCCCCCAGAAGACGATCGGCGAGGTCTTCAGCGAGGTGTCCAAGCATCGGGCCGACTACGGGGTCGTGCCGGTCGAGAACTCCACCGAGGGCGTGGTGACCCACACGCTCGACATGTTCGTCGACAGCGACCTGAAGATCGTCGCCCAGGTCGTTCTACGGATCTCCCACTGCCTCGCCGGCAAGGGGGCCAAGGACACGATCCGTCGACTCTATGTTCATCCCCAGACCCTCGCGCAGTGCCGGGGTTGGATTCAGCGGAACCTGCCGCATGCCGAGCTGATCGAGACAAGTTCCAACGCCCGGAGCGCGGAGTTGGCCGCGAAGGAGAAGCGGTCGGCAGCGCTGTGCGGCGAACTGGCGGCGACCCAGTATGGAGTGCCCATCCTGGAGCGGGATCTCCAGGACAACGCCGCCAATGCGACCCGGTTCCTCGTGTTGGGACGCCACTGCGGTCCGCCGGCGGGGCAGGATCGGACCAGCATCATGTTCAGCATTCGCGACGAGGCCGGTGCCCTGCACAAGGCGCTCGCCCCGTTCCGCAAGTTCCGGATCAACATGACGAAGATCGAGTCCCGCCCGAGCAAGCGTCGGGCCTGGGAATACTTCTTCTTTGTCGATGTGGACGGCCACGCGGAGCAGCCGAAGGTGGCCAAGGCGATCGAGCTGCTGGGCCAGCAGTGCAGCTTCGTGAAGGTGCTCGGCAGTTATCCGAACGTGGAGTAGGGGGTGGGGAAGTTGAGAGTTGAGTGTTGAGGTGTTTGAGGAGCGCGTCGGGACGAACCCCAGTCGCTCAAACGAAAAGGGAAATCTGGGACGC
>JBDLQQ010000323.1:0-3322 GCA_039800465.1 Verrucomicrobiota bacterium
CTGCTGGCTGTTGACATCGGAAAGGGTGCCACGGACCTCACCCTGCCCTCCGCCTGCGAGGCGGTACTGGGGAGCGGTGCCACTGTTCACCTCGAAGCCGACCACATAGAGGTCGAACTCAAGGATCTTCCGCACCTCATCGGAGTAGCCCGAGAGCGAGATGGGGATGGTCCGGACCGCACCCTTGGTAATCGTGACGCCTCCATCCTGTGCGGAGACCAGGAGGGCGCACACGGCCGAGAGGATGGCGGCAGCGGGACGGATCAGACGGGAGTGGAAGAATCCGGACTTCATAGGGATGCAGAGGCTTCGAGGACAAACTTCACGGGGACGACCAGGCGCGACTCGCTGAATTCCTCGGGGAGCGGGCGGAGCTTCCGGTTGCGACGGAAGATCTCCTCCACCGAGGCATCCAGGGAGCGGACTCCTGAGGACCGTTTGATGGTGACGTCGAGGACTGTCCCATCCTTGGAGATGGTCAACTGGACGCCCACCCATTCGTTCCCGGATGCCGTGGTGGCTGGGCGGCGCCACTGCTGGTAGAGGAACGTCTGGAGCCAGGATGTATAGGGGGCGTAGGCGGCACCCCCTGGGCCAGGCATCTCGATCTTGGTCGAGCCCCCGACATTCTGCGAGACCCCGCTGGCGGCTCCGGCGAACCGGGCGGCCAGCTTCTGTGCCGATGCGGCACGCTGTTGCTGCGCCTTGGCCTCAGCGGCGGCCGCCTCCTTGGCCTCCTTGGCTTCACGGGCCTCCCGGGCCTCGCGCTCCGCCTTCTTCC
Organism: Verrucomicrobiota bacterium; assembly: GCA_039800465.1. Lineage (GTDB taxonomy): Bacteria > Verrucomicrobiota > Verrucomicrobiia > Limisphaerales > UBA9464 > UBA9464. The sequence continues at coordinate 782 of JBDLQQ010000323.1, forward strand.
GATCCGAGGCATTGACCGTACGGACCTCTTTGCTGATCTGGATCTTCGGCGGGGTCTTCTCCGCCTTCCGCGACGTGTCGACATCCTGGGCCTGGGCCGTGGGACGGATGTCCTTCGAAACCTCAACCTTGGGTTCGGGCTCCCTGGTCTTCGCCGTGGGTTCCTCGGGCTTGGGTTCCGATACCGGTTCGGAGGGGGACGGCTTCACCTGGGGCTCCACCGGTTTCGGTTCGATACGGGGAACCTCAGTCACCGGTGGTGCCTTGGGCGGTATCACCGCGGACGGTGGAGGTGTTCCCTCGACCGCAGCCAGCGGACGCGGATTCGGAGTCCCGCCCCCGATCTGGTTTCCCATCGTGAGCTTGAGGTCGGTCGGGATGATCTCGAGGAACGGGACGTCAGGCTGGACGACCTTCTTTGCGGTGAGCCCGCCCACCAACACCACCAGCGTCAGCAGGACCGCATGGCCGATCGCGGAACCCGCCAAGGTGCGCTGGAAGACGCGATCCACGGTCAACGTCCCCCCTGCGGCTCGGTGCCGATGTCAAACCGGGTGATGCCGTTCCTGCGGCAGACCTCGATGATGTTGACGGGAAGCTCGAATTTCCCGGCGCGGTCCGCCCGGATCCGGACGACCATGTTGGGATTCTTCCGGTACTCCTCGACGAGGCGCGCCTCCAAAACTTTCAGGTCGGAGCCGAGGGACCGGCCCCGGACGTAGTAGACGCCATCGGGACGGGCCTCGACCACGACGACATCGTCCTGCTTCGCGGTGGGCTTGTTTGAACCGCCCACCGGGAGCTTGAGGCTGATGGACTGCTCCATCAGCGGGGTCGTGATGATGAAGATGATGAGGAGGACGAAAGCGAGGTCCAGCAGCGGTGTGATGTTGATGTCGTTCAACGTCACCAGCGAATTGCGTTGGGAGAAACGGCGCATGCGGGCGGGTGGGCTGACCGGTCTGGGTGACTGATTATTCGTCCTTCAGGAATTCGGTCTCCATGCGCGAGGCGAGGGCCTGGGCAAAGTTGTCGAGCTCGACCGTGTGGACCCGGAGGGTATGGACGAGCCAGTTGTAGCCAAACATCGACGGGATCGCGACCAGGAGGCCGGCCACCGTGGTCACCAAGGCCGCGGAGACGCCAGGCGCCATGACTGCGAGGTCGGCCCTCGCCCCGGCCTGCGCAGCCACCGCCACGCCACCGAAGGCATCCATGACACCCCAGACGGTGCCCAGCAACCCGAGGAACGGCGCCCCACTGACCGCCACCGCGAGCAGGACCAGGCCAGATTCAAGCCGCAGGGACTCGCGGGCCACGGAGCCCTCCAAGGACCGCTTCACATGCTCCATTCCCTTCAGGGTGGCATGGACCTTACGGGTGCCATCTGCCAACCGCAGATGCCCCTCCAGATCATTGCAGCCATCGAGATAGACGGAGAACAGCGGACACCCATCCACCTGGAGCTTGCGATCGAAGATGGAGAGGACGGACTGCTGCTGGCGGAACTCAGCCTCGAAGTAGTGGTTGAGCCGCTGGGCTCGGCGCATCTGGAGCGCCTTCGAGGCCATCACCGACCACGCGAAGATCGAGAAGATCAGGAGGATGACGATGATGACCTTGGCCTCAGGCGTCGCCTGATTCCAGATATAGGTCAGCGTGAAGCCACCTTGTTGGGCAGCCAGCAGACCGGGAATGAAATTCATCGTGCCTTACGTGTCTCAATAACCTCCAACGCGCTCCTCCGGTGTAAACGGCGCCCTGTCCCGGGTCAAAAGGTTTCCGATAACTCCTTCAAAAACCGTGCTGAGAACCCAGAAAAGGGCACCCCGGTCTGGCACACCCAACCCCACCGTCAGGCCTGACGTTCCCGATGGAACTCGAGGAAGCGCCGGTGGGCTCCCACCTCGTCCCGCCAGTGTTCCACCAGGGATTCAAAGGCCCGGAGCGTCTGGGGACGTAGATGGTGCTCCATGTCCTCCACGTCGTCCGCCACCACTTCCGCCGTCAGCCCCAACATCTGCAGGAGGTCGGTGAGGATCCGGTGACGGTGCTTGATCTGACGCGCCACCGTCATCCCCTCCCGGGTCAGGGTGAACCCCCGGTAGCGCTCATAGTTCACATAACCGCGTTTTGCCAGGCGCCGGACCATGTTGGATACGGTGGACCGGTTGAGCTCGAGGGCTTCCGCGATGTCGGTCACCCGCGCGTATCCCTTCTGCTCCACCAGCTCCTGGATCCGCTCCAGATGGTCCTCGGTGGAATCCGACCTCGGGACGGCTCGGGGCGACACGCGTGACTTGGCTGGCATCGGTCTGGGCTAGCAAAACGCCCCTGCTGTGCCAAGCTAAGATATTGAGTATCGCTCATTGTTTCTTATTTAAAACAATATTTTTGACCTGCCTATATGGTGGAGGTACCACTGGCGACGCGTGAGACGGTTATCCTGCGATTCAGCTCCTGGGTGGGAGGGAAATGGGCTGATGCCCTTTTTCCGCGATGCCCGGATGCGGTGGGTCATCCTGCTCCTGCTCGTGGTCAC
>JBDLQQ010000324.1:0-4881 GCA_039800465.1 Verrucomicrobiota bacterium
TCAGCGAACTGAAGGCACAGGCCCGATCCGACGTCGGAGAGCCGTCCGCGCCATCGCCATCAGGGAGCGGCGGGGAGTCGTCGGGGGCGGATCTGATGGCCATCCGGGGAGAGATCGCCTCGCTGCGTCGGCTGATCGAGGAGCGGTTGAAGGGTGTTGTTCCAGCAGGTGCCCCGGGTGGCCCGTCGGAGGCGGTGACCGCGTCAACCGGTGCCGCCGCGAAGCTCCCGGCCTTTGTCCGGAGCGGCTGGGTCGATCGCGCGGGCATCCCGGAGGCGGTGCTGGCGGGATTCCGGCAGCAGCTGGGGGAGGTACCCATCGAGGGCGCCCATGTGAAGCAGGGGGACGGTCAGGTCTTCTACTCGATGGAATCCAAGACGGCTGACGGTCGGGCAGTGGAGCTGTCGCTCAACCAGGGCGGTGAAGTGGTACGACGGAACGTGGAGATGGAACTGGGCGGACTTCCGGAGGGCATGCAACAGAGGGTCCTCCAGACGGTCGGGGAGGTCCCGGTCCGAAGGGTCTCGGAGGTCTTCGAGGATGGTCAGACGGTCTACCGGGTGAACGCCAAGGCCCCCAACCAGGCGGTCGAGATGGTGTTCAGTCCCGATGGCCGACTCCTCCGTTCCGAGACGATGTTCCGGGAGAAGCGACCCTGACCGGGCGACGGTGGCCTGGGGTGCGGACCGGTGACGTGGTGGTCCTGTCTATTTGAGCGATTGGGAAACCCGTGGTTCCCTGTGGCATGGAGATCTCCGAGACGATCCTGTGCCCGTACTGTGGCCAGCGGATGGAGCTGGTGGTGGACACGTCGGTGGCGAGCCAGCGGTTCACGACCGACTGCGAGGTATGCTGTCGTCCGTTCGAGGTTGTGGCCGACTGCGAGCCCGGGGAGATCCTGGGGCTCGACGTGCTGTCGGGGGGATGAGGGCGGCCCGGTCTATTCGGGCTCGACGACGGAGCGCGAGTTGGGATCGCCGGGCTTCTCCTTCATCTGGCGCTGGGCCTTGCGGTTCAGGCGTTCCCGCTCCTTCCGGAAGTCATCCTCCATCATGCGGATCTGCGGGGAGTCCTCCTGGTACTCGTTGGTGAGATCCGCCGCCGACTGGGGCGTGGGCAGGATGGTGGGGCGCATCAGGATCATCAGTTCGGTCCTGGCCTTGTCGATCGAGGTGCTGCGGAAGAGGTAACCGAGGAGTGGGACGTCCTTGAGGAAGGGGACGCCGGATTCGGAGTTCGCCTTCGAGGCGCGGATGTAGCCGCCGAGGAGGACGGCCTCGCCGCTGCGGATGGAGATCATCGAGTTGGCCTCGCGCTTGTTGGTGACCGGGGCGTTGGCGGTGGTCTGGACCCCGCCGTTGTTCGGGGCGATCTCCTCGATCCGCTGCTCGACCTCCATGACCACGAGGCCGTCCTTGGTCAGGTAGGGCACGACGTCGAGCTCGACGCCGACGTCCTGGCGCTCGTAGTAGGTGTTCCCAGTGCCGATGCCGCCGCCGAAGAAGCTGCCTTGGACGAACGGGATCGTGGAGCCGGCGAAGAATCGGGCCCCGACAGCGTGGGAGGTCACGATCCGCGGCCTCTGGAGCACGTTGACGTTGGCGTCCGAGCCCAGGGCGGAGACGAGGATGTTGTAGTTGCTGCTGATGTTCATCAGGTAGCTCAGGCCGCCGCCGGTCGGGACGTTGGGGAAGAGGTTCGTGAGACCGCCACTGCCCAGGTTGTTCATGGCACCACCCCCGACGAAGTCCTTGCCATAGGTTGTCGGGGTCTGCTTGGCATCCACGCCGAACTTGAACCCGGAGTTGAGACCGACCTCCATGATCACGCCCTCGATCAGGACCTGGGCGAGGAGGGTGTCGACCTTCTCGATGATCTTCTTGAGCTGCGCCATGTCCTTCTTGGACGCGTAGATGATGAGGGAGTTGGAGCGGGGATCGGGGGTGATGTTGGCCTCGGCCATGAGCGGCTGGGCGGGGTTCTGTCCGGCGCCGCCGGCCCGGTTGACGGCGTTGAGGCGTCCCTGGAACGAGCCGGGCGTGCCGGGAGCCGTGGTCCGCACCGGCTGTGGCGTGGCGTTCTGCTGGGGCAGGAGGGGTTCCATGCCGTCGGCCAGGGGTTCGATCCCCTGGGATTGCCCGTAGTAGTTCCCGCCGTAGGAGGACCGGCCCCCCATGCCACCAAAGTTTCCGGAACGGTTCATCGAGCCACCGAATCCACCGGAGCGGTTCATCGAGCCGCCGAAACCACCTCCCATGCCACCGCCCGAGCCCATCCCACCGCTGCGTCCAGCACCGAAACCGGCACCCCCGCCGCCACCACTGATCACACTCTGGAGGGTCTGATAGAGTTCATCGACCTTGCCGAACTTGATGGGGATGACCTCGAAGACGTACTCCTGCTCGACCTCGACATCGATCTTCTTCAGCACCTCGAGCATCCGCTTCACGTTGATGGCGTAGTCGCGGAGGATGAGGGTCTTGGTGGTCTCGAGCGCCAGGATCCCGTTCTGGTTCTTGGCGAACTGTTTCAGGGTCTCGGCCGCCTCGGTCACGTTGACATGCTGGACCTTGATGACGTGGGTGACGAACTGGCTGGCTTCGGCGTACTCCTCGGGCTTGTTGTTGGAGAACGCGGCACCTTCCGTGAGCGCCTGCTGCGAGGGGACGGCGAGGACCGCCTTCTCGCCTGTCGGGATCATGGTGATCTGGTTCAGGGCGAGGATGGTGTCATACATCTGCAACCGTTCCTCGGGGGTCAGCGGGGTGGACGGGCGGAAGTTCACCTGGGCGGTGAGGGGAAGATTGGCGGCGCGGAGGACCGTGCGCTTCGAGATGGCCGCGTATTCGTCCAGGAACTGGTCGAGCGGCATGTTCTTGAAGTTGATGATCTCGGTCACCTCGCCCTCGGCGCTGACGACAGTGTTGGTGATGATCGTCGGGGGCGGGTTGGTGCCGCCGGGGGCGGCGGCGGGGCCTGCAGCGCGGGCGGATGACAGGCCCGGGAAGCTGGCGGCACGCGCCGGGAGATTGGTGGCGCCGAGAGGACGGGGGAACTGGCGGGTCGAAGGCGTCGGTGCCGGGATGCCCCCGGGGCTCGCCAGCCTCGGGATGGGCGGCTGGTTCGTCTGGACGACGGTCGTCACCGGGGTCTCGGGTGGCACCGCGGGGTCGGCTGCCGGAGCAGGTGCCGCCGCAGGTGCGGGTGTCGGCACGGGCGTCGGCTTGGGCGCGGCGTCCTGGGCAAACGGGGCCGGGATCAGGGCCGCGGCGAGCAGGCCGAGGGCGAGGAGGTGGCTCGGGGTTTTCACGACCATCTAGGGTTTCTTGGGGGCGGTTTTGGTGGCGTTCGTGCCACCAGCGGCAGCGGACGAAGAGGTGGATTTCGGGGCAACCGCCTGCGTCTTGGCAGCGGCTGGTGCCTTGGCGGCTGTCGGAGCCGGGGTTGGCGCCTTGGGTGGGGCCTTGGGCTTCTTCTGGAAGCTCGCCACCACGGTGACCTGGGCGGTGAGACGGGTCTGGCTCGGGTCGAGCCGCAGGCGGCTGATGTCGCGTACCCGGATCATGGAATCCCCGGATCCCAGCGAGTAGAGGAGGCCGACCAGTTCGGGCTCGGAGGCCGTGACGTCGAAGGTCATCTGCTGCTCGTCGAAGAACGCGTTGGTCTGTCCCGCTCCGCGGGACGAGGTGTTGATGGGCTTGAAGTTGCCCGCCTGGACCCCATTGGCGTTGGCCTGGGTGATGAGGGTGCTCTGGAGGCGGTTCGCCTGGTCCTCCTGGACCACCTCGGCGCCGGCCTTCTGGAGATCCTTGAGCTTCTTCTCGTAGGCGGCCTTCTTGCCGATCTCCGACAGGTAGCGGTTCCGGCTGTCCTCGAGCTTCTGTCGTTCGGTTCCGAGCGTGGACCACTCCCCGAAGTACGGCCAGACCAGCCAGTAGTTGAGGACGGCGGCGACGATGAGGAGTCCCACCAGAAGCCAGCGCTTCTCGTGGGGTTGCAGGTTGAGGCGGTCCAGCCACTGCATCATGGCGTGTCACTCCTCCTCAGCTCGGCGTCGAACGACCAGTTCGCCACCGTGTTGCCGGGTTTCGAGTTGATCTGGGCCGGCTTCACCCGGGCGAACAGGGGCTGGTTGTCCAGTTGGGACTTGATCAGGTCGGAGTTGAACTGCGTCACCGCGCTGATGGATTCAGTCTCGACCGTGCCCGACAGCTGCAGGGTCCTGCCCTTCTGGAAGTCCAGCTGGGTCAGGGTCAGGTTCGAAGGGAGGTTCTTCACCACCGCCTGCCACGCCTCGAGGGCGGCGTAGCGGAGTGCCACCTGCTCCTCGAGTACCGCCACCTGGGCCTTCAGCTGAAGCGTGTTGGTGTAGTTGATCCCCATCCCGGACACCTCCGAACGGAGGTCGTCGACCTGGTATTTCCGGAAGTTGAGCAGGCCGAGGAAGCCGAACAGGAAGACCACATAGGCCATGCCGAGGCTGCTCAGGCCATGCATCCAGAGGCGGTCGATGAACTTCTGACGCTGTGCCGAGGCCCAATCGGTGGGGATGAGGGACGAGACAGGTTCGCCTCGCAGGGCCTCCGCACTGGCGGTGGCGAGGCGAGTGGTGTCGGGCCGCAAGGCGGTGAGGATCGGTTGTCCCGACCACTCCGCGAGGGGCGCGGACAGGATCTCGTGCTGACGGGGTGTTGCCGAGAGGTGGATCGGTGGGATGCCCGACATCCAGCCCTCCATCTCGCCGGCCCAGGCCGATTGCCCGAGTTGTTGGAGCAGGACTGCGGCCGCCTCGGGTCCAACCGGAAGGCGGACGAGTCCCAGCTCGCGCCAGACGCCGTCGAGGAACCACCCGGCCAATCCGAGGCCCTGTCCCTGGTCCCC
>JBDLQQ010000325.1:0-4288 GCA_039800465.1 Verrucomicrobiota bacterium
CGGGCCTCGCTGTGGGGATGCTCGAAGGTCGGGGCCACGACTGGGGTCGGACCCCGGCGTCGGTGGCGGTAGAACAGGTGGCTGCCCTCGTAGACACTCCAGCCGTAGTTCTCGCCGCGTCGCACGAGATGGGCGGTCTCCCAGAGGTCCTGTCCGTTGTTGCCGACCCAGACCTGTCCGGTGGGACGGTCCACGCACAGGCGCCAGGGATTGCGGAGACCGTAGGCCCAGATCTCCCCGCGGGCCCCGGGGAGGTCCACGAACGGGTTGTCCCGCGGGATGCCATAGGGACGACCCGGATCGGGATGATCCACGTCGATCCGCAGCACGGCACCGAGGAGGTCATCGAGGGTCTGTCCCGAGTCGAGCGCGTCGGAGTCGTTGCTGCCATCGCCGGTCGAGATGAACAGGAGGCCGTCGCGATCGAAGTCCATCCCGCCACCGTCATGTCCGGCCGACGGCCACTCCAGGAGGGTCGTCTCGGAGCCGGGTTCGGGCAGGAATGGGGCGGTGCGGGACACCTGGATGCGCCAGACCCGATTGGTCCGGGTCTCAGTTCCCTGGGGGCCATTCCCGACGAGGAATGCCCGTCCGTTGGTGGAATAACCCGGGTGGAAGGCGATGCTGTAGGTCAGGTGCTTCGGGATCTCGAGGAACGGAGTCGCGGTCGGGGGTGTCGCATTCGGATCGATCCTCAGGACCCTTGCTGGGCGCCCTTCGTCACTGCTCTGCAGTATGACCATCAGGTTGCGGGTGCCGGGCTCGGCGGTGACGAACACCGGGTTGGGCATGGCCAGCCCCGGGAGGTAGGGCTCGGTGGTGTATGGCAGGGGAGGCTCTGGGGAGCCGACGATCCGGGAGGACGTCCAGGGAACCCGCTGGGCAGGGCCGCTCGCGGTGGGTGACCCGTCAGCCCCGATCACGCGGCCCGTGGCGATCCCCAGAATCAGGGGGATCCAGATCGCAATCCAGGAGGCTCGGGGGATCCGTTGCATGGCTTTCGATCAGGATGGGTTCGGTCCCTGGGGATGGCCAGCCGGGACCCTTGGTAGCGGTGACTTTTGAGTCTTCGTCCCCGGAAAGCAGTTCCCTCGGTTCGGTCTACTTCCGGGCCTCCGGTGTCACCGTGAGCTTGAGGCGCTGACCGTCGCGCAGGACCTCGACCTCCACCGGCTTGCCGACCTTCGCGGCGTCGAGGGCGTAGGTGTAGTCGTAGACGTTCTTGAGGACCTGTCCGGCGAACCCGACGACGACGTCGCCGCCCTTCAATCCCGCCTTCTCGGCCGGGGACCCACCGCGGACACCGCTCAGTTTCACGCCCTCCACCTCCTGGGTGTAGTCGGGGATGGTCCCGAGATAGGCCCGCAGCGTCTCGCGGTTCCCACCCGTGCCCTCGGACCGCTTCACGACGAGGTAGTCGGGGCGCGTCGGCTGGCGCAGGAGGTCCAGGACCACGCCCTCGGCGAACTGGGTGATGCGGGTGAGGCCGTCGTACTCGATCCGGTCGGCGTCATCGGTCGGCCGATGGTAGTCCTCGTGGCTGCCGGTGAAGAGATTCAGGACGGGGATGCCCTTGGGATAGAACGCGGAGGCGTCGGAGGGCACGTAGGGGTCGTCACCCAGTCGGACCTGGAACCCGGCGGCCACGTTGCGTTTCTCGATCAGCTTGCGCCAGATGGAGGAGGAGCCGACGCCCTGGAGGTCGATCCGGTTCTCGCGGAGCCGGCCGACCATGTCGAAGTTCACGTAGGCGACCAGGTTGGTGAGCGGGATGGGGCTGGACTCGAGGAACTGGGTCGAGCCGATGAGTCCGGTCTCCTCGCCGGACCAGAACCCGATGATCACGCCCCGGGGGAACCGTTCCGGGTGGGCGCGGCGTTCGAGGGCGAGGTTGCGGGCCAGTTCGAGAACGGCGCCGGTGCCGCTGGCGTTGTCGTCGGCCCCGTTGTGGACCTGGCCCTCCTCGCCGCCGCGTTCCAGGGAGCTCTTGTCGCCCGTGCCGAGGTGGTCGTAGTGGGCGCCGATCACGACGTATTCGGCCGGGGCGTTGGTCGAGGCCGGCGGGATGATGGCGACGATGTTGTCGTCCTTCTGCCGCAGGCGCTGGACCTCCGAGGCGACCGCGACCCGGACGCCCGGGAGGGCAAGGCCGCCGAGCGCATGCGGGTTCTCGGTGTCGAGGCCGTCCTGCAGCGCCTTGAGGGTCTGTCCCTTCGCCTGTAGCAGGAGGTCCGCGACCCGCGGGGTGATGGAGGCGGCGACGATGCCCGAGCCGCTGAGGCTGGAGTCGAAGGTGAGCGGGGCGAGTTGGCCGGCGTTGGGCGAGTTGGGACCGGTCACGACCAGCAGGGCCTTGGCTCCGCGCTGGCGGGCGAGCATGGCCTTGTAGCGCAGGCCGGCGTGGACGTTGAGCTCCTGGCGCCGCTTCGCGTCGACCTCCTCCGGGACGTAGCGCAGGACCATCACAACCTTGTTGCTGACGTTCAGGCCCTCGTAGGAGTTGTACCCGCGGGAGTTGCCGTCCGCGACGCTCAGCCCGTATCCGGCGAAGACGACCTCCCCGTCGAAGTCGCCGTTGGCGGAGAAGGCGAGAGGACGGAAGTCACGCTCCACCTCGAAGGACTCCACCACGCCGTTGGTCCCGGTCACCTTCAGCGAGCAGCGGTTGGTCACGACGCTCACCCCGGCGGTGAACTCGAACGGATGCCGGTAGGTCCCACCGAGGGGGGCGATGCCGTCCCGCTCCAGTTCCTGGACGAGATACCGGGCCGCCTTGCGCGCACCGTCCGATCCCGTGAGGCGCCCGCCGAAGTCGTCGGACGCCAGCGTGCCCACGTGACGCCGCAGCTCCTCGGTCAGGATGCCCGCCTGGGATCCCGGGGCGGGGGGGATGCCGGATCCCGCCTGCTGGAGGAGGGGCAGGACGGTGTTCCGTTGAGGCGACTGGTTGAGGGCCTCGAGGGCCGCCTCGTGATTCCACTTGGCGAGGAAGAGCTGAGACGACTGGTCGGCGGTCCGGCCCGAGGTCCAGCACAGCTGGCGTCCGTCCGGCGAGAACACTGGCAGGCCATCAAACCCTGCGGTGTGGGTGACCCGCACCGGCTCGTGTCGACCCTCGGCGTCCGCGATGAACAGCTCGAAGTTGGCGAACCCAAGCTTGTTGGCGGTGAAGATGAAGTAGCGGCCGGACGGATGGAAATAGGGCGCCCACGACATGCAGCCGAAGTCGGTCAGCTGCCGCACGTCGGTGCCGTCGATCTTCGCGGAGAACACGTTGGCGATGACCCCGTTCTCATCGAACCGCCGCCACAGGATCCGCTGGCCGTCTGGGGAGAAGAACGGGCCGCCATCATAGCCGGGCGTGCGGGTCAGCCGCTGCAGGCCGGTGCCGTCGGCATTCATCCGGTACAGGTCGCAGAAGTAGCTCTTGTCCACCTCCAGACGCTTCCGGTCCTCCTCGCTGAGGGTGCCGTCGTAGGCATGGCGGTTGGAGGAGAACACGATCAGCGAACCATCCGGCGAGTAGGATCCCTCGGCGTCGTAGCCGCGGGCCGGGCTGAGCGGACGGATCCCGGAGCCGTCGCGCTTGGAGGCGAACAGATCCATGGTCTCGTCGTAGTCCCACGAGTAGCGGCGCTCCTTGCCGGTGGCCCGGAAGTCGAGCTCCTCCTGCTGCTGCCGCCGGGCCTCGGGGTTCAGGTGGGTCGAGGCGAACAGGACGTCATCGGATCCCGGGCGCAGGAACGCGCAGGTGGTCTTGCCGACCCCGGGGGAGACGCGGTGGGTGTCGCCGCTGGTGAGGTCGAGCAGGTAGATCTGGTAGAAGGGGTTTCCCGGCTCCCGCTCGCTCTGGAAGACGAGCTGGCGTCCATCGGACGAAAAATACCCCTCGCCGGCGCGGCGTCCCTCCAGGGTCAGCTGCCGGGGTTGGCCGAGGAACACGGACTCGTTGGTCGCGGTGGCGGCCTCCGCGGAGGGACCGGGTCCCATCCAGAACAGTCCGGCCAGGCCAGCGAGACGGAGGACCCGGTGCATCTGGCATCGGGCGTTGTGGAAAGACCGGGAGAGTGTCGTGTGCGATGGAGTCATGGCAGCCTGGGAACGGTGGTGTCATTCCGTGAAAGCGGCAACGACCCGCGGCGCCAGGATCTGTGGACTCCCTTGGGTCGTTTCCGGGTGGGCTTCCGACCCGGGGCTTGTCGGATCCCCGTTGCCCGATACGGTGGGTGCGTGATCCCGCTGTCGCGTCGCCTTCCCCTGGTACTGGTCTCCGGTCTTCTCACCCTCG
>JBDLQQ010000326.1:0-5048 GCA_039800465.1 Verrucomicrobiota bacterium
ACGACATCGCCCAGGAATCCCAGCCCGCCCCGCGCGCGCAGGGCCCCATCCGCCTGGCCGTCGTGGGACGTCCCAACGTCGGAAAGTCCTCCATCATCAATTCCCTCACCGGCTCGAACCGGGTCATCGTGAGCCCGATCCCCGGCACCACCCGGGATGCGGTCGACGTCCCATTCGAGGTCGAGACCGAGGGACGCCGGGAGCAGTTCGTGCTGGTCGACACCGCCGGGCTCCGCAAGGCGCGTCGGATCGACGACTCGGTGGAGCACTTCAGCGCGGAGAGGACCCGCGACGCCATCGCGCGGGCCGACATCACCCTGCTGGTGGTCGAGGCCGAGTCGGGGATCGTCGAGCAGGACAAGAAGATCGCCGACCTGATCATGGAGGCGAACCGGGCCTGCATCGTGGTGGTCAACAAGTGGGATCTCATGGCCGAGCCGGTCCGGGCCGCCCAGGAGGAGGAGTTCGAGAAACGGAAGAAAGGGCCGGAGTTCGGCAGGCCGAAGAAGATGGTGACCCTCGCCGAGTTCGGGGAATGGGTGCATTCCCGGCTGTTCTTCCTCGACCACGCCCCGGTGCTCTTCACCTCGGCCAAGGATGGGTTCCAGCTCGACCGCCTCCTCGAGGCGATCCGCTATGTGGCGGCCCAGTGGCGTCAGAAGGTGGCGACCGCGGTCCTGAACCGCACCCTCGCTGACGCCATCGAGCGTCGGCAGCCCGTCAGCAAGCAGGGGCATCGGCTGAAGTTCTTCTACGGGACCCAGGTGCAGCAGGCCCCGCCGACGTTCCTGTTGTTCGTGAACCGAAAGGATCTGTTCACCCCCGCCTACGAGAAGTACCTCGCCGGGGAACTGCGTCGGGTGTTCGGCTTCGAGGGCTGCCCGCTGGTGCTCAGCCCGCGGTCGCGGACCAAGACCATCGAGCCGATCCGACGGGACAAGTTCCAGAAGGCCCGTGCCGCGAAGTCCGGGTCGAGGGGACCGGGAGGGCCGAAAGGGCCGAAAGGGTCGAGAGGACCGGGAGCGCCGGGAGGGCCGAAAGGGCCAAGGGGGCCGAAGGGTGCCGGAGGTCCTCCAGGGGCGCGTCCTGGTCGTCCCGGAAAAAGGCCGGGTGGCCGACCGGCATTGTCCGGCAAGAAGCGGGCTGGGCGGTGAGGGAGGAGGGCCCGCGTCGCCTCAGAACGCGGCCCGGACCGACAAGGCCACCACCGCGGAGGTGTCGGCATTGGCTGCCGTCACCTGGTTCCCGGAGGCGTCGCGGAACGCATACTGCTGGAAGACACGGGCACCGGCCGACAGGCGGACCGTGAAGGTGTCGTCCAGCCGGCATTCGGTGCCGACCTGGATCGATCCTGCCCGGTTGCGGAGGGATCCGTCCGGGATCGAGGAATCGGGTGCGAACCGGGTGAAGGTGGCGATGAACCCGCCGAGTCCGAACACGGTCCAGCGCTCCGAGAGCTGACGACTCAGCTGGACGCCGAGGGTCGGACCATTGATGGCGTCGGCCACGTTGCCGCCGACGAGGTTCCACTTCGGGTCGATCTGCCAGTTGAAGCCGAGGAGCGGCACCACGAGGACCGATTCTCCGACGCGCTGGGCTGCCGTGATGCCGAAGGCGAGACGGAACTCCGGGGTCCACTGGTAGAGCGCGCCTCCCGCACCGCCCCACATCGTGGCAGAGCTGATGGAGGTCCCCACGCCGCCGCTGGTCAGCCAGGAGGCGCCACCGAACAGACGCCACTTGTCGTCGATCCGATAGCTGAGTCCCGGGGCCACACGGGTGGCGATCACCTGGTCGAGGGGCGATTGGATCCCGGGATAGAGTCGGTCGAGGTTCCGGAAATCATACCCCCGGTTCTCCGCGCCGAGACCCAGGCTGCCGCTCAGGGAGCCCCAGATCGGGAAGGGGACCTGGGCCTGCAATCCGACCTGGTAGAACCCCGCCTCGGCGCCGTTCCCGCCGAGCGACGAGGTCGAGACATATTCGCTGAACACGCGGGCCGCGATCGGGGGCCGGCCTCCGGTCGTCGATGTCGCCCAGGCGGCCTGTTGGCCGGACACGAGGACGGGGGATGCGAGGATCAAGGCGGCGGCGAGACGGAACGAGACGTGCGACATGGAGGGGATGAGTGTGTCCGGGATCCACCGGGGCGCAACCTCGGGGCTTCGAGAGCTCAGCTGGGGGGCGGAACGACGACTGGACGCTGGGGTTCCGGCCCGGGCTCCACTAGGCTCCCTGGCTCATGAACGCGACCTATTGGCCCTGGTGGCTCGGCGGATTGGGTCTGGCGGGAACCGCGGCGCTGTATGCCTGGCTTCGCGGGGTCCCTCTGGGCGTCTCTGGACTCCTCGAACGATCCCTCCTCGGGTCGGGCCCCTCCAAGACCGACCGCCCGGCGGTCGGCCCCGATTGCGGGGTCCCGTCGGCGCCTTCCGCACCGGCCTCGGCCTGCTTCGGATCCGGTTCCGCACCACCGGAGCGGCTTCCCTCGCTGGTCTTCGTGGTGTCGATGATGGTCGGAGGGGCTCTGGCGGGATGGGTCGGGGGACAGGGTTGGGGACACCTCCGCAGGGCCCCCGAGTTCCATCGGTTCTTCGGCGAGGGCTGGGGCGCGGTGGCGGTCCTGTTCGGCGGTGGGATCCTCGTGGGATTCGGCACCCGGTGGTCCGGCGGCTGCACCTCCGGTCACGGACTCAGTGGATGCGGTCGACTCCAGATGCCAAGTCTCGTGGCGACCGGGACGTTCTTCGGCGTGGCGATCCTCACATCGCTTCTCATGGAAAGGATCCTCCGATGAGTCCCTTGCTCCTGCGATCGGCGCTGCCGGGACTGCTGCTCGGATTCGTGGTGGGTCGACTGGGGTTCACCGACTACGGGGAGCTGCATCGCATGCTGGTCTTCAGCGACCTGCGGCTGTTCTCCGCCTTCGCCCTGGCCGTGAATCTGCTGGTGCTCGTCTTCATGACGTTCGGCAAGGGGTTGAAGCTCCCCAACGCGACCTTCCATCGGGGACTGATCCCAGGCGCGATTCTGTTCGGCGTCGGCTGGGCCCTGACCGGGGCCTGCCCAGGAGTGGCCCTGGTCCAGGTCGGACAGGGGAGCCTGCCCGCACTCGCGAGCCTCGCCGGGATCGGCGTCGGCATCGGCCTCCGCCAATGGGGTCGGACGCGGTGAGCCCACTCCAACTCGGCGGCTGACCCCGATCTTCGGGTCGGTATCCTGCGGTGCATGACCCGCCGGATCCCCGTCGTCCTCGTTGTCGTCGCGTTCCTGTCCTGTCTCGCAACGACCGCTGCGGAGACGCGGCGCGTCCCAGGGACGTTCCAGGGCCACCACCCCATCCCGGACACGCCGTACCTTCAGGAGGTCGGTCAGATCATCCCGGTGTCCGACCCGGTTGTCGCCGTGGCAGGATTCCGTGGGACGTTCTGGGTCGCCACGGCGAAGGGGGTCTCGCAGCTCGATGGAGGGGCCCTGGTCCCGGTCCGAGGGGATCTCCCGGCCGTGCGGCGCCTCGTGGTGACCGGGGAGACGCTCTGGGCGGTCTCGGACGGGGCGCTGCACCGGACCACAGGGGACGGCTGGACCCGGATCGCATTGCCGGGGATCCACGATGTGACGTCGTTCCGCGGCGAACCGGTGGCGGCTGCTGGGGAACAGTTGTGGCGATTCCGGGGCGATGTTCCGGAACTCCTTTCCACCAACCGGGCCCGCTTCGCCCTCCATCGGGTCGTTCCCCATGCGGAGATGCTGTATGCCGTCGGTGCCGGCCGGGTCGCCCCGTACTCAGGCGGCGTCTTCGGGGGGCTCGACGCCTACACGTGGGCCTCAGACCAGGCCTGGGACTGGGGCAGTCTCCCGTCAACCCAAGTCCGGGACGCGTTGAGTCTCGGTCCAACCTTGTACCTCGGCACGGATCGAGGCCTGGGGCTGCTGCGGGGGATGTCGCTGACGTCCCTGCGAGGCGAGCACGGGTTGCCGTTCGAGGATGTGCTCTGCCTCGCGCCCGGATTCGAGGGCGATCTCTGGATCGGGACCTCCCGCGGCGCGATCCGCAGTCACCAGGGGCGGTTCGACTACTATGCGGGACGTCGGTGGATCCCGGGCGAACGGGTCCAGGCCATCGCCGCGCAGGGCCGGACGGTCTGTCTGGCGACCGATGCCGGTCTCGGCCTGATTCGGTTCGAGCCCTACACGCTGGCGAGGAAGGCGGCGTACTACGAACGTCACCTCGAGGAGTGGGGACAGAAGCGGCTGGGGTTCGTCCACAAGCTGGAATGGGAGCCCAGCCTCAACGAGTTCGTCCGGGAGGTGAGCGACAACGACGGCGGCTACTCCGGGAACTATCTGGCATCCCAGTGCTACCGGTTTGCGGTGACGGGCGACCCGGCTGCGCGCCGGGAGGCGACGAATACGTTCCACGCCATCCGATGGCTCGAGGCCATGACCGGCATCCCGGGTTTCCCGGCCCGATCCGTCTGGGCGAAGGGCGAGCGGGGACACCAGGCCGGACACGGCTCCGGTGGCTATGCGGCGGAGTGGCACGACACCGCCGACGGACGGTTCGAGTGGAAGGGGGACACCTCCTCGGATGAGCTCTGTTCGCACTTCTACGCGTTCAGCCTGTTCCTCGACCTTGTCGCGGAAGGACCGGAAATCGCCCAGGCCCGTGGCTACCTCGCACGGGTCGCGGACCACCTCATCCGCAACCGCTGGCAGCTGGTGGATCTCGACGGCAAGCCTACCCGATGGGGTCGATGGGATCCGGAGTATTTCCTGACCGACGAGGGCAAGTACGACCGCGGGCTGCAGGCCCAGGAGCTGTTGTCCTTCATCAAGACGGCAGCGGTCGTCACGGGGGAGACCCGATTTGCCGACGCCTACCGTCAACTCGTCGACCTCGGCTATCCGGCCTACACGCTGCGCGCGCGGAACACGTTCCCACCCGACAGCGTCCTGCACTTCCTCGACGAGCTCTCGTTCTGGAGTCTCTGGAACCTGCTGCGTCTCGAGACGGACCCGGATCTCCACGCGGTCTACCGCCGGGC
>JBDLQQ010000327.1:0-6849 GCA_039800465.1 Verrucomicrobiota bacterium
GACGTGCTGAACGCGGAGGCATTCTACGTCTCGGTGCCGGTGACGGTGAAGGGCATCGCCCGCCCCTGGAACCTGGTGGTGGCGGTGCCCCGGTCCGCCGTGATGGGCAATGCCAACACCCAGACCCTGCAGGTCATGGCCGCCGGGGCCTTCCTGGTGGCGCTCCTGGGCGGGGTGATGGCGTGGACGGCGCGACGTCTCTCCGGCGATCTCCTGGAGGTCTCCCGCGCCCTGCATCAGGGCGCCGAGGACACGGCGTCGGCAGTGGGCCAGCTGGCCTCCGAGGGCAATTCGCTGTCGGACCGCGCGCAGCAGCAGGCGGCCGCCGTGGAGGAGACCGGTGCGGCGCTCGCGGAGCTGACCGAGGTGACCGATCGCAACCGCACCAGTGCCCAGTCGGCCTCATCGCTTGCCGCCTCGGCGCGTCAGGAGGCCGAGAGCGGATCCTCGGAGGTGGACGGCATGCAGCGGTCGCTCGCCGCCTCCAAGGCCGCGTCCGACCAGGTCGCCCACATCATCAAGACGATCAACGAGATCGCCTTCCAGACGAACCTCCTCGCACTGAACGCCGCGGTCGAGGCCGCCCGTGCCGGCGAGAAGGGGGCCGGGTTCGCGGTCGTGGCCGACGAGGTCCGGAGCCTTGCCAAGCGCGCGGCCGAGGCCACGGCCCAGTCCGCCGCACTCATCGAGCGGGCCCGCACCGCAGGTCGCGAGGTCGAGGGTACCGGCACCGCGGTCGCCGAACGGTTCCAGCGGATCCTGTCCCAGAACCGCGAGCTCGACAGCCTCCTCCAGGGCGTCCGCACGGCGTCGACCCAACAGGCCGAGGGCGTGAAGTCGATCTCGACCGCCATCCAGCACATCCGGGGCATCACCCAGACCAATGCCGCCTCGGCCCTCGAGACCGCCTCGGC
The DNA here is from genome assembly GCA_039800465.1 of Verrucomicrobiota bacterium. GTDB lineage: Bacteria > Verrucomicrobiota > Verrucomicrobiia > Limisphaerales > UBA9464 > UBA9464. The sequence continues at coordinate 915 of JBDLQQ010000327.1, forward strand.
CGCGACCGAGCTGAGCGGACAGGTCAATTCCTCCACCGGACTCGCCGAGCGCCTCGTGCATCTCGTCGAGGGCGGCGTCCCGGGAGAAGCCGACCCCGCGGCGGACCCCCACCGCCCGGACGAACATCCCGTTCGTCGGGGACTAGCGGATCGCCACTGACCCCGGCGGCACGGGCGGCGTCGCCGGTCAGGCGGCGACGACCGACCGGACCACATCCCCGCTCACGTCCGTCAGTCGGAAGTCCCGTCCGCTGTAGCGGAAGGTCAGCTTCTCGTGATCAAAGCCCAGCAGGTGGAGCAGGGTCGCGTGGAAGTCGTGGACGCTGACGCGGTCGTGGACGGCCTTGAATCCGACCTCGTCGGTCGCCCCGTGATGGACCCCGGGCTTCGTTCCGCCACCCGCCATCCAGACCGTGAAGGCATGGGGGTTGTGGTCGCGACCGGTGCCGCCCTTCTGGACGATCGGCAGTCGACCGAATTCCCCGCCCCAGATGACCAGCGTCTCATCGAGGAGTCCGCGCTGCTCGAGATCGGTCAGCAGGGCTGCGATGGGACGGTCGGTCTCCGCCGCGAAGCCGGAGTGGTTCCGCACGATGTTCTCGTGGCCGTCCCAGCTCCGTTCGTTGTCCATGCCGCCGGAGTAGATCTGGACGAACCGGACCCCTCGTTCCACGAGTCGACGAGCCGTCAGACACTGACGGGCGAACTGGTCGCAGGGTTTGTCGTCGGTGCCGTAGAGACGTCGGATCGACGCCGGCTCCCGCTGCCAGTCGAGGGCTTCCGGGGCGGCCATCTGCATGCGGTAGGCGAGCTCGAAGCTCTCGAGCCGCGCGGCGAGCGCCTGGTCGGCCGGGTCGAATTCCCGGTGCCGATGCCCCAGCCGGGCCATGAGGTCCAGCTGACGCCGTTGGGTTGCCGGGTCGAGGCCCGAGGGGAGGTCGAGATTGTCGATGGGCAGTCCCTTGGGACGGAGATGGGTCCCCTGGTAGACCCCGGGCAGGAATCCGGCGCTCCAGTTCAGCGCGTGACCCTTCGGCAGGCCGCGGTCGAGCGGATCGCTCATCACCACGAACGCCGGCAGGTCGCGGCTCTCCGACCCGAGTCCGTACGTGGCCCACGAGCCGACGCAGGGGAATCCCATGCGGGCGACCCCGGTGTTCATCATGAACAGCGCCGGGCTGTGATTGTTCGACTCCGTGTAGCACGAGTGGAGGAACGCCATCCGGTCCACGTGCCGGGAGAGATGCGGGAACAGCTCCGAGACCCACGCGCCGGACTGCCCGTGCTGCGCCCACTGGAAGGGGGATTTCATGAGCGGGCCGACGTTGCCGGTGAAGAAGCCCGTGTTCTTGTCGAATCCCTCCAGTTCCTGTCCGTCCCGACGCGCCAACTCCGGCTTGTAGTCCCAGGTGTCGACCTGGCTCGGGCCGCCGTTCATGAAGAGCCAGATCACCGAGCGCGCCTTGGCGGCATGCTGGGGCGGTCGGGCGGCGAGGGGGTTTAGCGCGGGGCTCGAGCCGAGCAGCCGTTCGTCGCGGAGGAGTGTCGCCAGGCCGATCAGGCCCGCGCCGCCGCCGCAGCGACGGAGGAGATCCCGACGGGACCAGAGGGAAGGGGGCAGGGGAGTCATCGCAGGGGTGGAGTCGATGGGGTTGGGGGCGTCACTGGATGGTGAGGAACTCGCTCAGGCCGAACAGGACCTGTCCGAAGTCGGCCAGGGTCTTCCGGAGTGCCGTCTCCGGGGGGAGGTCCCGCCGGGATTCCAGACCCAGACGGAGGAACTCGAGACTGTCCTGCAGCTCCTCGGTCGTGGGCGCGCGGCCCAGGATCCGGCGGTAACCGACGTCGACGGTCTGCTCCAGCGACGAGGAGGCCTCGTGGGCGAGCAGTGCGGCGAGGTCTTCACAGCGGGCCCGCAGGAACGGGCTGTTGAGGAACAGCAGTGCCTGGGGAGCCGTGATGGTGGCGGGACGATTGCCGACGCTCAGCACGGCATCGGGGGCGTCGAAGAGCTGCAGCATGGGACTCAGCTGGCTGCGCTTCACCATGAAGTAGATGCTGCGACGGCGCTGCTGCTCGTCGAGCGTGCCCGGCCCGCCCATCCGGGTGTCGAGGCCTCCCGACGCGGCGAGGAGGGAATCCCGGATCGACTCCGCCTCGAGGCGGTGCTTGGGGAAGTGCCAGAGCAGACGGTCCTCGGGGTCGAGCCCCGTCGCCCGGGTGGCGGTTGGATTCATCCCCGGCCGGCTGTCCTGTTGCCAGACGGCACTGGTGAGGAGCAGGCGATGCAGGGCCTTGATGGAGCCGCCGTTGCGGAGGAATTCCCCCGCCAGCCAGTCGAGCAGCTCCGGATGGGTTGGGGGCGCGCCCTGGCGACCGAAGTCGTTCGGGGTCGCGACGATTCCCTGTCCGAAGTGGAGGGACCAGACGCGGTTGACCGCCACCCGGGCCAGCAGGTGGCCGGCCCCGTTCTCCGGATCCGTCATCCAGGCCGCCAGGGCGCGTCGACGGTGGGAGGTCCGGGCCCCCTCGGGTCGTGGGGTCTGCCAATGCGTCTCGGGACGCTTCATCAGGACGGGTAGGAAGCCCTGTCCGACCACGTCGCCCTTCAGGTTCGGATCCCCGCGACGCAGGAAATGGGTCTGCTCGAAGAAGTCGGCTCCCTGGGTGTGCATGCGCACCGGGGTCAGCCCCTCGGTGGCCACCATCACGGTGGTCAGCTTGGGCTTGGGCCGTGACTGTTTGGAGGCTTCCACCGTGGCGGTGTGGCGCTGCCATTCCGGGTCGTGCCGACGGTGCCAGGTCCGCAGGGCGGTCCACTGGGCCTCGGTCCGCTCCCGGGCGGGTGTGGCCTTGGCGGCCTCGACCGCGGCGAGGTCCCGGGCCGAGGCGGCGGGTCCTCGGAGCTGCGGGACCGCGTTGGTGGTCACGGACACCCGGAGCCGACCGATGCTGTGGCGGTTGTTCGTGTCGAACCGCAGTTCCAGGGTGAGCTCCGTGTCGCCCGCACTCCCGATGCTGCCTTCCAGGGGGAACACCGCGGCGTGGTCCTTGCCGAACTCCGGGTCGATGGCCCATCCGGACTTCGCGTCGCCGTCGATGGCTGCGGCGACGGGCAGGCCCTTCTGCTCGAACGTCGCCGTCGGGGTGCCGAACCGCACCGGAGTGGGTTCGTTCGTCGTGCCGGCGGGACGCTGCAGCAGGCGGAGGTCGCTGAGCGCGAAGTTGCCGTTGTCGGCCCGACCCGGTCCGCCGCGGGTCAGGGATGGATCGGCCAGCGCTTCCACGCGGAGGGCGCGGATCCCGTGCAGAGGGGTGCGGACCACGATCCGGTAGCGGTCGAAATCCGGGTTCTTCCCGGTGGCGGTCACCGAGCCGTCGGACTGCGGGGTCAGGGTGGTTCCTTCTGAGGATTCGATCCGGGCGTCATCGAGGGTCAGCCACTCCGAGGCGGTGACGGGGGCGCCGGCCGCCAACCAATCCGAGAACCGCCGTGGCAGGGTGTCCCGCTCGAATGCCGCCAGCGCCGACTCGATTCGGGCATGGTCCGCGGTCCACTGCTGTTCGCGCTGCCGGTTCTCCTCGGGTTCGAGGTCGAGATCCATGTGGCTCCGGACTGTGGTCGCGAAGGTTGAGATCAGGCGGTAGTAGTCCTTCGCGGCGATGGGGTCGGTCTTGTGGTCGTGACACCGGGCGCAGCCGACGCTGAGCCCGAGGAAGGCCGCACCTGTGGTGGTGGCCATGTCGTCGAGGGCATCGTACCGGAACCGTTCGACCTCGTTGGCGGTGATCTGGGTCGGAAAGACGCCCGATCCGAGGAATCCGGTGGCCATCAGCGCCCAGGGGTTCTCCGGGGCGATCTCATCGCCGGCGACCTGCCAGCGGACGAAGTCCAGGAAGGGCTGGTCGGTGTTGAAGGCGTGGATGACGTAGTCGCGGTAGGGCCAGGCGTTGGGCCGGTCGTAGTCGTGCTCGAACCCGCTGCTCTCGGCGAACCGGGCGGCGTCGAGCCAGTGACGGGCCCAGCGCTCCCCGTAGGCGGGACTGGCGAGGAGACCCTCCACGGCGTTCAGGAATCCGGCGGGCGAGGGATCCCTTGCGACCGCTTGGAGGGATTCCGGGCTCGGGGGAAGTCCGGTCAGCACGAGTGCAGCCCGTCGCAACAGGACCTGTGTGTCGGCCTGGGGTGCCAGGGACAGGCCCTCGGCCTGGAGACGGGAGAGGACGAAGGCGTCCACCGGGGTCTTTGCCCCGGGGACGGAAGGGGGGGTGACGTTGCGGAGCGGTTCGAAGGCCCAGTGGGGGGTGCTGTCCTTGCGGACCGTCGGGGCTTTCGACGGGACTTCTGCCCCGGGGAGAGTGGACAGGCTCAACGCGGCGAGCACGACGGTGATGGCGATCGGACGGATCATGCGGGTGATGCGGCAACTATGGATGCGGGTTCGTCCCATGGCCATGTGGAAACCCGGGAAAGGTCGTCCCTCGACAGGTCGCGGCCTTGATCCCATCTTGCGCCGCCCATGGCTCAACCCCTGGTCATCGCCGGTCGCACCTTCCACAGCCGTCTGTTCCTCGGAACGGGCAAGTTCCCGTCGCCGGAGTCCATGCGCGACGCCCTCGCTGCGAGCGGGACCGAGGTGGTGACCGTCGCTCTCCGCCGGGCCGACCTCACCGGCAGCCGCGATCCCTTCGCCAACATCCTCGAGTTCATCGACCCACAGCGGTATCTGCTGCTGCCCAACACCAGCGGCGCCATGAACGCCGAGGAGGCGGTCCGCCTGGCTCGGCTTGCGGTTGCCGCCGGATTGCCCAAGTGGGTGAAGCTCGAGATCCATCCGGATCCCCGCTACCTGCTGCCGGACCCCATCGAGACCCTCAAGGCGGCCGAGATCCTGGTCCGGGAGGGCTTCGTGGTGCTGCCCTACATCAATGCCGACCCGGTCCTGGCCAAACGTCTCCAGGAGGTCGGCACGGCCACGGTCATGCCGCTCGGGTCGCCGATCGGATCGCATCGCGGACTCCAGACGCGCGACCAGATCCGGATCATCCTGGAGCAGGCGACGGTGCCCGTGGTGATCGACGCCGGCATCGGTGCGCCCAGCCATGCGGCCGAGGCTCTGGAACTGGGTGCCGACGCGGTGCTGGTGAACACGGCGATCGCGGTCGCCAGCGATCCCAATCGGATGGCCGTCGCCTTCCGTCAGGCGGTCGAGGCGGGGCGGACGGCCTTCGAGATCGGCCTGGGTTTTGCGACCGACACGGCGAGCCCGACCAGCCCCCTGACCGCATTTCTGGGCTGAAGGGGACTGGGTCGAGTTGCGTGTGGGGAGAAGTCTCCCGCGGAGGCGCAACGAACGGGACGTTCTCCACAACGTCCCCATCTAGACCGCGAGGGCGGGGAGGAAGTTGAGGGTCGAGAGTTGAGAGGGCACGCGGAGATGCGGAGACGCTGAGATAAGGATCGAAAAGGAAGGGCGGGGACGACGTCGTTGGCGTCCCATACGGATCGCGACCGGCAATCTTCCTGGAACGAATCGTCCGCGCTGGGTGCCTCGAGGTCGTCCGCCCGTTCTCTCCGTTCCTCTGCCAGTTCTTTCCTCCGCATCGCCCCGTCTCCGCGTGAGTCCCTGTGCGTAGAGCCCGAGCGGGACCTCATCCGTTGCATCAGCCCTCGTGAGGCGTGTCTGAACCCTGTACTCCACGTTCAGCTCTCAGCTCACTCCCGCCAACACCACCCGCCAACACCACGTCTCGACACCGGCGTCATCCGGGCCCTAGCCTCTCCGCGGAACCTCCCTGCGATGAACACTGCAACCCTCCGTCTTCTCTCGAGCCTGGCCCTCGCTTCCACCGTCCTCGCGTTCTCGGCCGCCGCCGCAGGGCCCGGGAAACGCATCCTGGCCGGCGACGATTCCACCCGGCGCCTCGCCATCGT
>JBDLQQ010000328.1:0-3125 GCA_039800465.1 Verrucomicrobiota bacterium
CGCGTTGAGACGCTGGCCCCTGGATCGGTTCGAGGCGCTGGCACGACGTCTTGAGACCACCCATCCGGGACTGCCCCTGCTGTTCTTTGGTGGACCCGGGGAGGTCGAGGACCATGCCCGGTTGTTCCAGCGGCTTCGGGGCGTCGATGTGTACTTCCCGGAGGCTCCGTCGCTGCGACACGCCGCGGCCCTCCCGGGTTCGGCCCATGCGTTCCTGAGTGTCGACACGGTGTTCATGCACCTCGCTGCGGCGATGTCGGTGCCGCACCAGTTCGTGATCGAGACCCCGACGGTCAATCCCTGCATCCTGCCGCTCCGTGAGGATTGGACCCTCATCCCCAATCCCGCGGTCGCGGGAAGAAACCTCGAATTCTACCGATATGATGGACGGCCCATCTCCGGGAGTCCGGAGGAGATCCGGGGCCTGATGGAGTCGGTGAACGTGGAGTCCGTCCTGTCGGCCCTCGCACCGATCCTACCTGCCTGAGTTCTGCCGACATGGAGAGGAGACGCACGCGGAGACGCTGAGACGCGGAGGGAAGAAGGAGAGGTCTCCCGCTGGGGCGCAGAGGGGCTGAGAAGAGGGGGCGGAGTTTGTATGAACTCTCACCTCTCAACTGACCCAAGGGGGATCGAGATGGGGACGTGAGGGACCACAACCCTACCAGGGGTGGGCACTTCAGCACCCACCGGGGTGAGTTGGATTCCTGGGAGTCTCTTCGTCTTTCTCCGCGGCTCCGCGGCTCCGCGTGCGTCTCTCCCTCTCTGCGTTTTTGAAATCCCCGCTTGTGTCAGGGCCGTGCCCGGGGAGGCTTCGGAGGCGTCCCGACGATGAGCGATCTCCTCCAGCCCGAACTGCTGAGGAAGCTGGAGCAGATCCAGCTCCTCACCGCGCGTCGGGCCAAGAGCGCCCTCCGGGGCGAACGCCGCAGCCGCGCCCGGGGGCTCAGCGTCGAGTTCGCCGACCACCGCAGCTACGTGGTCGGCGACGACCTCCGGCACCTCGACTGGAACCTACTCGGCCGGCTCGACCGGCTGTTCCTGAAGCTCTACGAGGAGGACCGCGAGCTGCCCATCCGCATCTTCCTCGACGCCAGCGAGAGCATGAACTTCGGCACCCCGACCAAGTTCACCCTCGCCCGACAGATCGCAGCGGCGGTCGGCCACGTCGGGCTCTGCGGGTTCGACCGGGTGGCGGTCGAGGTGTTCCCGGCGGCGACGGACCCTGTCGTGGCCGCGCAGCGACGGACGCTGCGGTCGGTGCGGGGAAAGGCGTCGAGCCTCGACTTCTTCCGGAACCTCGAGGCGATCGTCCCCGGGGGGCGGTCCTACCTGAATGCCGCCCTGCGCCGGGGTGCCCTGGAGTCCCGCCAGACCGGGTTGGCCGTCGTGCTCAGCGACTTCCTCGACGCCGCGGGGTTCGAGGAGGGACTCACGGCCCTGGTCGGTCGCGGGTTCGAGGTCGTCGCCCTGCAGATCCTGTCCGCCGAGGAACGCGACCCCACCCAGTTCGGCGATCTCCGGCTCGTCGATTCCGAGACGGGGCAGGAGGTGGACGTGACCTTCGGTCGCTATCGTCTGAAGGCCTACCAGGAGGGACTGGAACGTCATGTCGCGCGGATCCGGGAATTTTGTTCCGCACGTGGCATCCGATTCCTTAGCCTGAGGAGCGACGCCGATCTCGGGACCCTTCTGTTGAAGGATCTCCGTGTCGGCAGTGTCTGGAGCTGATGTCGGAACCCGAGAGCCTGCCATGAACGATTCCTCCCCCCCCAGTCGGCGCCCTGGAGTCTCCCGACGTGGATTCCTCGGGCTGGGCGCCTCCGCGGCCCTGACCGCGCCAGGCTGGACCGCCTGGGCGGCCGATTCCGTCACCCTGCCGTTCGTCAACGGGGAGCGGCCGCTGGTGAAGTATCCCCAGAAGCGTCCCCTGATCCGACTGACCACGCGTCCGCCCCAGCTCGAAACCCCGTTTGCGGTGTTCAACGAGAGCCTGCTGACGCCCAACGATGCCTTCTTCGTCCGCTACCACCTCACCCATGCCCCTCCGGCCCCGGAGTTCCTGACTCCCGAGGTCTTCCGGGTTGCTGTCACCGGACAGGTGGCCACGCCGCTGGAGCTTTCGGTTGAGGCGCTGAAGAGCCGGTTTGAGCCGGTGGAGACCGTCGCGGTCCTCCAGTGCTCGGGGAACAGCCGCGGCTACTTCCAACCCCGCGTCGGCGGCGGCCAGCTGGGCCACGGCGCCATGGGCTGCGCCCGGTGGAAGGGCGTCCGTCTGGCGGATGTCCTCAAGGCCGCCGGGATCCAGCCCTCCGCCAAGCAGGTGGTCTTCAACGGTCTCGACAAGCCGTTCCTCCCGGCGACCCCGGACTTCATCAAGGCCATCGAGGTCGACCTCGCGATGACCCCGGAGCTGCTGCTCGCCTACGAGATGAATGGCGAGCCGCTGCCGTGGCTCAACGGCTACCCGCTGCGCCTCGTCGTGCCGGGCTACTACGGCACCTATTGGATCAAGCAGGTCCACGACATCCGCGTGATGGGGGACGAATTCAAGGGCTTCTGGATGAACCCCGGGTATCGGATCCCGGATGATCCCTGTGCCGCGGTGGCCCCAGGGACGACGCCGAAGCGGACCGTTCCCATCAGCCGCATGAATGTGCGCTCGTTCATCACGAGCGTCGCGGACGGTGCCGAGGTCCGGGTGGGGGCGTCCCAACGTCTCCGGGGCATCGCGTTCGACGATGGACAGGGAATCCGTGAGGTCCTGGTCTCGGTCGATGGCGGCCGTCATTGGGAGGCGGCGACGCTCGGGAAGAGTGTCGGCAACTTCGCCTTCCGGGAGTGGACCCTCGACTGGACCCCGAGCGGTACCGGGACCCGGACCCTCATGGCCCGGGCCACCAACCGGCTGGGCCAATCCCAACCGCTCGAACCGCTCTGGAATCCCGCCGGCTACATGCGCAACTGCGTCGAACCCGTCACCGTCACCCTCGTCCAATCATGAACCGCCTCCGCCTGCTGCTCCCCGGCCTGGCCGGTGTCCTCGTGTCCATGCTCCTGGCCGCCGACGTGCCGGTGGAGCCCGTTCGGAATCCCTTCGCCGGCGACCGGCTCGAGCTGCCGAA
>JBDLQQ010000329.1:0-8734 GCA_039800465.1 Verrucomicrobiota bacterium
CGATGGAGGCGAAACAGAACGCCGCCCTCTGGCTCGAGCGCCTCGCGCACAAGGTCGCGAACGACTACGACTGGACGTGAACGCCGGGACCGAAGCGGTGGGGGATGACGGGGCGGAACCGGTCCTGGACGCGACCGCGGAGGGATTCCTCCGCGATCTGGAGACCGTCCGCAACGCCTCGCCCTACACCGTCCGGAACTACCGACACGCACTGGTCGAGTTCACCCGGTGGCATCGCGAGATGCGGGCGACCGCCCCAGGCTGGGAGACGCTGACGCGCGACGACTTTCGGCTCTATCTCAGGGCGCTCGGGCGTCGGGGATTGGAACGGTCCCCGATCCACCTCCGCTTCAGCGCGCTTCGGGGCTTCTACCGGTTCCTCCTCCGGGAGGGCCGGGTGGCCCGGCATCCGATCCGGGATCTCTCCCTGCCCCGCAAGGAACGGCGTCTGCCGCAGTTCGTGCCGGCCGACCGCATCGACGGCCTCCTCCGGGCGCCGCTGAGGGATCTGGACCCGGTCGACGGCGTCCCACCCGACGAACGGACCGTGCTGCTGGCCCTGCGGGATGCGGCCATCCTGGAGATCCTCTACTCCTCCGGCCTGCGGGTGAGCGAGGTGTGCCAGCTCCGGATGGGCGACATCGACATCCCGAGCCGACAGCTCCGGGTACGGGGCAAAGGGAGGAAGGAACGGATCGTCCCCATCGGACGCCCCGCGCTGGAGGCCCTCGACCACTATTGGTCGAGACTGGGTCAGCCCCGTCAGGCAGAGCTTCCCGCGTTTCCCGGGACTCGACCCCCTCGAGGGACGATCCTGCCCTCCGAAGTGCAGACCCGGCTCAAGCGCCACCTGCGGACCGCGGGGCTCGATCCGAAGCTCACCCCGCACAAGCTGCGTCACAGCTTTGCCACCCACCTCCTCGACCGCGGGGCTGATCTCCGAAGCGTCCAGGAACTTCTGGGCCATGCCCGGCTGTCCTCCACGGAGATCTACACCCACGTCTCGACGGAACGGCTCAAGAGGGCGTACCAGCAGGCGCATCCCCGGGCGTAGTCCCCATTCGGATGCTGCCGCACCAACCCATCAGAGGGCCTTCTCGGCCTCGAGCGCGACGCGGAGGCGCTCGGCCTCCTCGCTGAGCTCCCGGAGGAGACCCGTGACCCGCTGGGCATCGGTCCCCGCCCCCTCGAGTTGGGCGCACAGCGCGGCCATCCGGAGGCCACCCAGGTTGTTGGCGCTGCCCTTCAACGTGTGGGCTGCAGCCTTGAGTCCGGCAGCATCCCCAGCCCGTGCGGCGCCGCTGATCTCCGCCAGTCGCTGCGGGAGGTCGGACAGGAACAAGTCCACAAGCTCGGCAAGCGGGTCGGGTCCAGAGGGGACACGAAGTCCCCGGAAGACCCCGAGCACCGAGGGATTGAGGGTCGGGACATCACCACCGGTCGACGCGGTAGACGCCGGCTGGGCCTCCAGCCTCGGGGCCATCCCTGCCTTCCGCAACGATGCCTGGGCCAGGGCCCTGCGGAGACCCTCCTCGTTCAGGGGCTTCGTCAGGAAGTCATCCATTCCCGCGGCGAGGCAGCGCTCCCGATCACCCGACATCGCGTTGGCCGTGAGCGCGATGACCACATGAGGCTGGTGCCGACCGAACTCGCCCGCAGCCTCGCGCCTCCGCAGCTCCCGGGTCGTCTCGTAGCCGTCGAGCTCCGGCATCTGGCAGTCCATCAGGATGACATCGTAGGGCTCCGCGTGGACCGCCTGCAGGACAGCCCGGCCGTTGGTGACGATGTCGGCCTGGTACCCGAGCTTCCCGAGGAGGGTGACGGCGACCTTCTGGTTCACCAGGTTGTCCTCCGCCATCAGGAGGCGGAGGGGACGGTCCAGGACCGGGGCTCCGGAGGGGGCCTGGACCGTGCGCTCCTCGGCGCTCGCCAAGGCATCCTCGCCCCGGAGGATCTGTCCCATCAGCTCGCCCAGCCGGGCCATCCGCACCGGACGCATCAGGGACCCGGCGACGCCAACGGTCCTCAGGAGCCCCGGGTCCAGCCGCTGCCCGACGGGTGCCATCAGCAGGACCTTGAGACGCTCGAGCCCGGGGCGCATGTGGGCCTCATGGGCGAAGGAGAGTCCATCCAGGTCCGGCAGCTGGTAGTCCCCGATCACGGCAAGGTAGGGATCCTCCGAGCCCTGGGCGGCGGCCAGCGTCTCCAGGGCCTCCTGGGCAGAGTCCGCCTCGTCGGCACGGAACCCGAGCTCCCTCAGCCCCTCCACGATTCCCTGACGGGTGGCCGGGTGTTCGTCCACCACCAACACACGGGATGCCACCGACCCCTCCAGCTCGGGCAGGCGCTCCAGCGGCCTGCCGACACCGTCACCCGCGACACATCCCAAACGGACCGTGAACCAGAAGCGGGACCCCTTCCCCTCGACGCTGCTGAAGCCGATCCGCCCCCCCATCCGCTCGACCAGCTGCTTGCTGATCGATAGTCCGAGGCCCGTGCCCCCGAAGCGACGGGTGGTCGACATGTCGGCCTGCTCGAACGCCCCGAACACCGTCCGCTGGGCCGACTCGGGGATCCCGATGCCGGTGTCCTCGATCTCGGTCTGGACGACCAGCTCACCCGGGGTGCACTCGACGAGCACCACGCGGAGGAGGACCTCGCCCTTGAGGGTGAACTTGATGGCGTTCCCGAGCAGGTTGGTGAGCACCTGGCGGAACCGTCCCGAATCCCCGAGGCACCGGGCCGGGATCCTCGGGTCGACGGAGGTGGCGAACTCCAACCCCTTGCTGTAGGCACGCTCGGCGAGGAGCTCGCTGACGTCCTCGATCGTGTCGCGCAGGCCGAACTCGACCGAGTCGAGGACCACCTTGCCGGCCTCGATCTTCGAGAAGTCGAGGATGTCGTCGATGATCGTCAGCAGCGCCTGGGCACTGTGCTGGACCGTCTCGGCGTAGTCCCGCTGCTCCGGGGTGAGCGGGGTCTCGAGCAGGGCCCGGATCATCCCCAGCACGCCGTTCATCGGGGTCCGGATCTCGTGGCTGGTGTTGGCGAGGAACCGCGACTTCGCGAGCGCATTCTGCTCTGCGGCGTCCCGGGCGGCGGCGAGGTCCTGGTTCGCCTGGCTCAGGCGCTCCTCGGCCAGCTTCCGGGCCGTCACATCCTCGACGGTCCCCTCGTAGTAGAGGAGCTTCCCATGCGAGTCCCGAACCGCCCGCGCGTTCTCGGAGATCCAGATGACCGACCGGTCCTTGCGGAAAACCTGGCTCTCGAACTTGTCCACACGGTCCGACCGCTGCAGGAGCTCGACGAACTCATGGCGGCGCTCCGGGACCAGGTAGAGCTGGTTCTCGATGTCCGTCCGCGAGGCGATCAGCTCCCTGGGGGTGTCGAACCCGTAGATGCGCGCGAGGGCCTGGTTGGCGCTCAGGTAGTGCCCGTCGGGCGTGGTCTGGAAGATGCCGTCGATCGCATTCTCCACGATGCTCCGGTAGTTCGACTCGGCCTCGACGAGCTTCTCCGCCGTGCGCTTCTCGGAGGTCACGTCCCAGAAGATGCCCTGGAGCCCGACTGGCTGGCCGGCGGCGTCCACCACCGGCGTCTTGATGACGTGCACCCAGTGCTTCTCGCCGTCCGGGGTCACATGGGCCTCGGTCGTCTCGAAGGCCCCGCCGCGCTCGAGCACGCGCCGGTCGTCCTCCTGGTACTTCGCGGCGAGCTCCCGCGGGAAGAGGTCGAAGTCGGTGCGGCCCAGGATCTCCTCGACCGGACGCCCGAGGGTCGCGGCGAACCTGCGGTTCACGAAGGTGAAGCGGCCGCTGAGGTCCTTGCGCAGGATGTTCTGGGGAAGGCTCTCGACGAGGGTCTGATAGAAGGCCTCGCTGCGCCGCAGGGCCTGCTCGACCTGCCGGTGGGCCGCCTCGGACGTGGCCGCTGCGGAGGACTGGTGCCGAAGGTCGAGCCGCGTCACGACCTGGTGTCCGACCGTCTGGAGTGCCGCCCGCTGGCGGGCGACGAGCCGTCGTCCGGAGCCGTCCACGACCACGATGGCGCTGAGGACGTTGGACAGGGCGGAGAGGAGGGGTTGCACCGCGACCCAGCGGATGCCGAGCGCCGCGAGGCCCGGCGGATCCCTCAGCTCCCGCCACGGATCGGAGGCCGAGAGCCCGCGGCAGATCTGCAGGAGGGGATCCACCATGCCGTCCTTCAACCCATGCTGCCCCTCCAGGAGCCACTGGTCGCCCTGGGCAAGGACGACAAGCGCCGCCTCGGCGTCCGTGACCTCCACGGCCAGGACCGCCAGGTCGTTCATCGAGCCCCCCAGCAGACGCGAATCCCCTGTCGGCAACGCCCCGGATTCCATGGGCACACCTTCCCCGGCCACGGCGACCGGTGTCAATCCGCCGGGCCCTCCGCCGTGTTTTGGCTTTGATCTTTGCGCGGCCCGTCAAAGCTAGGGCCGTGCTCACGGATTTCAGGAGCGTCCACTTCATCGGCATCGGCGGCACCGCCATGGCCAGCGTCGCCGTCGCCCTGCGCGAACGCGGGTTCGTCGTCACCGGGTCGGACCAGGACGTCATCTACCCCCCCATGTCGACCTTCCTGGCCTCGCGGGGGATCGTCCCGAAGGCCGGCTACTCGGAGTCCAACCTCTCCCACAAGCCCGACCTCGTGGTGATCGGCAACGCCATCTCCCGGGGCAACCCCGAGGCCGAACACGTCCTCGAGCACCGGCTCCGGTACTGCGCGCTGCCGGAGCTGCTCAAGGAATGCTTCATCCGGGGGAAGCACTCCCTCGTCGTGACCGGCACCCACGGCAAGACCACCACCACCTCCCTGCTGGCCTGGGTGTTCGAGCACGCCGGGCTCAACCCGTCCTTCCTGATCGGCGGGATCCCGTCGAACCTCGGCCAGGGCGCCCGGTTCACCGACTCCCCGTGGTTCATCCTGGAGGGCGACGAGTACGACACCGCGTTCTTCGACAAGCGGAGCAAGTTCATCCACTACCTGCCCGAGGTGGCGATCGTGAACAACCTGGAGATGGACCATGCCGACATCTTCGGCTCGCTCCAGGACATCCAGCTGTCGTTCCGGCGCCTGATCCACCTGATCCCGAGGAACGGACTGCTGCTGGCCAACGGTGACGAGCCGAACCTCGCGCCGCTCCTCGGGGTCTCGCACTGCCCCGTGAAGCGGTTTGGTCTCGGTGGCTCGAACGACATCCGGGCGACCGGTGTCCACCTGAAGGCCGAGTCCTCGGAGTTCCAGATCGCCGGGTCCCGGTTCGACCTCCCGATGGTCGGGGAGCTCAACGTGCGCAACGCCCTCGCCGTCGCCGCCTGCGCCCGGCACTGCGGACTGACCGACGCTCAGATCCAGGCCGGGTTCGCGACCTTCCGGGGCGTGGAACGACGGATGACGACCCGGGGCGAGGTGCGCGGCATCGCGGTGGTGGACGACTTCGGACACCATCCGACGGCGATCCGGGAGACGCTGCGGGCGCTGCGGATCCGCTATCCGGGACGACGCCTCTGGGCGGTCTTCGAGCCCCGTTCCAACACCACCCGTCGCAACCTCTTCCAGCACGAGCTGGTCGACGCCCTGGAACGGGCCGATGCCGTGGTGGTCGCCGAGGTGGCCCGGCTCGAGCAGCTGTCGCCCTCCGAGCGGCTGAACCCGGAGAAGCTGATGGAGGACCTCCGCCTCACCGGCAAGCCCGCGGCCTACCTGCCGACGGTCGACTCCATCCTCGACCATCTTGTGACGGAGACCCGCAGTGGCGACGTCGTCTGCATCTTCAGCAACGGGGGCTTCGGCAACATCCACCAACGCCTCCTCCAGCGCCTGGCGGCCTGAACGCCCACCGGCAGCCCTAAGCCAGAGCCCACCCGAGACCCATCGTGGATTCCCACCGAACCCCTGCAGCCTACCGGATCGCCGACACCCTTTCGGGAATCCTGATCCTCGCCCTGGTCGTCTTCGCGCCCTGGGCCTTCGGGTGCACCGTCGCCTGGGCCGTGCATACGGTGACCGTGGTGGGATACACCCTCGGTGGCCTGCTCCTGGTCAAGGGGATCACCCGATGGCGGGAGGACTACACCCCGGATCGCTGGGTGGAACACGACGGGATGGGACGCTGGATCGTGCGCCTCTTCGTCTCCCTGACGCTGGTGCTGCTCGGGATCGTCCTGATCGGCTGGCTGAACGGGAGGGCCGACGTGGTGTTCTCGGACGTCGGCCCCGCGCTCGAGTACCGACAGCGGACACCGATCGCCTGGCTTCCCGCCTCCTACGATGCCGCGAGGTCCTTCCGGGGCCTCGTGCGGTATGCGAGCTGGGCGCTGATCTTCTGGGCCACCCGGGACTGGGTGATCACCAAGACGCGCCGGGAACGCCACCACTCCACCGAGGGCATCTTCCCCACGGCCCGGGTCCGTCAGTTCCTCTGGACCCTCTGCATCAGCAGCGCCGTGATGGCCCTGGTCGCCATCGCCCACCGGCTGGAGGGATCCTCCGACAAGGTGCTCTGGATCATGAAGTTCCCCCTCATGAATGCCTCCGAGTCGATCTGGGGTTCCTTCCCCTACCGGGCAAACGGCGCCCAGTACTTCAACCTCGTCTGGCCGGTGTGTCTCGGGTTCTGGTGGGCTCTGCGGGAACGGTCCGCAGCTCTCGAGAAACGTCCATCCGGCATCGGCAACGATCCCAGCATGATCCTGCTCCCCTGCACCGTGCTGCTGGCCGCCTGCCCGATCCTCGCCACCAGCCGGGGCGGCGTGCTCATCATGGTGGGCCTCCTGGGTGGCGCCCTCCTGATCCTCGCCCTCTCCCAGGGACGGACCGGGCGGACCGGACGCATCGTGGCCGCGACACTGTTCCTCATCACGCTCGGCGGTGGTTGGTTCCTCGGCGGAGAGGAGCTCCAGAAACGGTTCCTGACCGTGTTCGAGGACAAGATGTCCAACCGGCTCGCCATCTACGAGGTCGCGCATCGGATGGCCGATGAAGCCGGGTTCTGGGGTCTCGGTGCCGAATCCTACACCGGGCTCAATGGCCTCTACCGCACGAGGCCCGAGGACACCTGGGAGGGATTCGTCCACGACGACTGGCTGGAGGCCCGGATCAACGTCGGTTGGGCCGGGGTGGGACTCGTCGTCGCCCTCCTCCTCATGCTCCCCGCCCACTGGTCGACCGGCCGCGGCATCCGGGCCCCCAGGGAGTTCACCGGCCTGCTGGCCCTCTCACTCCTTGGGATCCTGGTCCACGCCAAATTCGATCTCCCCTTCCAGATCACCTCGCTGGTGGTGATGTTCCTGCTCCTGTCCGCGGTCGGACTCACCAGCGCACCCAGGGCCACGGCCACCCTTCCCTCCCGAACCCACCCCGAGGGCGGAGGCCGGAGGCACCGGGCCTAGGCGGTGGCACCAGCCATCCGTCGACGATACCAGTCGATCGACCGGGCGAGGGCCGAATCCAGGTCGTGCCGCGGCTGCCATCCCGTGGCCCGCAGACGGTCGATCGAGGCCGCCGAGTGACGCACATCGCCCGCCCGCGGCTCAGCATGGACCCGTTGGCTGCTGGAACCCGAGATGCGGATGATCGCATCGGCGAGGGAGTTGACCGTGAGGGTGGTCCCGGAGGCGACGTTGAAGGGACAGCTCAGGTCGCGGTTCCTGGCAAGGTGGACAAGGGCGCCGACGACATCCTCCACGGCGACGAAATCCCGGGTCTGACCGCCATCGCCATGGATCACCAGGGGCTGTCCGGCCAGGGCCCGCTCGATGAACCTCGGGACGGCCGCGGCGTAGGGGCTGTCGGGACGCTGTCGGGGACCGAAGACGTTGAAGAACCGGGGGCAGACCGTGCTCAGTCGACCGCGCCTGTGGTACAGGTCGCAGTAGAACTCCCCCGCCCACTTGGTCTCGGCATACGGGCTCCTCGGATCGGCCGCGGCGGACTCACGCTTGGGGTTCTCGGGATTCTCACCATAGACGGCCGCGGAACTGGCGAGGACCAACCGCTGCACGCCGGCCTTCTCCGCCGCCTCGAGCACCTGCAGCAGGCCGATCACGTTGGCCTGGGCGCACGCCATCGGATCCTCCATCGACGCCGGCACGCTGATGAACGCCGCCAGGTGGAACACCCAGTCCACCCCCTCCATCGCACGGGCCACCGCAGCGGGGTCCAGGATCGAGGCCTGGATGAACTCCACCCCAGTGGCGGGCAACAGGCTCCGGTCGCCGGAGCTGAGATCGTCCAGCACCCGGACCTCCCCGAGCTCCAGGCAGGCCGTGCACAGATGGCTCCCGATGAATCCCGCCCCTCCCGTGATCAGTGTTCTCATTTCGTGCGACCGTGTTGCGGAAGAATGGGGACATGGGACGACCCTGCCGGACAAGTGATTGTTGGGAACCGAGTGTCCGTCGAGAAGCGAGGCCCCCCTGTGACGGGGTTGGATCCTGCTGGCGACGCAACCGGGTCTGGGATTTGATCCTCGCCCATCGTGAGCCGCCCGATCCTCGTCGTCTCGGATCTGCTGCCCCCCAAGCGTGGAGGGCTGGCCGACCACACCCTAATGCTGGCCCGGGGACTCGCACGACATCGTCCCGTCACTGTCCTCACCTCGCCCGGCGCAGACCTCCAACCGGGATTCACCATCCGTCCAACCGTCCGCAGCTGGCATGATCTCCGAGGACTCCGCAAGGAATTCGCCCGGATCCCCAGGGAGACCCAGATC
>JBDLQQ010000330.1:0-3122 GCA_039800465.1 Verrucomicrobiota bacterium
CCGTTCTCCACCACCACCGGCTGCAGCCCTCCCTCCGGCACCCGTTCTGTCCGGACGTCCACGGCCTCCGTCACCAGGCATCCAGTCGCCATGATGATTCCAAGAAGGAGCGAAGGGCCGATCAGGACACGTAGGGAGCAAAGGGTTGGGAACACGAGAGGATCAACCGACAGCGGGATCCCCATGTCCATCTGGCATTTCAGGATCGCAGCCAACGACCCCGGTCTATTGACCTGACTCGCGGAGCCTTCCTCCAATGCTCGTACCTCATAGGCCCAAAACGGTGACATCCCGGAAAGCCTACCCACGCTCCCGGATTTGACCGTTTGCCTCCAGCCAAGAGACTGCGTTAAGAACCCGCCATGATCCCCGCCAGTTTCTCGCGCCGTCGTTTTCTCAAGACCGCTGCGACCCTGACCGCCGCCTCGACCGTTCCGGGTTGGTTCGAGGCCGAAGCCAAGGAGTCCCGACGCCCGCGGGTCCCCCTCGCGGCCAACGACCGACCCGCACTGGCCCTCGTGGGCTGCGGCGGGATGGGACGTCATGACGCCAAACTCGCCTCCGCGTTCGGCGACATCGTGGCGCTTTGCGATGTCGACGAGGCCCGGCTCGATGAATCCCAGAAGCAGTGGCCCGCCGCGAAGCGGTACCGGGACTACCGGGACTGCCTCCAGCACGCGGGCCTCCACGCCATCATCAATGCTACCCCGGATCATTGGCACACCTTTATCAATCTCGCCGCGGTCCGGTCCGGGAAGGATGTGTATTCCGAGAAGCCCCTGACCCTGACGATCGACGAGGGTCGACGTCTGGTGGAAGCGGTCCGGGCCAACGGCACCATCTTCCAGACCGGCAGCCAACAGCGCAGCGACAAGCGGTTCCGACTCGCCGTGGAACTCGTCCGCAACGGTCGCCTCGGACGACTGAAACACATCACGACCTCACTTCCCTCCGGTCCCCACGGCGGGCCGTTCGCCCCGAGCACGCCGCCTGCGTCCCTCGACTGGAACCTGTGGCAAGGTCAGACCCCCGACCTCCCCTACGTGAAGGAGCGATGCCACGGGATGTTCCGCTACTGGTGGGAGTATTCGGCCGGGACACTCACGGACTGGGGCGCCCACCACAACGACATCGCCCTCTGGGGTCTGGGTCTGCCCCTCCCTGAATCCGGACCGGTCCACATCGAGGGGCACGCCCTCCGCGACCCCATTCCGGGTGGCTACAGCTTTCCGAGCACCTACATCGTCCACTACCGCTACGCCAATGGCGTGACCCATACCTGTCGGACCGTCCAGACGGAGGGTGGATCTGGGAACGTCCTGGATTCCAAGACACCGCCAGCACAGATGCCCAACGGCGTGCTGTTCGAGGGGAGCGATGGGTGGCTCTTCGTCACCCGCGGACGGATCGAGGCCAGTCGACCCGAGATCCTGGAGGAACCGTTGACCCGCAGGACGTGGTCGGCCGAGGTGAGCGACGACCACATGGGCAATTTCTTCGATGGCATGCGCCGGCGGCAGACGCCGATCTGCGGGGCCGAGGTGGGACACCGGAGCGTCAGCATCTGTCACCTCGGTGCGATCGCCATCCGTCTCGGACGTCCACTCCAATGGAACGCCCAGCGGGAACGCTTCGTGGACGACCGCACGGCCGACGCGTGGATCAGCCGTCCTCAGCGAGGCGGCTTTGGGTATCGGGAGTGGACGTGAGGAGTGGACGTGAGGAGTGGACGTGAGGCTGGACGTGACAAGGCTGGACGTGACAAGGCTGGACGTGACAAGGCTGTACAATGGGAGTAGATCAGAGTAGTCTTGCGATAATGTGTGGAGTTTTAGGATTACTTGGAACGACCCGCCCGTTGGGGAAGGGGCTAACCCTGATCGCCCACCGTGGACCAGATCATAAAGAGGAGTGGCATTCGGCGAAGGGCGAGCCTCACAAGGCATCGTTGGGGCATGTCCGTCTGGCTATCGTGGATCTGAGTGCGGACGGCAATCAGCCGATGCACTCGGCCTGCGGCCGGTATGTCATCGTGTTCAATGGGGAGATCTACAACTACGTCGAACTACGTCGCGAGCTGGAGGCCCAGGGTGTGGTGTTCCGGACATCCTCGGACACGGAGGTCCTCCTGCAGGGGCTCATCCGAGAAGGCCCGAGCTTCCAGCTTCGCTGCAATGGCATGTGGGCCTTCGGCATGTGGGACCGCAGGGACGGGACCGGCTTGTTGGGTCGTGATCGCTTTGGCAAGAAGCCGCTCTTCTACGCCCAGTTGGCCAAGGGGGTGATCGCATTCGCCTCGGAGATGAAGGGGCTGTATCCCTTCATGAAATCGGTCGAGCCCAGTCGGGACATCGATCGCCATTTCAGGGATCTCTTCAGATACGAGCATACGGAGGAATGCGTGATCCAGGGGATCCACCGCCTCCGGGCCGGCCACTGGGCGATTTGGAGAGATGGAAACCTATCGGCGCGCAGATGGTGGAACACCCTCGACCACATCGGCGTCGCGCCCAAACGCTATGAAGAGCAGGTTGAGCAATGGCGGGAACTGTTCCTCGATGCAGTTCGGATCCGGCTCAGGGCCGATGTGCCCGTGGGAACAACCCTGAGCGGGGGGCTCGATTCGAGCAGCAGCTTCTGTTCGGTGGCTCACTTGGCTTCGAGGAACCAGGTCCAAACGCCAGGCCTAGGACGATGGCAACGCCCGTTTTGCGCCACGTTTGAGGGGGAGGAGATGGATGAGAGCCTGTTTGCGAGGGTCGTTGCCCAGCACGTCGGTGTCGACCTGAACGAAGTTCCCATCAATCCCCTCCAGAGTGGCTGGTCCCTCCTCGAGTCGCTGTTCCAGGTGGAGGATCCCTATTCGACATTGCCGTTTCCGATGTTGGCCACCTATCGCGCGATCCGGGACGAGGGTACGCGGGTGACCATCGATGGGCATGGAGCGGATGAACTCTTCAGTGGTTACGGTCACCTGCGTTTCGCCGAGTGGGAGGCCTCCAGTCCAGAAAAGCTCGCAGAGGTCCGGGCCATCATCCGCTCTACGACCACAGGGGAACTCACCCCGGAGACGCCCATGTCCCCCATCTTCTGGTGGCGTCACCGGATGGCCTGCCAGATCC
>JBDLQQ010000331.1:0-11539 GCA_039800465.1 Verrucomicrobiota bacterium
TGCCGTGACTGGCAGCTGTCCCGCCATGAAGCCCCGCATCCTCCTCGTGGAGTGTCAGGACCGCCCCGGTCTGGTCCATGACATCACCGGCGTCCTCTTCCACCGTGGCGTCAACGTAGTCGGCAACCACGAGTTCGTGGAACGCACCCTCGGCCGGTTCTTCATGCGGACCGAGTTCGACGGTGCCGTGGACGAGGCTGCGGTGGTGTCGGAACTCCGCGGGATCCTGCCCGCCAAGGCCGACCTGCGCCTCATCCGCCCGGAGCCCAAGCGGATCGTCGTACTGGCCTCCAAGGAACACCACTGTCTGGCCGACATCCTGGTCCGCCACGCCTTCGGCGAACTCAACGCCTCCATCGCCGCTGTCCTCAGCAACCACACCCGCCTCGAACCTCTCGTCCGGCAGTTCGGACTCCCGTTCCATCACATCCCTGTCGTGGAGGATCGTCGAGCGGCGCAGGAACAGGCGGTGCGGGATCGGATCCAGGAGCTGGATCCCGAGTATCTCGTCCTCGCCAAATACATGCGGATCCTGTCTCCGGAATTCGTCCGGGAACACCCATCCCGCATCGTCAACATCCACCACTCGTTCCTTCCCGCGTTCGTCGGAGCCCGGCCCTACCACCAGGCATTCGAACGGGGCGTGAAGGTGATCGGGGCGACGGCCCATTTCGTCACGGACGAGCTGGATGCGGGTCCCATCCTGGTCCAGCAGGTGATCCCCGTGGACCACACCCATGACGCCGAGGAACTCGCGCGTTCAGGTCGGGATGTCGAGCAGATGGTCCTTTCCAGGGCTCTGCGACTGGTGTTCGAGGACCGCGTATTCCTCTGCGGCAACCGCACGGTGATCTTCGACTAGTTTACGAATCGTCTCTCGGCCCTGAGAGGCTTCCCGGCCTCTTGCCGAGTATCTGCCGGAAAACATCGCGTAGGGGACCGGAGGCAAATTCACCCGCCATCCTCGTCAACCCCGTCACCGCTCCCGAATTAGGAAGGCGAGGAGATCCTGAAATTCCTTCTCCGGGATCGTCTCACCGAAGTTGTCTGGCATGAGCGACTGGGGAAGTTCACGCCGCTCGGCGACGTCGGACTTGGCCA
Source organism: Verrucomicrobiota bacterium (assembly GCA_039800465.1). Lineage (GTDB taxonomy): Bacteria > Verrucomicrobiota > Verrucomicrobiia > Limisphaerales > UBA9464 > UBA9464. The sequence continues at coordinate 1,102 of JBDLQQ010000331.1, forward strand.
CCGTGAACTCCTTGCCCGTGGCGTCGGCGAAAACGAGGAGGTTACCCTGCTCTCGACGGAAGAGCCCCGTGAGGGTGTCCCCGTTGACCAGGGTCACCAGGGTCTGACGGAAGGCATGGTCAACATTCTGGTTGGGATCGAGCACGTCCTCGCAGAGGCGTTCGACGCCCCGGTTGCCGACACCGGTGAGCTGCGGCCCCACCAATCCCCCCTGTCCTCCCAGCTGGTGACAGGACCGGCAGTTCTGCTCGAAGACCTTGCGGCCGATCTCCGCATCCGCCTTCGAGGCGGCGTGGCGGCTTCGGCGTTCGGTCATGAGACGCACGCGCTCCTCATCCACCGGCGGCAGGGTCTGGAGGGCGTTCATCAGGATGGGCTTGGACGTCTCATCCGCCTTGGACAGGAGAGCGTCCCGCAGGGAGGCATCCCGAAGGACACCGACTGGGACCTCACCCCGACCGAGGGCGAGGGTGAACTCCCGGACGCCCTGCGGTTGGGAGGCGAAGGCCTTGGCGGCGCGGACCTGGACCCGTTGCGGGGCCTCCCTCCAGAGTTTTTGCAGAAAGGCTTTCTGGAGCCCCGGGTCGCCAGAGGTCGCCGCATCCCCGGCAAGCTGTCGCCACGATTCCGGGATCTGCGGGTCTGACATGAAGTCCGCCTCGGAGCGCAGCGCAGGTTGCATCAGTCGCAACGCAGCAGCACGGACCAGAAGATCCTCCTTGGGATCCCGGTAGACGGACATCAGGGACACAACGGCAGGATCAGTCGGCTCCAGCTTCAACCGTTCCGCCAGGCCGATCGCAGCCAACCGTTGTTCGTTCCAGCTGCGGGGGGCTCGCTCTGGAAGAGCTGGCAACCCAGTGACTTCGCCCACCGCGATCCACGCATACGCATCAGCCGTGTCCCCATCGACGACCTCGAGCCGGACTCGTTTTCCCCGGATCTTGCTGGTGTCCCAGACCATCCGCTGGGCCACATCGTTCCTGGGTGCTGTCGCCTCGAACAGCATCTCCCCGGATTCCGCATCGAGGAGGCGGACGGCGTTGCGATGCCCAGCCGGCTGGTCCGGGTAGCCGTCATGACCACACAGCCAGAACGACACCTCGGGGCCCACCTCGAACACCGGGGATCGCAGGATGCCGGTCAACTGCTCGCCATGGCCGATGCTGGACAGGACCCGGATCGTTCCACCGCCGTGACGGGACCGCTCCTGATAGGCCCACGGATCCGCGGTGGGCTTCCCGGGATGCGGGACATTCCGCCAGGCCGAGCCAGACCCCGGGGTGAGAAGCTTCGCGACGAGGTCCACACCCCATTCCTGAAGTGCCTTCGGCAGGGGTCCGCCCCGCTGCCGTTGCCCCGCCTCGAGGGCCGCGAAGAGCGATCCCTGCATGGCAAGGTCATCCCGATACTGGGCACGGATCCGCTCGACCAATCCCGGCAGCTCCGACCCGGCCGCATGCAGGGATGCATGCTGCAGTGCGGCCTGCAGTGTGGGTGTGGACTGGGCGGACAACCGATCCAGTCCGGCCACCAGGAACGCGGCGGACTCGCGGGATCTCACCGCAAGGGCGACGTCCATGAGCGCAAGGGTCTCCGGTGCGGACCACGAGCGGCTGATCACGGACTGGAAGATCTGCGGCTTTGTCAGGCTGTCGCGCAGGGCCTTTCGGATCGTGTAGCGGAGATGTGTGTCCGCGGCCGGCACCGCAGCGAGAGCCTCCAGCAGGACGGGGATGTCCGCCGTCTGCGGGTGGGCGCCCAGGGCCTCGGCGGCGCAGCGGCGCACAAGGGCATCGGGATCCGTCGCCAACGCCCGTCGCGCCAGGATTGTCCAGTCCGGCAGCGAATCCGGACGCTCGGCGAGCATTCGGAACCCATGGGTTCTCACCAGTGGATCGGGGTCGGTCAACGCCCCGACCAATGAATCCGAGGGCGCACCCAACCGCTGGAGCAACCAGAGCGCATGGACGCGTTGGGCTGCGTTCCGCGGTGTGTCGGCCACATTCTTCAGCACCCCGACCGCCGAGGTGCCGATCCGGTCCTGGATCTCGGCCGATGCGAGCAGCCGGCGTCCGAGGCTGGGCGATGCCAATTCCGCGACCAGACCCGTGAGATCCAAAGGCAGGGCGGGATCTCGGAGTCTCGGTTTCCCGTCCTCACCCCGATACACCACCCGCCAGATCCGACCGCGCTCCCGATCACGACCCGGATGGGTCAAGGGCACCTCGTAGTGCCCAATGATCCGATTGTAGAAGTCCGCGATGTACAGCGCTCCATCGGGCCCCAACAGGGTGTCGACCGGACGGAACCAGGGATCGGTCGACGTCAGGAAATCCGGCTGTTCGGTGGCCTTCGGGGTGGACCCGATGAAGGTCACGGAATCCCGGTTCAGTCGGCTGGTCATCACGTTCCCGATGAAGAGGGTGTCCCGGAACGACTCGGGCCAGAGATCATCCGTGTAGTAGCTGGCCCCATCGATGGCAGTGCTGCCGTGGGCGTGTTCCAGCATCACCGGAGCGAAACCGAGTCCATCGTCGGGCTTGCCGAAGCTCGGGTACCAACCGCCCGCCAGGAGCTGGTACAGCGGGGCGGTGTGACAGTCGCTGGAATACAGATTGCCCCGCGGATCCCAGGTCAGGCCGAACGGATTCACCTGACCATGGGTGTGGTGCTCGATGCGGGACCCATCGAGCCGGATGCGATAGGTGTTGCCCGAGTTGAGGTCGACGTGGCTCCCATCCCGTGCCGTCACATGGGAGTCGTTGTTGAAGCCGTGCGTCGCATACAGCCACCCATCAAAACCCCGTCGGAACGAGGCCTGGTTCCCATGGGTGTCCCGGGTGTGGTCGAACGGTCCATACAGCACCGTCCGTCGATCGGCAGCTCCGTCTCCGTCCGTGTCTTCGAGGAGCCAGAGGTTGGGGATGCTCCAGACAACGGCCTTCCAGCCGCGGTCATCGGTCCGGAACGGATAGACCCCGATGGGGATGTTCAACCCGTCGGCGAACCGGGTGACCTTCCGGGCCCGGCCGTCGGGACCGAAGTCCTCGAAGATCATGAGTCGATCCCGCCCCACACGATTCGTCGGGGCAGCCCACGGGTATTCGATCGACGTGGTGACCCAGAGTCGTCCGATCGCGTCGAACGCGAGATTCATGGGCTTGTGGACGTCGGGCTCGTGGGTGACGAGCTGGATCTCGAAGCCGGGAGGCAGCTGGAAGCGGGTCCGCTGCTCGGTCGGGCTCAGCGGGTCGGTGGTCCGGACACCGAGGGACAGTTCCTCCGCGGCCTTCGATGGTATGGCGGTGCCGAGGACGGCCAGGATGGTCGCGATGGGATGGATCCAGACGGGCATGGCCTTCACGCGGGCAGGATACCGGATCCAACAGGAAGTCGAGAGACCAGAGTTGGGTCGCCAGCTTCAACCCATCCCGGGTGGGAAAAACAAAGCGGGTGCCGCAGATCCACTGCGGCACCCGCCAGGACTGGCCTCTGCCGTCGACACAGACAGCGAAGCCGACTTCGTTCCGCTCAGCGGAGCACCTTCTCGAGCAGCTGGTTCAGGCGCCCCAGCATGGCCCGAGGATCCTCCAGGATGCCCGCCGCCACGCGGGCGTTGTCGAAGACCTGTTCCGTGACGTCCTTGGCCAACGGCTCGTCCTTCTGCCGGATCGCCTCCAGCCGGACGAGGATCGGGTGGGCCGGGTTGATCTCGAGGTCATAGCGCTCTGGGGAAGGCGCCGATTCATCACGTCGGACCGCCTTGAGGATGCGGCGCATGCTGGCCGACATCTGCTTGTCGGCATCGACCACAACCGCGGGGCTGTCGACCAGGCGGCTGGAGATCCGCACCTCTCCAACGCGATCGCCGAGGGAGTCCTTCATCCACTGGGCGAGGGACTTGGCGGACTCCTCCCCGAGGGCGCCCTCCTTCTTCGGGGTCTCCGACAGGTTGAGGTCGGCCTTCTCGGCGGACTTGAGGGGCTTGCCCTCGAACTCGTGGAGGTGGTCCATCACGAACTCGTCCCACGGATCCTCGAGGATGAGGACCTCGAACCGCCGCTCGCGGAAGACCTCGAAGTACGGGCTGCTCTCGGCGGAGGTGCGGTTGGGGGCCAGCAGGAAATAGATCTCCTTCTGGTCTGAGGGCATGCGCTTCACGTAGTCCGTGAGCGAGGTCTTCTTCCCGGCATCGAGTCCCGAGGTCTCGAACCGGACGAGCTTCGAGAGGGCCTCCTTGTGCTGGTAGTCCGTGACGATGCCCTCCTTGAGGAAGCGCTGGTACTCGGCATGGAACTTCTCGTAGGTCTCGGGCTGCTGCTCCGCCTGCTCGCCGAGGAACTTCAGGAAGCGTCCGGTCAGGACCTTGTTCAGCTTCTGCAGGAGCGAGCTGTCCTGCATGGTCTCACGCGAGATGTTGAGCGGGAGGTCCTCGCTGTCGACGACTCCCTTGAGGAACCGGAGCCAGTCCGGGAACAGGCCCTTGGCCTTGGGCTGGATGAGCACCTTGCGGCAGTAGAGGTTCACCTCCGAATCCATGCGACCCATGCCCATGGCCTCGAGGTTCTTGGTCGGGACGAAGAGCAGGCTCTGGATGGCCAGGGGCGCGTCGGCCGTGAAGTGGAGCCGCATCAAGGGCGCGTCGGGGTCGTGGCCGATGAACCGGTAGAACTCCTGGTACTCCTCCTCCTTGATGTCGGATTTGCTGCGCGCCCAGAGGGCCTGGACGGTGTTGAGCCGCTTGCCGTTCAGCTCGATCGGGAACGGCACGAAGCTGGAATAGCGCTTCACGAGGCGCTCGATGGTGTACTCCTCGGCGAACTCCTTGGCGTCGTCCTTGAGCTCGAGGACGATCTTCGTGCCGCGCGGCAGATCCCCGGCGGGCTGGATCTCATAGCCACCCACCCCCTCGCTGATCCATTGCCATCCGGAGCCGTCGACATCCTTGGACCGCGTGGTGACGACAACCCGCTTGGCGGCCATGAAGGCGGAGTAGAAGCCCACCCCGAACTGGCCGATGAGCTTGGCATCGGGCTTCTGGTCCTCGGCGAGCTGCCGGAGGAAGGCCTTGGTGCCCGAGTGTGCGATGGTGCCCAGGTTCTGGACGAGTTCATCCCGGGTCATCCCGACGCCGGTGTCGGTGATCGTCACCGTGCCGGCCTTCTCATCGGTCACCAGGGTGATGCCGGGGGCGGTATCCGTCTCGAGGACGGTCCCACCGGAGGCCTGGATGAACCGCAGCTTCTCGCAGGCGTCGGCCGCGTTGGAGATCAGCTCCCGGATGAAGATCTCGCGGTCGGTGTACAGCGAGTGGATGACGAGATTCAGGAGCTGCTGGATCTCGGCCTGAAAATGATGTTTCTCGGATTGTGCTTCGGCGGAATCGCTCATAGAGGAGCGATCCCTATGCGACAAAAACAACAGTCGTCAAGGGTGGCCTCCTTCCCGGGAGTGCGGAAAACCCCGCAGCTCAGGTGAAGCGCCACTCGCCGCGGTAGATGGTCCAGGCGCTGATCACGAGGTTGGTAACCGCGTGGGCCGTGATGGCATCGCCGAGTCGATTCCTGCGCAGGACGAGCCACTGGTAGGCCATGCCGCAGAGGATGCCGGGGATCCAGAGGTCCCCATGGGCGATGCCGAAGAGGAGGCTCGTGCCGAAGAAGGCGAAAGGCCTGTAGGTGGAGAGCTCCACCTGGTTGAACTTCGAGTCGATCAGCATCCGGTAGACGAACGACCGATAGAAGACCTCCTCGACCAGCGGCACGATCACGGATCGGCCCACGACCCGGATGCCGACGAGTCCCCATCCGACGGCCGGAGCGTCCTTGAAGAAGGCCACGGGATCCCAGGGATCGGTCAGCTTCGCCTTGGGCATCTTCGACAGGCCGCTCTCGAACCAGCCCATCAGCTGGGAACTGGTCGGGATCGTGGTCTCACAGGCGATCCAGAGCGCGGCGATGGCGAGTCCGACACCGAGTGCTTCCGGGCTCACCGCCCATTTCATCTCGGGGAGCCAGGGCCTGAGCCAGACCAGCAATCCGGCGGTCACCACGATCTTGATCGCGTAGTTCCAGAACTCGGCCCCCGGATACCAGGTGGAGGGCAGCGAGGTGAACACGAGGATCACCAGGAACGGAAGCACACGACTCCCCTCAGGCAGCGTCAGCCAATCCGGTCCCTTGGGCTCCATCTTCGAGGTCACCATGATGGGGTCGAGTCTCGGGGGGATCCCCGGTCCATCAAGCGGGAAACACCACCCGGGCGGTCACGGGCGGTAGATGGGGCCGTTGAAGATCGCGTTGGGCGCCGGGATCTTGTTGATCAGGTCGTACGAGAGATTCCATTTCAGCATCTGGGCCGAGCCGCCGAACATGCCGACCACGGCTCCGCCCGGGAGGTTCTTCACGCCGCTGTTGCCGTTGGGATTGTTGACGGCACCCCAGGAGGCGGTCCCGGCATGGCGGATCGAGACGCCGTTCCCCACGTTGCCCGGGGGCGGGACGTTCGAGGCGTCATTGAAGTTCAGCGGATCCAGCTCGTTCTGCTCCCAGAGCTGCCAGTCGGTGGAGAGGAAGTCGCTGATCTTGTAGGTGCCACCGTTCACGAAGGGCGGATTGCGACCCACATTGTTGTAGCCGCCAATGGTCCCATTCCAGCAGTAGGATGTCAGCTTGAGGGGACGTCCCAGCCACAGGGTCTTCAGGCGACCCGAACCCCGCGTCGCCACATCCTTGGGGCACCAGCAGATCTTGTGGTCGCCCAGGATGGGGCCGAGCTGGCTGATCCGGAAGAAGGCGACCTGGTTGCTGAACTGTGCGGAATTCACGTCCTTCCCGGCGGCCGACACAGGGTTGGGGGGGCCTCCCGGGATCCGGCCGTTGTTCTTCGTCGCGTAGACCCAGCCATCGGGACCGCTCAGGTCACCACCCCAGGTCGGATGGGCGCAGTAGTCCCGGTTGTCGGTCGCGTAGATCTGGTTCGCCATGACGATCTGGCGGACGTTGTTGAGGTCGATCGTCACCTGCGCCCGATCCTTCGCCCGTCCCAACGCAGGAAGAAGAATTCCGGCAAGGATTGCGATGATCGCGATCACCACCAGCAATTCGATCAGGGTGAACGCTAACGAAGCCTGGTTTTTGAATGATTTCATGACTGATCAACCCGAAACTGCGCCAATTCAACGGGATCGACCCGAAGGCGGAGTGGTGCCTTCGGGGAATGGTCCGAGAGGTTCCGTCGTCATCTTTGGGACATCAAGCCTCGTTTCCGACGGGTTCCAAACTGGCCGCCCTGGAGCGGGGCAAACCCTCGGGAGGGTCGGGTCAGGAGGACTCCAAAACCCAGGAGCACCAATACTCACATCCTATTGATTATCTGTGGTTTGCAATGATTCCTGAAAATGCGATCCAGACTTGTGCAATCCCCTGGCCACCCCGGGCATCCCCACCCTTACTCCGGGACGGAATACATCTGTCGGGAATCTTCCTACGCTTGGAGATTCCGGTGGCACTGCTCGTGCTTTCGGTCAGCGTTAGTTCCATCACTTTTTGAGGGCCTCAACACCAACGCGATGGCTGCTGATCTGGGTTTCAATCCTTGAGACCTGGATTGGTCTTGCCTCGCCACAGCCCAGGCGGGACCCGGCAGCGGTGGCGACCCCTTCCGGGTTGGCTCACCCCACACGGATCGTCGCCCGCTATTCCATCCGGACGCGCGCGGTTGAACGGGGTGTCCGAATCCGGAACGCCGGCCTCCGGGAGTTGAAGCGTTTTTCGAAGATGAGCGACATCGTCGTCCTCGATGAGGCCGACCCGGTGGACCCGAAGGCGCTCGGAACCCCCGAGGAACGCCGCAAGCGGCTCCAGTCCCGGATCCAAAAGCTCCGGGAGACAGGCCTGTTCGATTATGTCGAACCCGACTACCTGCACTTCGCCGATGCGGTCCCCAACGATACGGCCTTCAGCAATGGAACGCTGTGGGGACTTCGAAACCAGGGTCAGAGTGGAGGCCTTTCCGGCGCCGACATCGACGCGGTTCGGGCGTGGGATATCACGACCGGATCCACCGACGTGATCGTGGCGGTGATCGACACCGGCATCCGTTACACCCACCAGGATCTCAGCGCCCAGATGTGGCGAAACCCGGGCGAATCCGGGGCCTTCGCATCGGACGGGATCGACAACGATCAGGACGGTTATGTCGACGATGTGTATGGCATCGATGCCAGGACCGGGTCAGGCAACCCCATGGATGACAACGGGCACGGAACCCACTGCGCCGGGACGATCGGTGCGGCGGCGAATGGATCGGGTGCTCACGTCGGTGTCGCCTGGAACGTCCGCCTGATGGGACTCAAGTTCATGGACAGCGGGGGCTCCGGATACACGAGCGATGCCATCGAGTGCATCAACTTCGCCGTCGACAAGGGCGCCCGCGTGCTCAGCTGCAGCTGGGGAGGTGGGGGCTATGAGACGGCGTTGAAGGACGCCATCGTCCGGGCCCGCAACAATGGCGTGCTCGTCGTCACGGCCGCCGGGAATGAATCCGCCAACTCGGATGTCACGCCCCACTACCCATCGGGATACGACGTCGACAACGTGCTCTCGGTGGCCGCCCTGGATCGTTCCGACAATCTGGCGGGATTCTCCAACTACGGAACACAGACCGTCGACCTTGGGGCTCCCGGGGTCGACATCTTCTCGACCTACCATTCCGCGGACGATGCCTATGCGTTCAGCAGTGGCACCAGCATGGCCGCGCCCCACGTGGCCGGCGTGGCCGCCCTCGTCATCGCACGCTTTCCCGGCATCTCGGTCTTCGATCTCCGTCAGCGGATCCTCGGAACCACCGTTGCAGTGGCCTCAATGAGCGGACGCTCGACGACCGGAGGTCGGGTCAACGCCTACAACGCCCTGACGGCCTCGCCAGACGGGGCTCTCGAAGTCTCGGTGAGCGCCAATGCCGATCTGATCGAGGGCCAGTCGGTCACGCTGACGGTGAACGTCACTGACCTGACAGCAGTGGCCAATGCCACAGTGACCGGGTCCGCAACGGGTCTGTCTGGGATCACCTTCCGGAACGACGGTGTCTCCCCGGACACCACGGCGAATGATCATCTCTACGCTGCATCACTGACCGTTCCGGGTGACCGGGAACAACTGGTGTTGAACATCCAGGCCTCAGCACCATCGAAGGCCACCCGAACGATTACGGCCTCCTTCCCCATCGTCCGGGCATCGTCCAACGACAACTTCGCCAACGCCATCGAGCTCACCGGGCATGCACTCCAGGCAACCGGCAACAATCAGGTCTCAACTAGGGAGTCCGGAGAACCGAGGCACGATGGCATCAACTCCGGAGGCAAGTCGGTCTGGTGGAAATGGACTGCGCCATCCTCAGGCAGGGTCGTCCTCAACACCCACGGCAGCTCCTTCGACACGCTTCTCGGGGTCTATACGGGTCATGCGGTGAACAGCCTCTCCGCGGTTGCACAGAACGACGATGAGGTTCTGGGTCTCATCACCACCAGCCGCGTGCAGTTCACCGCGAATGGTGGAACGACCTACCGGATCGCTGTCGACGGCTACAATCCGGGGGCTGGCGCCGAGAGCGGGTCCATCACGCTGAACCTGATGGCTCCACCGGCGAACGACCACTTTGCAAACCGAATCGCAGTCACAGGCAGCTCCTGGCAGCAGATCGGTTCGAATCTCTATGCGACCAGGGAGACCGCAGAACCAAGCCATGCCGACAATGGGGGGGGACAGTCTATCTGGTGGACCTGGACCGCCCCCGGAAACGGCACGGTGGTATTGAACACCAGCGGAAGCGGTTTCGACACCCTCCTGGCAGTCTACACCGGATCCTCCGTGAGCCAACTGACCACCGTCGCCAGCAATGATGATTCTCCGACGGGATTGACCAGTCGCCTGACCTTCAACGCCATCGGGGGCACCGCGTATCAGATCGCAGTGGACGGGAAGAAGACAGGAGCCTCTGTCGCAAGTGGTTCCGTGACGCTCTCTTTGTCACAGAGCATCACACCTGCCCTGACACCGGTTCCAGATGTCACCCTCGATGAGGGGCAACAGCTCGACATCACGCTGACCGCAACGGATCCAGACTCTCCGGCCCAAAGCCTGACGTATTCATTGGTGAGCGGGCCTCAGAGGATGTCACTGGCAAGTGGTGGAAGACTTACCTGGGTTCCATCGGAGGCCGAGGGCCCAGGTAGCTACTCGGTGACGGCATCCGTGTCGGATGGCATTTCCTCGGGTACTGGCTCCTTTACGGTGACGGTCCGCGAGGTCAACACGGCCCCCACCCTGACCGCCATCCCCGACAAGACCCTGACAGAGGGACAGGTCCTCAGTCTCACCCTCTCGGCTACCGACGCCGATCTCCCGGCCCAGACTTTCACCTTCGCCAAGGTCTC
>JBDLQQ010000332.1:0-6636 GCA_039800465.1 Verrucomicrobiota bacterium
CGGGCATCGAGATCGGCCACGGAACCCGCACAGTGGCCACCTCCCGGGTGTTCACCAACGGCGAGCTCAGCCAGACGGGCGAGAAGCTCGACCTCGCGATCATGGGCGACGGCTTCTTCGAGGTGTCCCTGCCGGACGGCTCCCGTGGCTACACCCGAGACGGTGGCTTCAAGGTCTCGTCGGCCGGTGTCGTCGTGAACAGCGACGGCTATCCCGTCACCGGATTCCCGACCGTCCCCCCCGGCACCACCGCCGTCACGGTCTCCCAGAACGGACAGGTGTCGCTCTCCAGTGCCAACGGCATCCAGACCACCCGCCTGCAGCTGACCCGGTTCGCCAACCCCGCCGGTCTCGTGTCGATCGGACGCAACGTCTACCGCGAGAGTGTCTCCTCCGGTCCGCCCGAGACCGGGCAGCCGGCCGAGAACGGGTTCGGTGAGGTCAACCAGGGGTTCCTGGAGCTGTCGAACGTCAAGGTCGTCGAGGAGATGGTGAACCTCATCACCGCCCAACGGGCCTACGAGGTGAACACCAAGGCCATTGCGGCTGCGGATGAGATGATGCAGCAGAGCAATAACCTCAAGCGTAGCTGATCCCATGACGTTCCTCTCCAGGATGGCTGGATGGCTTTGGTGGGCAGGAGCGCTCGTCGGGGCCCTCTCGCTGCCGTTGCACGGCGACGAGCCGGCACCCAAGGATGTCCCGGTCCTCCGCACGGTCGAGCCCGCCGAGATCACGTCCATCCTCGAGCAGGCGCTCCGGAAGGAGTGGAAGATCGAGGAAGGAGATCTCGTGGTCTCCTTCGAGAAAACCCTGCCGGAGATCCGAGTCGCGAATGGGGAACTCTCCCTCCGATGGGTGACCCGCCTCTCCCAGCCGGCCCGTCGGATCTTCCCCCAGTTCGAGCTGGTCGTCGACGGCCGCCCGGTCGGCAAGCATGCCCTTCCCGTGCATCTCGAGTGGTTCCGCGAGGTCTGGGTCGCAGACAGCCCTCTGGCAGCGCAGGCCCATCTGGGTACGGATGTCCTGAAACGCCAACGGGTGGATGCGCTGTCCCTCGCCGGGACTCCCTGGATGGGCGACCCCTCCGAGGACGAGTGCAGCGTCGTGACTCCCGTGGCTTCTGGATCGGTGGTCCTCGAACGTCACGTCCGGAGACGACCATTGATCCATCGCGGCGAGACGGTCGCAGCCCGGTTCCAGGACGGCTCCCTCGCCGTGGAATTTCAGGCCGTCGCCCTCGAGGACGGATACCGGGGCAGCGGGGTCCGGGTCCGGAGTCTGCTCAAGCCCGTTGAAATGCGTGGAAAGGTTCTCAATGAAACGACTGTCGTGGTGGCTCGCTAGCTTCTGGTTGTGTCTCGGCCTCGCCTTCGGCGACTCCCTCTGGAAGGAGGGAGCCTTGATGGTGGTGTCGGATCCCACGGCAACCGCCGTGGGCGACCTGCTCACGGTCGTCGTGAAGCAGTCCAGCACGGCGACCAAGAACCAGAAGCGGAACACGAGCAAGAAGTCCGACATCAACGCGCAGATCGAGTCGTTCCTCTTCAGTCCAGCCGCCAGCTCCGCCTTCACCAAGGGAGGCAAGTTTCCGGCCCTGAAGGCGTCGACCGAGAACAGCTTCGAGGGTGGAGGACAGGTGTCCGACGTCGCCGTCATCACCGACCGGTTCACGGTCCGGGTCGTCGATGTGCTTCCGAACGGCAACCTGATGGTGGAGGGGCGCCGGTCCACGACCGTTTCCGGCGAGGTCTCGACCATCGTCCTCCGCGCCGCCGTCCGGAAGGCGGATGTCTTTCCCGACAATACCGTGGCCAGCACACAGCTCGCGGATCTCACCCTTCGTTACGAGAACAAGGGCAACTTGAACGACGCCCAGAAGCGCGGCTGGTTCGGCTGGTTCTGGGACAAGGTCAACCCGCTGTGACCCCATGACATTCCCACTCATTCCCCGTCTGTTGTTTGTCCTGGGAGCCCTCTCCTCCCTGCTGGGCTTGTCCACGGTCGTCCATGGGCAGACCGCGGGGGTTCGCATCCGGGACATCGCCTTCCTCCACGGTGCCCGAGGCAACCAGTTGGTAGGCTATGGGTTGGTCAACGGCATCGCGGGTGATGGCGACAAGGACCCGACCTACACCCGGCAGGCCATCGGCAATCTCATGCGCCGCTTCGGTCTCTTCCTCGACCCCCAGCGTATCTCGTCGAAGAACGTGGCCGCCGTGATCGTGACAGCCGAGATCCCGCCCTTCGCGAAGTCCGGTTCCCGGATCGACGTTCAGGTGGCGACGATGGGGGATTCCAAGACCTTGCAGGGAGGCATCCTCATGCAGACCCCGCTCATCGGTGCCGACGGACAGGTCTACGCTGTGGCCCAAGGCGCTGTGAGCATCGGAGGCTTTTCAGCCTCGTCCGGAGGAAGCTCCGTCACCAAGAACCATCCCACCAGCGGCCAGATCATCGGGGGAGCCCTCGTCGAGAGCCAGATCCCGGTCACGCTTCTCGATGGCAATACCATGCAGCTCGTGTTGAACGAGCCCGACTTCACGATGGCAGCGCGCACGGTCGAGGCCATCCATCGCAAGTTTCCCGATAGCTGTCGGGCACTGGATGGTGGGACGCTGATGCTGGAGCTCCCCGACCAGTTCCAGGCCAACCCCGTTGAGTTCATCGCCCAGGTCCAGGCCATCGAGGTCATTCCCGATACCCCGGCCCGGGTCATCCTGAACGAGCGCACCGGCACGGTCGTCGCCACGGCGCGGGTCCGGGTCAACAGCTGTGCCATTGCCCATGGAAGCTTGATCGTCTCGGTCGCGCAGTCCCAGACCGTCTCCCAGCCCGGCGCCTTCGCCCCGACCAATGCCGCAACCGTCGCGGTTCCCAACACCGACATCAATGTAACGGAGCAGAAGGCTGGTCTCATTCCCTTTGCGGAGATGCCGACCGTGGAGAGGGTGGCCGCCGCCCTCAATGCGGTGGGCGCCACGCCACGCGACATCGTCGCCATCTTCCAAGCCTTGAAGCAGTCCGGAGCCCTCCAGGCGGAACTCCTGCTTCGATGATGCCATGGACGTTACCTACCTCAGCAATTCCGATCCTTCTCAGCTGCTCCGTGGCGCCATCACGCCCGAGCAGAAGTCGGCCCGGGTGCTCCAGCAGTTCGAGTCGATCCTTGTCCGGGAGATCCTGAAGTCAGCCCCCCGAAGCCAGATCGATGCCGGGGGAAAATCCGGGCAGTCCAAGGTCATGGGCGAGGTCTACGGAGACCTCATGAACGATGTGGTGGCCAATCAGGTGAGCCAGTCCGGACAACTCGGGCTCCGGGAATCGCTCGGACGCCAGCTTTCGCTGCAGCTTGGGGCCGCAAGCCGTGCCCGCACGTCGTCGGAGGATTGATGACAGCAGAGGTCGACCGCTGGAAGGAGGCACTGGCCGAGGAGCATGTTCGGGCCAGTCGACTGCTCTCCCTCCTCGAGACCCAGCAGGCGAGCATCATCGCACGGCAGTTCGATACACTCGCCGAGAATATCGCAGAGCAGACCACCGCCGTTGCGGAACTGTTCCTGGCGGAGCGCTCCCGGAAGGATGCCCAGTCGCGTCTCGCCTCCCTCCTCGGGGTGCCCCAGCCGGGAAGGCGGGTCGACATCTATCCGAAGTTCCCTGTCGAGATGGCGCAGGAAGTCGAGGCCCTGGTGGTCCGTCTCCAGAACGCCATGGCCACTAGTCAGCGGAAGCTCCAGCAGAATGTCCTGCTGCTCAGCCGTTCCATCGAATTGGCCCAGCAGGTGCTGCAACGGTCTGGAGTGACGAGTCCAGGTCGAACCTACGGGGCCAAGGGGCGCGAGCGCACGTTCGCACTCCCCGGCAACACGCTGTCCCGCTGGAGCTCTGTCGTCTGATCCTCTGCCATGGGTGGACTCCTCAACACGCTCGACATCGCTGCATCGTCCATCTCCGTGGCACGACAGGGCGTCGAGACCTCCGGCGTCAACCTCGCCAACGTCAGCAATCCCAACTACGCGCGTGCCCGACTGATCATCGAGCCCCGTCGGGATTCGACCGGGACAGGGTCGGGCGTCCAGGTCGTCGGGGTGGCCTCCCTGCGGGATGCGATCCTGGATGATCAGGTCATCCGGGAGACGAGCACCACGAACTATCTCCAGAACGTCCAGCGGGCGCTTCAGCTGGGGCAGGTCCTTCTCGGCCAGCAGATCGATCGACAGAGCGCCACTCCGGAGGCTGAGGCCGCGGCGCGGGACCTCGGCGGACAGCTGGCCGTCGCGAATGGCCTTTCCGAGTTCTCGAATGCCATCCAGGCGGCATCGCTGGCCCCCGCCTCGTCCGCGGATCGTCAGGTGCTCCTGATGAAGGCAGAACAGCTGACGGACAAGTTCAACTCGACGGACCTGCGGCTCGCTCGGCTCCAGGACGATCTGGATGTCGACCTGAACGGACGTCTCAAGGAGACCAACCAGATCCTGTCCCAGCTCGCCAAGCTGGCGAATGATGCGTCGGCCGCCGTCCTTGTGAGTGGTAGCGGTGGGGCCTCCAAGGACATGCTCCAGGGTAAGCTCGAGGAACTGTCGAAGTTCGTCTCGTTCCAGACGACGTTCGATGACCAGTCCCGCATGTCGCTCACCATCAACGGGGTCGAGATCATCACGACCAACCTCCAGTCCGGTAGACTTGAGCTCCAGACCATCGAGGGCGCCCGGTCACGTGTCGCGGCCGTCACGGATGACGGGTCCCAGAAGGCAACAGTGACCGGGGGAGGGGCGCTGATGGGACTCATCGAGGCCCGGGACGGCTCGCTGCAGCAGCTCCGGGACAGCATCGACACCGTCGCTGCCGACCTCATCCAGAAGTTCAACGCCATCCACGCCACGGGAAAAAATCTCGATGGCGGCTCCGGTCTCGATTTCTTCGAGGGAACCGGCTCGGGGAGCATCCGGGTCAACAGCGACCTGCTCGACGACTGGCGGAAGGTCCAGCTGAGTGGCAATGGAGCACCCGGTGACAACGGCACCGCCTTGGCACTCGCGACCGCGATGGGGACGCCGCAGGACTCGCTCGGAAAGCTCACCTTCCTGGAACACTACAACCAAACCGTCGCGGCTTTCGGACAGGATCTGGCCAACATCAACAATCGGTTGGCGGACCAGGATGTGATCAGCCACAACCTCGCCCAGACCCGGAACTCGGTGATGGGTGTCTCGATCGACGAGGAGATGTCGACGCTGATCCAGTACCAGCGGGCCTATCAGGCCTCGGCGAAGCTCCTCTCCACGGTCAACGAGTTGTTTGGAACACTGCTGCAGATCTGACGAGGTTGCCTCTTTTGGTTGGGGTCGTGTGGGTGTGCTGTCCTGGGCGGGCGGTCCGGAGATCGCCGTGAAAAATCCTTAAGTCGCTCCAGAGGTCACCGTAAGGACTAGGCAACGGGATCATGTGATTCCGCTGGCCGAGGGGTCCGTTCCCCTTACCTGGCATGGATGCCGGGTCTTTGCAGACAAGGATAGTCTTATGGTCGTCAACACGAACACCACAGCAGCGCGCGGAGCTCGTTTCCTCGCTGATTCCACCAACAACCTCCAGAAATCCCTCGCCCGGCTCTCGTCCGGATCGAAGATCGTCGAGCCTCAGGATGACGCAGCCGGTTTGGCCGTGGCTTCCAAGTTCGATGCCCAGATCAACCGAACCCAGGCGATCAGGGCGAACATCGGCAACGCGATCTCGTATAAGCAGACCCAGGACGGCTTCCTCTCTAAGGTGGCCGTCGCCTTGGACCGCATGAGCGAGCTCGCAACCTTTGCTCAGGACGAGACGAAGAGCACCTCGGATCTGGCCCTCTACAATCAGGAGTTCTCCACCCTGCAGGATTACGTCAGTCTGATCGCCGACCAGACGTTCAATGGGGTCTCCCTTTTCGCGAGCACTGGCATCGAAGTGATGCAGCAGGATGACAATACGAAGTTCGGCACGACGGGAATCGATCTGGGCAGCAATTACACCGCCATTTCCTCTCTGAGCCTCGGATCCACGAGCGCTGCAACGAGTGCCATGTCGACTCTCAAAGCCGAGATCTCCAACATCGCTACCCATCGCGCAGGTGTCGGCGCCGATCTGTCCCGCCTGACCAAGACGAACGACCACCTCGCTGTGTTGTCCGAGAACCTCTCGGCCTCCGTCAGCCGCATCAAGGACGTCGACGTCGCCGAGGAGAGTGCCCGGTACGCCAAGTACAACATCCTCGTCCAGTCGGGCACCGCGATGTTGGCCCAGGCCAACTCGCTGCCGCAGACGGCCCTCCGGCTGTTGTCGTAATCCAGCGCAACAAACCAACCATCTCACGGGCGACTTCGGTCGCCCTTTTTTTATGCCTTGATGGTGTCAAGGCTCGCGCCAACCAGCGACAGCGACGAGGCCTGAATTCAAACTTCTGGTTTTTGATCTGGCACAACACCGGAAGGCGGATCCCTGAAGGCGTCGGCGATCCAAGAATACTGCACGGCGTACGCGCCCACGGCCCTTCGAAATCCCGCGACGAGATCGTCTCTGCCCCTCGAGCGGAGTTGCTGGAGGATGCCAACCACCGAGAGGATGGCGATGCGCTGCTCCTGCGGTCCGAGATCTGGCAAC
>JBDLQQ010000333.1:0-3317 GCA_039800465.1 Verrucomicrobiota bacterium
CATCAGCAGCACGGCGTTGTTGCTGCCGTTGAAGGGCCCGGTGGAACCGGTGCCGATCAGGTTGTGGTCCCAGAGCGCCTCGAGGCGGGACACGACGTTGTCCCAGAGCTGGTACTCGAGGGTGCCGGTGAGGGCGAAGAGCCGCTCGCGGGCGCCGCCAACATAGACATCGGCATCAACAGGAGTGATCCAGACGCCACCGGTCGAGCTGCTCGCATTGGCGTACTCGACGCGGGTGTTGAGACGGAGCTTCTCGGTGATCTGGTAGCTGATGTAGCCCGAGACCGCCTGAGCGTAGGTGTTCTGGATGGTGCCGGCGCCGTAGAAGTCGTTGACGCGGTCGGCGAAGTCGTAGGCGAACCCGAGGGTGACCTCCTTGATGGGGGTCGGGATCGACAGACCCGCGTAGTAGTTCATGTAGTTCCGCTGATTGGTCACCAGCGAATCCACGATGCCACCGTAGAGGGCGGAACCGGCGAGCCAGCCCCAGCTCTCAGGAGCCTTGAAGGTCACGGCACCGGAGTAGGTGAGGAGACCGTTGCCCTTGGCGCCCAGGGGAGCACCAACCGGGTTGCCCCAGGCCTGGGAAACAAACGGCTCCTTGCCGTTCATGTCGCCGTAGGCGCTGTTGGCGATGCTGCCCGACAGACCGAACCACTCGGTGGCCTGATAGGAGGCCACGATGCCCGTCTGGGACCACGGCTCGATGTAGGAGCCGAGGCTGCGGGAGAAGTTGGGGTTCTTGTAGAGCGAGAGGCTCTCGTAGCCGATCAGCGAGTCCACCTGGCCGATCTTGAAATCAAGACCGTTTCCGAGGGGCGCGCGCATGGTCACATAGGCCTGCTTGATGGCCAGATTCTGGCCACCGAGGGAGCCCGGAAGCCAAACGGCGTCCTGACCGAACCAGAGCTCGGCCTTGTAGCCGGCGCTCCACTGCCCCTCGTCGAGGGGCTTCTCGATGCGCAGCTCGACGTACTCCAGATTGAACCCGTTGTAGTGGTTCGGAGCCGTGTTGGCGAAACGGTTCGCCATCGTGCTGCCGGTGCTGGGCTTCCACTGGGCGGAAGTGTCCACAGCGCCGCCGATCGTCGTCCCGCTGACGAGGGTCGAGATCGGGCTCTCATCCGCCATCACGACGGATCCAAGGCTGACCACACCAGCGGTGGCCAAGCCGACTGTCCATTTGTTGAACTTCATCATGTTCCTCCTGCAGTTTTGTTTCTGTTGATTGAAGGATTGGTACAAAGCCAACCCCCACCCAAAAAGGTGGTTTCGGGGACGACCCTAGGGAACTCCGCCCCGGGGAGACAATAGATTTCTTTTGGATTTCCGGGAGATCGGGTGAGGAATTCTTATCCGGAAATCACAGGGTTTTCCCTAGCCTGATCAGAAGGTTCACGGATTGGTTCCGACCCGTATCTCCCTCGGGATGATCCCTCACGAGACAGATGAAACGGCCGAGGATCGAAGGGGCCGAGGAAATGCCTCGGATGGGATCGGGGGGGCCGCGGGAAACACCTCAGTTCCGGGAGGCTGACCTCGGGGACGGGATCCCGTTGGTGACCGGAACGGTCGCCGGCAGCGGCAACGTTGCTCCCTCCAGGGATTCGACAGGAAGCTGGTACAATCGCACGGAAACCCCTGGAGTTCCGGAGGACGCGGGAGGCCCGGAAACCCCGGACGGACGGAGGCCCCAGACCACGGCAATCAATCCCAGGGCGATCGCCACGGACAACACCACCTGCCACCGCAGCAGGGCCAGCTTCATCATCAGGAAGTCCAACATGCCGCGACGGAGCCCCGAGGAGACCGTCCCCGGATCCTCGAAGAGATCCGTGCCCGACAACTCCCGATCCAACTGGAGGGCCATCTCGTGCTCATCGAGCCGCAGGAACCGGGCGTAGGTCTTCACGAAACCCCGTACATAGACCGGGGCGGAGAACGCCGCCCAGTCGTCCGCCTCCATTGCCAGGACGTGGTCGGTCTTGATGTGGGTCCCCTCCACGGCCTGCGCCACGGAGATCGCTCGCCGCTCCCGCTCCGTCCGCAGCCGTTGACCGGTTGTCGCCACTCCGTTCCTTCTAGCCGTTCTAGGGTGTCACCGGCAACGCCTGAAACAGGACCTCGACAAATCCTGGTCGACCACCCTGCTGCACCCGGCTCACCACTTCATGTCCGCCACGGTCCGCCCGGCCGGGATGAAGGGCAGGACGTGCTCGGTGTACGGGGTGATGATGTCGAGGACATAGGCGGTCTTCGAGGCCAGCATCCGCTCGAGGGCGGGACGCAGGTCCTTGCGGTAGATCACCCGTTCACAGGGGACCCCAAAGCTGGTGCAGACCTTGACGTAGTCGGGGTAGATGCTCGAGCGGTCCTCGGGATTGCCGAGGTAGGTATGACCGCGGTTGCCGGCGAAGAAGTTGTCCTCCCACTGCACGACCATGCCGAGATGCTGGTTGTTCAGGATCATCGCCTTGGCCGCGATCTTCTCGACCGTGGCGGTGGCCAGCTCCTGGATGTTCATGAGGAAGGATCCGTCACCATCGATGTCCACCACCTGCTTGTCAGGCCGCGCCACCTTGGCGCCGAGGGCCGCCGGGAACCCATAGCCCATCGACCCCAACCCGCCGGAGGTGATGAAGGTCCTCGGCTGGGTGTACTTGAACCACTGTCCGGACCACATCTGGTGCTGACCCACCCCCGTGGTGATGATGGCGTCGCCTCCCGTGAGCTTCCAGAGCTCCTCGATGGCCATCTGCGGCAGGATGAACTCCTCACCCTCCTTCCGGTGGGGCTTCACGTGGTCGGAGTCGATGATCTCGGCCTTGGTCGTGTACCGGAACGGCGCCTTGCCCTTCCACTCTGAGATCTGGGCATGCCAGGCGGGAAAGCGCTTCTTGATCCCACCCGCCTTCGAAACAAGGGCGTTCAGACGCTCCAGGGCGTCCCGGATGTCCCCATGGACCGTCAGATGGGCCCTCTTGTTCTTGTTGTGCTCCGACGCGTCGATGTCGATGTGGACGATCGTGGCATCCTTGGCGAACTCGCTGAAGGCCCCCGTGACCCGGTCGTCGAAGCGCACCCCGAAGGCCAGGAGCAGGTCGGCCCCGTTTTTGAGCTTCACAGCCGGCTCGCTCGGGTCCTTGCGTGGGGCGTATTCCCCATTGACCGCCCAGTTCGCCACCGCGGAGCCATGCATGCCCAGCCACCGGAGCGACAATGGATCGGTCTCCGGGAAGCACCCGATGCCCATCAGGGTCGTCGTGACCGGGATCTGGGTGGCGTCGGCGAACCGCTTCAGAGCCGGCGCGGCCTCG
>JBDLQQ010000334.1:0-12056 GCA_039800465.1 Verrucomicrobiota bacterium
CGCCAAGAAGGGGCAGTCCCTCACGATCAACGGCTTCCTCCTCAGCGAGGCGGGTGACAAGGCGATCGCTCCCATCCTGTTCCAGAGTCTCTTCGCCAAGACCGCCCCGGGCGGCAACCGCGAGCGCCTCCGCGCCGCAATCAACGAGAAGAACGCGCAGTGGCACGCCCGGTACCGGACGGTCGACGGCTACAACGTCTACGGCGGACGCTCCGCCCTCGCCTACCAGGCCGAGAAGGGAGCGTTCATCGCGGACCGGAATGCGCCGGCTCCCTACATCTCCAACTACAAGGTCATGCAGGAGGAGATGAGTGTCCGCGACACGCTCACCGCCAACCGCGACAAGCGCGTCTGGGGCGTGGCCCAGGGCGAGAACCCGGAGATCGACGACTCCAACCTGCCCAAGGTCACCCCGGTTCCCAGCAACAAGCCGGGATCCAACGCCGACGGATCCTACACCTTCCTCACCGGTGAGGGCGCGATCGAGAAGATGTCCCTCCACGCCGGGATGAAGATCAACCTCTTCGCCAGCGAGGAGCAGTTCCCGGAGCTGGCCAACCCTGTGCAGATGGCCTGGGACACCAAGAACCGTCTCTGGATCGCCGCCTGGCCTAACTACCCGGAGCGGCGCCCCGAGAGCAAGATCGGTGACAGCCTCCTGGTCCTGGAGGACACCGATGGCGACGGCAAGGCCGACAAGTCCACCACCTTCATCGGGGACCTCAACTGCCCCACCGGATTCCAGTTCTACAAGGATGGCGTCCTGATCGTGCAGGCGCCCGACATCTGGTTCGTCCGCGACACCGATGGCGACGGCAAGGCCGACTGGAAGGAACGCGTGCTGATGGGGCTCGACTCGGCGGACTCCCACCACACCGCCAATGCCGTCTGCCTCGACCCGGGTGGTTCCATCTACCTGAGCGACGGCGTGTTCCATCGCACCCAGATCGAGACCGCCAAGGGTCCTGTCCGGAACGACGATGCTGCGATCTTCCGGTTCGATCCCCGGACCGGAAGCCTCGAGACCTACATCGCCTACGGATTCGCCAACCCCCACGGGAAGGTCTTTGACTACTGGGGCAACGACCTCGTCACCGACGCCACCGGCAACAACACCTACTACGCACCGGCGTTCAGCGGCCACATCGACTATCCCGCGAAGCACTCCGGGATGAACCAGTTCTGGGATCGGCCCTCCCGTCCCTGCCCGGGCACCGGGATCCTCTCCAGCCGACATTTCCCAGAGGCGATGCAGGGGAATTTTCTGAACCTCAACGTCATCAGCTTCCAGGGCATCTACAACGTGAAGGTCACCGACGACGGATCGGGTCTGAAGGGGGAGACCCTGCCCGACCTGATATCCGCGACCGACCCCAACTTCCGTCCGATCGCGATCAGCGTCGGCCCCGACGGCGCGCTCTACTTCGCCGACTGGCACAAGCCGCTGATCGGCCACATGCAGCACCACCTGCGGGATCCGAACCGCGACGACACCCACGGACGCGTCTACCGGATCACCTACGACGGGCGTCCGCTCCTGAAGCCGAAGAAGATCGACGGCCAGTCGATCGACTCGCTGCTCGAGCTGCTCAAGGAGCCCGAGAACGGCACGCGCGAACTCGCCAAGATCGAGCTCGGTGAACGCGACTCCGCCAAGGTCGTGGCCGCCGTGAAGCGCTGGGTCCAGAAGCTCGACCCGAAGGACCCCGCCTACGAGCACCACGTCACGGAGGCGCTCTGGGTCCACCAGTGGCACAACATCGTCGATGTCGAACTCCTCGACCGGGTGCTGAAGTCGCCCGAGCCCCGCGCCCGCGCCGCCGCCGCCCGCGTGCTGTGCTACTGGCGGGACCGCGTTCCGGGAGCCCTCGCCCGCTTCGGCCAGCTGGCCGAGGATGCGTCGCCGCGGGTCCGCCTCGAGGCGGTCCGCGCCGCGAGCTTCTACCGCGATGCCGAAGCTATTCCAGCGACCGATGTCGCCCTCGCCATCCTCAAGAACCCAACCGACTACTATCTCGACTACTGCCTGCGCGAGACCCTGCGTCAGCTCCAGCCGTGGTGGCGGAAGGCCATCTCCGAGGGCAAGCCGGTCGCAGCGAACAACCCGGCCGGGATCCGCTATCTGATCAAGGGTGTGAGCACGGCGGACCTCTCCAAGCTGTCCCCCACCGCCGACGTGCTCGAGGCGATCATCCTGCGCCCCGATGCGACCGACACGGATCGGGCCAACGCCCTCACCGGTCTCGCCAAGCTCCACGGGAAGACCCGGGTGGCGGAGCTCCTGGCCCTCCTCGACGGATCCGCCAAGGCCGACGCCGTCGCCGCGGCGAGCCTCGCCCGGCAGCTGCCTCTGCAGCCCGCGGGTGACCTCAAGTCCGTCTCCCCACAGCTCGTCACCCTCAGCGCCCAGGGCTCCCTGCCGGTGCTGCGCCAGGCTGCCTGGGCAAGCCGGGCCCTCGCCGATGGCGGGTTTGACGGCGTATGGACCGAGGCATCCAAGTCCCCGGGAACCCTGACGGACCTCCTCCAAGGCAGCCTGCTCCTGAACGACGCCGACTTCCGGGCCAAGGCGTTCGACAAGGTGAAGCCCCTGTTGGCCGATCCGAACCAGATCGCCTCACTCGTGGCCCGGACCGGTGGGAAGCCCGCGGGCGATGGACGCTTCGTCCGGATCGAACTGCCCCGTCAGGGCACCCTCACCCTCGCGGAGGTCCAGGTCCTCAGCGACGGCAAGAACATCGCCCCTGCCGGCAAGGCCACCCAGTCCAGCACCTCGAACGGTGGCGATGCCTCCAAGGCGATCGACGGCCGGACCGACGGCGCCTGGGAACGCGGTACCCAGACCCACTCGGCCGAGAATGAAAAGAACCCCTGGTGGGAGGTCGACCTCGGAGGCTCCCGCCCCATCGACACCGTCGTGGTCTGGAACCGGACCGATGCCAACCTCGGACGTCGTCTCGAGGGCTACACCGTGACGGTCCTCGACGGCCAGCGTCGGGAGGTGTTCCAGCAGACCGGTCTCCCGATGCCGGATCCCAAGGGCATCGTGAAGGTCGGGGGCGATCCAGCCGGCTCTCTCAAGCGGGCCTCCATCGCCGCCGCGGTCAGCATGAACACGCAACCAGAGGTACTCTTCCGCCTGCTCACCGCATTCATTGAGCGCGGCGATCAGGTCCCGGCTGCCGCTCGGGCCCTGCGGGCATTGCCTCTGGTGACCCGCCCTGCCGATGTCGCCGGCCAGGCGGCCCTCGCCCTGACCCGTTGGGCCCAGGGGATCCCCGCGTCGGATCGGACCTCGCAGGACTTCATCGAGACCCTGCAGACCGCGAAGGACCTCGCCGGCTACCTCCCCGCCGCCCAGGCCGCAGCGGTCCGGAAGTCCCTCAAGGACCTTGGTGTCGAGGTGTTCGTGATCCGCACCGTGCGGGAGCAGATGCGCTATGATCTGCCCCGGCTGGTGGTGGAGCCCGGCAAGCCCTTCGAGGTCATCCTCGAGAACGACGACTTCATGCCCCACAACCTCGTGTTCGTGCAGCCCGGCACGCGGGAGGCCGTGGCGAATGCGGCATCGACCATGAAGCCCGACCAGCTGGATTCCCAGGGCCGGGCCTACCTGCCCAGCAGCAAGGACGTGATCGCCGCCAGCCGACTCCTCGAGGCCGGACAGCGTCAGACCCTCAAGCTGACCGCCCCGACCACGCCGGGGGCCTACGAGTATGTCTGCACGTTCCCGGGTCACTGGACCCTGATGTGGGGCACGCTCGTGGTGACCTCGGACGTCGAGGGCTATCTCGAGAAGAACCCGGTCGTGAAACCGACGACCCCTGCGCCGGAGAAGGAATAGGGCGGCAGTCCACCCCCCTCCGGGCCTCCCTAGGAGGCGTCTCGGATAGGCCATGCGACCC
Source organism: Verrucomicrobiota bacterium (assembly GCA_039800465.1). GTDB lineage: Bacteria > Verrucomicrobiota > Verrucomicrobiia > Limisphaerales > UBA9464 > UBA9464. Next base: position 3,906 of record JBDLQQ010000334.1, read on the forward strand.
GGGCAAACTTTGCTTTGCCCGGGTCGTACTGCATTCCCTAACCTCGCAGGATCATGAAGGTATTTGTGACCGGCGGTGCCGGGTACATCGGTTCGGTCTTCGTCGAGACACTCTGTGAGGCGGGCCATGAGGTGACCGTTTTCGACAACCTGTCCGAGGGACACCGGGCGGCGGTCGATCCGCGGGCGAAGTTCGTCCTCGGGGACCTCAATGAGCGCAACTCCGTGATGGCCGCGGTGCGGGACTCCGGGGCCGAGGCCGTGGTGCATTTCGCCGCCAACGCCCTGGTGGGGGAATCGATGACCAACCCCTCGAAGTACTTTCGGAACAACGTCGCGGGTGGCCTCAATCTCGCCGACGCGGCCGTCGCGGCCGGGGTCCGTAAGTTCATCTTCAGCTCGACCTGCGCGACCTATGGCCCTCCGGACCGGGTCCCGATGGACGAGTCCCTGCCCCAGCGCCCGATCAATCCGTACGGCGAGTCGAAGCTGATGTTCGAGTCGGTGCTCCGGTGGTACCGCGAACTGCACGGACTCGAGGTGGTGATCTTCCGCTACTTCAATGCCGCCGGGGCCAGCGAACAGTTCGGGGAACATCATCGGATCGAGACCCACCTGATCCCCAACGTGCTGAAGGTGGCCCTGGGACAGGCTGGGAACGTCAGCATCTTCGGCACGGACTACCCGACGCCCGACGGCACCTGCATCCGCGACTACATCCACATCGCGGACCTGGCACAGGCCCATCTGCTGGCCCTCCAACCCGGAAAGTCCGGTGTGTTCAACCTCGGCAACGGCGAGGGGTTCTCTGTCCGGGAGGTCATCGCCACCTGCGAACGCATCGCGGGCGTCCGCATCCCGGTCGTGGAACAACCGCGTCGCCCAGGGGATCCTCCCCGGCTCGTGGCCGCGGCCACGAAGGCGCACCAGGAACTCGGCTGGAAACCCCGTTTCCCAAACCTGGAAGACATCGTCCACACCGCGTGGTCGTGGCACCAGAGGCATCCCAAAGGCTACGCCTGAGGCGACTCCCGCCACGTTCTCCGGTGGGACGTTCCTGGACCCTCCGCCCCGACGACGATGCCTCCGCATGATTCCATGGCGGCGGAACTCCCGCGGCATCCGCTGCGACGGCATCGGATCTGGGCGGGCGTGATCTCCGCTGGGCTGCTCGGAGCCATCCTCTGGAGAATCCAGCCAGGACGGCTTGCGGAAGTCGTGAGCCACCTGCGCCCCCTCCCCCTCGCGGGAGCCCTGGGATGTGTCCTGACCGCGGGTGCCCTGATGGCCCTGCGGTGGGGCTGGATGCTCCAGACCCAGGGAGTCCGGGATGGCTTCGTGGCGGCCTGGAGGGGAACCCTCGTGGGCAATGCCCTGAGCGCCGCCCTGCTGGGGGCCCTGTTGGGAGACGTCGCGAAATCCGGCTGGTACGCCCGGCGCCAGGGACATCCCTACGGTCGGGTGCTGCTCGCCTGCGGGATCGACCGGGCCTGCGGGGGGATCGGACTGGTCCTCTACGGAGGTCTCAGCCTCACGGTGGCCTTCGTGTGGGGAGACGGATGGAGCCTTGGGATCCCGCAGGAGGTCCCCTGGAAACCCATCTCGGCGGCAGCCCTCTTGGTCCTCGTGGTCGCAAGCGTTTTGTTCCGATCCACACGTCGTCGTCTCGAGGCCCGACTGCAGACGGGGATGGACCAGTGGCGCGAGACACGACGGGCGCTCGGGGATCGTCCAGCGATCCTGGTCGGGGCGGTCCTGATCAGCGTCCTCGCCAACCTGATGGTGGGCGGGACACTCGCCTGTGCCCTTGCCGCCACCGCCCCCGGGCCACTCCCCTGGACGGGACTGCTCTGGACCTTTCCCGTCATCGGGCTGGCCGCCTCGATGCCCTTCACCCTCGCCGGAGCCGGGACACGGGAGAGTGCAGCGATCGCGATCTGGGCGGCCTTCCACATCAGCCCCCCAGTGGCGGTCACCGCCTCCCTCGTCACCCTCACGGTAACCCTCGCCGGAGCGCTGCCGGGAGGCCTCTTGTTCTGGTTCCAGGAGGATTCCGGAGCGGCAACCGGCAGGTGACCCCGGGCGGATCGACCCCGGGACCATGCAGGACCCCGCCCAGGCGGCCATTTGAGGGTGGTCGTTGGCGGGCGAGTTCGCTTTGCTTCCGCCGTGAGCAAGCGCAGAGCCACCCTTCGTCGGACCACCTCCGAGACCGATATCCGCCTGACCCTGATGATCGACGGTTCCGGAAAAGCGGAGATCCAGACCGGGATCGGATTCTTCGACCACATGCTGACCGCGTTCGCGAAGCATTCGATCTGCGACCTGAAGCTGACCTGCAAGGGGGATCTCCACATCGATGCCCACCACACGGTGGAGGACTGCGGACTGGCCCTGGGCATGGCGTTCCGAGAGGCCCTGGGCGACAAGAAGGGCCTCCGGCGCTACGGCACCGGCTTCGATCCGCGCAACCCCTTCACCGGGGAGGCCTATGTGCCCATGGATGAGTGCCTAGCCCGCTGCGTGATTGACTTCAGCGGTCGACCGTTCCTGGTCTGGAAGGGGCTCGACAGCCTGGCCCATCGGCGGATCCCGGCGGCGGAACGGACCCAGGACATGTCCTCGGCATTCCGGTTTGGCCTCGCCCGGGAATTCTTCCAAGGCTTCACGAACGAGGCGAAGTGCAACCTCCACCTGGAACTGATCGACGGCGGGGAACCCCACCATGTCGTGGAGAGCCTCTTCAAGGCATTCGCCCGGGCGGTGGATTTCGCCTGCCAGCGGGACCCCCGGATCGCAGGCCGGATTCCCAGCTCGAAGGGCAAGCTCTAAACCCAACTCATTGGGCTTCAAGGTATTGCAATGAATCCCATGCGAGCGACCCGCCGCGGGTCATTTGCCGGGATGATTTGTTGAAGCAGTCCTGAATATCCAGACACTTGCGGCGTCCATGCCTGAGCCGTTGAAACGAGACTACCCGAAGACCCCCGACGACGGGTTGGTGGCCTGGGCCCAGGCGGGCGACACGGAGGCCTTCGAGGAGCTGGTTTTCCGGCATCGGGACAAGATCTATGCCCGCGCGTTCATGATGATGCGCCACGAGGACGAGGCGTTGGACCTCTCGCAGGAGGCCTGGGTGAAAGCCTGGCAGCGTCTGCACCAGTTCCACGGCGAATCCTCCTTCGCCACGTGGATGACTCGGATCGTCATCAACCTGTGCCTCGACCAGATCCGGCGTCAGAAGAAGGTGAAGTCAGAGTCGATCGAGCACCTCGAGGAAGAGGGTGGAGGCGTCGAGCGCCTGATGCCCGCCGAGGAGATCAACCCGACGGAAGGTCTCGAGAAGGGCGAAGTACGACGCCGGATCGACGAGGCCATGGGCAAGCTGACCCCAGCCCACCGGGCGGTGCTGGTGCTGCATGAATTCGAGGGACTGCAGTACAAGGAGATTGCCGACCGGATCGGCGTCTCCATCGGCACCGTGATGTCCCGACTGTTCTACGCCCGCCGTCGTCTCGCCTCCCTCCTGCAGGGGCTCCGGCGCGAACGCCAGCCTTGAAGCCCGTCCTTCCCTTTTCGTCCAAACACCTGATGTCATGAAAAACGAGACCTATCTGGAACTCCAAGCCTGCCTCGACGGCGAGCGCGACGCCCTGCGTTGCGCGGAACTGGAGGCCCAGTGTGCCCAGGAGCCCGAGCTGGGGGCCCTCCGCGACCAGATTCTCCAGTCCCGCGAGGTCCTGCGGCAGCACGAGCCGGATCATAGGGTTCCCGTGTCCCGGGAGTTCTACTGGCGGCAGATCGAACGCCAGATCACCCCGGAGAACCGGACCCACACCTCCAGCAACCCCTGGATGCCCTCGTGGGGTGCCGCACTGCGGTGGCTGGTGCCCATCGGCGGCCTTGCCGCCGCCGCGGCCCTCTTCCAACTGCCGGACAGTCCCGATCCCGCATCCCAGACGACCAGCGGCGCCAGGTCGGTCGAGACGACCCAATTGGCCCTCAACTCGGGCGCCCCCGAGTCCACATCCGTGGAGTACCGTTCGGAGTCGGACGGCGTGACCATCCACTGGATCCACTGAGTCCCCATTCCAAACCGTCCAGGACCCATGCCCCCTCTTCCACCCACCCCCCCGCGCGCCGGTTCGGGCCTGCTGGCCCTCGGCGTCGCCTTCCTCACTTTATTGGGCTGCATGAAGGCCCCCGGAGACGACCTCCAGGTCCAGGCCCTGTTGGTCTGGGGCACCAACAACCCCAAGCCCGAGGGATCCAAATACACGGCACTCGACCCCAAGGGCCGCGAGAAGCTCCGCCAGTTCAAGTGGCAGAACTACTGGGTGGTCAACCAGACCGTTTCCAAGATCGACATCCAGAAGCCCTCCCGGATGACCCTCAGCGAGAAGTGCGCGGTCGACATCAAGGATCTGGGCAATGGGACTGCGGAGATCCGCCTGTTCGAACTCAAGCCTGGCTCGGAACCCAAGCTGGTGAAACCCGTCCACCACTCGATGGCCGCCCTCCGGAAGGGCGAGTACTGCATCCTTGCCGGGGACGACAAATCTGTCTGGGACGACGCCTGGTTCGTGATCGTGACGGCAGTCGAGGCCAAGCACTGACCACAACATATCCGTCGCCCCCCTGCTGAAAGCCCCCACCGGTGGGGCTTTCGGCCCTGATTTCAGGACTTTCCAGTTGTGGCGAACCGCCACCCTGATAGCCTTTCGGGAACCTGATGGTCCATCCCATGGACCGCATTTCCCGCCATGGCTGAGAACAATTCCGGAGCACAATACGACGCCTCAAAACTGGGCAAACTCGAAGGCCTAGAGGCCGTCCGGAAGAAGCCCGGAATGTACATCGGTGGCACCGACGAGCGGGCGCTCCACCACTGTGTCTCGGAGGTCCTCGACAACTCGGTCGACGAGCACCTGGCCGGCCATTGCACGCGGATCGATGTGACCATCCACGTCGACGGATCGATCTCGATCCGGGACAATGGACGCGGCATCCCGGTTGATATCCATCCGCAGTACAAGATTCCCGGGGTGGAGATGGTGCTGACCACCCTGCACTCCGGTGGCAAGTATGGCCAGGGTAGCTACACCTTCTCCGGCGGAACCCACGGCGTCGGGGCCAAGTGCGTCAACGCCGTGTCGGAATGGTTCGAGGTGGAGGTCAGCCGGGACGGCAAGATCCACCACATGGAGTTCGAACAGGGAAAGACGATCAAGAAGCTCGAGGTCATCGGTAAGGCCAAGGGCACCGGGACACTCATCACCTTCAAGCCGGATCCCGAGATCTTCCGCGAGACGACCGAGTTCAAGTCCGAGCGCATCATCCAACGCCTCCGCGAACTCGCATTCCTGAATTCCGGCCTCGAGATCGTGTTCCTCGACGAACGGCAGGCCGAGGCCAAGCCGGAGACGTACTACTACAAGGACGGCGTCGAGGAGTTCGTGAAGCAGCTCAACAAGAGCAAGGCGGTGCTGCATCCGAAGCCCTTCACGATCCGCAAGGAGTCGAAGATCGAGACGCCCGACAAGGCGGTGGAGATCCATCTGGAGCTGGTGGCCCAGTACAACGACTCGTTCAACGACCAGGTCCTCTGCTACACCAACACGATCCACAACCCGGACGGCGGGGCCCATCTCTCGGGATTCCGAAGCGCCCTGACCCGCGCGATCAACCAGTACGCCAAGAACAACAGCCTCCTGAAGGACAAGGACCCCCAGATCACGGGCGACGACGTCCGGGAGGGCCTGACCGCGGTCATCTCGATCAAGCACAGCGACCCGAAGTTCGAGTCCCAGACCAAGGTGAAGCTGATCTCCCCGGAGGTCGACAGCTTCGTGGGCTCGGCGTCGTACGAGGGGCTGATGAACTACTTCGACGACAACCCGCCGACCGCGAAGAAGATCGTCGACAAGGCGCTCAACGCCGCCCGTGCCCGCGAGGCTGCCCGGAAGGCGCGCGAGGCCGTGCGCAAGACCGCCCTGACCGGGGGCGGGCTGCCGGGGAAGCTGGCGGACTGCTCGGACCGCGATCCCGCCAACACCGAGCTCTACATCGTCGAGGGTGACTCCGCAGGCGGCTCCGCCAAGCAGGGCCGCGACCGGAAGTTCCAGGCGATCCTTCCGCTCCGCGGCAAGCTCATCAACGTCGAGAAGGCCCGTCTCGACAAGGTCCTCCAGAACAACGAGATCCGCACGATGATCACCGCTGTCGGCACCGGCATCGGCACCGGCGAGGGCGAGGGGGCCTTCAACCTCAAGAAGCTCCGCTACCACAAGATCATCATCATGACCGACGCGGACGTCGACGGCTCCCACATCCGGACGCTGCTCCTGACGTTCTTCTATCGTCAGATGACCGACTTGATCCAGCAGGGCTACGTCTACATCGCCCAGCCACCGCTGTACCAGATCGCCCGGAAGAAGCGGGTCGAGTACGTCGATGACGACGCGGCCCTCAACCGGATCCTGATCCAGCTCGGCACGGATGAGGTCCGCCTGAAGAACCTGGGCGACGGCAAGGAACTCCCTCCCAAGCAGCTGGCAGAGATCCTCGAGCTGCTCCAGTCCCTCGAGAAGCTGGCGACCTCCATCCAGCGCAAGGGCGGCGACTTCGAGCAGTACATCAGCCACCGGGATTCCAAGAGCGGGGAGTTTCCCCGGCACCTGGTGGTCATCCGCGAGGGCAATGACGAGTCCGCGCAGTACTTCGTGTCCGACGAGGCTCTCGGGAAGTTCGCATCCAACAACCCGGATCTCGACCTGGGCTTCGGACCGAAAGCCGAGCCGACCGGCGAGGAACCGGTGAAGGAGGAGAAGTCGAAGAAGGAAGGTCCCAGCCGCCGGGCCCGTCACGAGTCCCTCTACGAGAGCCATGCCATCTCCGAGCTCCTCGGGAAGCTCTCCAAGAAGGGGTTCACCGTCGACCACTACTCGGCCCAGGACCACCCCCTCTTCGAACTGATCGAAGGCGAGGGCGAGAAGCAGCATGTGCGCCCGCTCTTCTCCATCGGTGAGATCCTCACCGCCATCAAGGATGTCGGCAAGCGGGGCATCGAGATCCGCCGGTTCAAGGGACTGGGCGAGATGAATCCCGAACAGCTCTTCGAGACCACCATGAACCCGGCAAAGCGGAAGCTGCTCCGCATCGAGCTCACCGACGCCGTCGAGACCGAGGAGATGTTCACCAAGCTGATGGGAGACGAGGTCGATCCCCGTCGGCAGTTCATCGAGGACAACGCGCTCAACGTCCGCAACCTCGACGTCTGATCCACCACAACCCCTTTCCGCAGAACGTCCATGGCCGACAACCAAGAACCTCCGATCCCCCCATCCTCCGGCGGCGCGTACAGCAGCAACGAGAAACTCGGCAAGATCAACGTCGCCGAGGAGATCAAGAACTCGTTCCTCGACTACTCGATGTCCGTGATCATCTCCCGGGCGCTCCCAGACGCCCGCGATGGTCTCAAGCCCTCCCAGCGCCGCACGCTGTACGCGATGCACGAGCTGGGGATCTTCCCCAACAAGAAGCACCTCAAGTGCGCCCGTATCGTCGGTGAGACCATCGGCAAGTTCCATCCCCATGGCGACCAGGCCGTCTATGCCACCCTGGTCCACATGGCCCAGCCCTGGGCCATGCGGGAATGCCTCGTGGATGGCCAGGGCAACTTCGGCTCCGTCGAGGGCGATCCCCCGGCCGCCATGCGGTATACCGAGGCCCGACTGACACACCTTGGCGCCGTCCTCATGGAGGACATGGAGCAGGACACCGTCGACTTCGTCCCGAACTACGACGAGTCGATGGTCGAGCCCGTGGTCTTCCCGGCCGCCTTCCCGAACCTGCTCGTCAACGGTGGCACCGGCATCGCGGTCGGCATGGCCACCAACATGCCGCCCCACAACCTGGGTGAGGTCATCGACGGCATCTGCGCGCAGATCGACAACCCGGAGATCACGATCGCGCAGCTGATGAAGCACATCAAGGGACCCGACTTCCCCACGGGCTGCACGCTCTGTGGGACGGATCCCAGCAAGTCCTATTTCCCCACCGGACGCGGCAGCGTGAAGGTCCGGGGCCGTGTCGGGGTCGAGCAGCTGAAGGGCAACCGGGAGCAGCTCGTCATCACCGAGATCCCCTACAA
>JBDLQQ010000335.1:0-8676 GCA_039800465.1 Verrucomicrobiota bacterium
TCGATCAACAGAGCAGGGTCCTCTACGTCAACCCCGCGCTGGGCCACCTCTTCCTGCTTCCCAATCCGGTCCGCGGGCTCAGCCTGATCGAGGCCCTCCGGCTCCATGAACTGGAGGCCCTGACCCAGCGGGTCCTCGCGGAGGGCCGTGTCACCGGGTTCGAGGTGCAGCTGCCCGGTCCGCCCAGCCGCATCCTCCAGGTCAACGCGGCAACGGTCCGGGACCCGGATCAGGCCCTGATCGGGACGATCCTCGTGTTCCATGACCTGACCCGGATCCAGCAGCTCGAGAATGTCCGCAAGGAGTTCGTCGCCAACGTCAGCCACGAGCTCCGCACGCCGCTCTCCCTGATCAAGGGCTACGTGGAGACGCTCCTCGACGGGGCCAAGGACGACCCGGCCCTCACCGGACGGTTCCTCCAGACGATCGAGCGTCACGCCGACCGCCTGACCTTCCTGATCGACGATCTCCTCGCCATCTCCCAGCTCGAATCGGGGCATGTGGCCTACAACCTCCAGGCCGTCGACCTCCGGGCACAGGTCGAACGCGTCTGCTCCGAGCTCGAGGTCCGTGCCCGGGAGCGTCAGGTCGTGCTGCTCAACGAGGTTCCCGCCGATCTCTGGGTCCGTGCCGATGGCGACCGCCTCCAGCAGGTGCTTCTCAACCTGATCGACAATGCGATCAAGTATGGCCGGACCGGGGGCATGGTGCGCATCGGGGGGCGTGTGGTCGCGGATGCCGTGGTGGAGGGATTCGTCTCGGATGACGGTCCGGGAATCCCACCCGAGTCCCAGCCCCGGGTCTTCGAGCGGTTCTACCGGGTCGATCGGGCCCGGTCGCGGGAGCAGGGGGGGACAGGGCTCGGGTTGAGCATCGTCAAACACATCATCCAAGCCCATGGCGGCGAGGTGGATGTCGAGAGCCAGCCCGGACGTGGCACCACCTTCCGGTTCACGCTCCCCAGGGCGGAAGCCCCGGCGGCGTTCCCCGATCCCGTCGACGAAGGCGATCCTGCACCCGTGACGGAACCCTAGTTGCCGAGGATCTGACGGAAGATGTCCGGCTTCGCCGAGGCGATCTTGAAGAAGATGGCGAGGGTGATGGCGGCGAACCCGAGGGCGATGACGATGGCCAGCAGGCGGATGGTCCGGATCCGCTTCTGAAGCGTCTCGGCCGACTGGAGCCGGCTGGCCTCGAGGATTGCGAACTGCTCCTCGAGGACGTCGCGGACGCGGTCCGGATCCACGAGGGGGAACAGGCGCCAGGTCGCGGTGCGGTCCATGAACGAGGCGCGGCTGGACTCCACGCGATCGGTGGGGGCGGGGTCGAATCCGCTGGCCAGCCAGTAGGGGGCATCCTCCTGCGTCCACAACGCCTTCACCCCCTGGTTCCTCGCCACGATCTGCATGCGCCGCCACAGCGCCGCCCTGACGGCATCGGCATCCACCGCGGGATGGATCGCCTCGGAATGCAGGAGGGCGTCGTCCCCCTCGATCAGGAGTCCGACGGCGCCGACCACGGTCTCGTCGCCCTCCGTGACCACGAGGAACTCCGGGAGGAATCCTCCCAGCTGATCCCAGGGGAGCCCCGCCTGCTGCCACAGGCTCTCGAGGGCCTGGAGATCCTCGGGGTCGGCCCGTCGTGCATTGAAGGAGCTGGGATCCACGTGTCGAAACTAGGATTTGAACCACCCCTCTGACAAGGACGGGGGTGTCTGCGGTGGTGTCCGCCGAGGGATGTCCCTTGCATCCTGCATGCCGTGCGGCAACCCTCTCTGCCTCGCAACCATGGCCGTCAAAATCCGCATTCCCACCCCGCTCCGGAAGCTCACCCAGGAACAGGAATTGGTGGAGGTCGCCCCCGGGACCATCGGCAGCGCCCTCGGGGAGCTCCAGACCCGTTTCCCGGGAATCCGGGAACGCCTCGTCGACGACTCCGGTCAGGTCCGCCGGTTCGTCAACATCTACGTCAACGAGGAGGACATCCGTTTCCTGCAGAACCAGGACACCCCGATCAAGGCGGGCGACGAGGTCAGCATCATCCCCGCCATCGCCGGGGGTTGATCCCCATCGCGCACCGGCTCCCCGGAGTTGGATCCGGGGTTGCATCAGGGATCGTTACGCCGTCCTCCAAGGATTCATCCGGCCTGTTGCCAGTCCTTAGTGTGACTTAATGACGGCTTGACCCCCTGTGAAATGGGTTTTTAGTCGCGCTTGACTCCCCGGCTTCATCCCCCGGGGGGCCATCCATCCCAGCACCCTATGACAAAGCGCGATCTGGTCGTCCGCATCTCCGCGGAGACCGGCCTGATACAGGAGCAGGTCCATGACGTGGTCCAGAAGACCCTGGATTACATCTCCGAGGCCGTCACCCACGGCAAAAAAGTCGAGTTGCGGAACTTCGGTGTCTTCGAGACCAAGGTCCGCAAGGCCCGTGTCGGCCGGAACCCGAATCAACCGGATCGTGACGTCCCGATCCCTCCCCGGATGGTGGTCAAGTTCAAGCCGGGGAAGGAGATGAAGGAAGCCGTGGTCAGGCTCCCGCCCTCCGAGAAGTAGGGCGGTCCGGTCCGGGGACGGAAGGACTGCTTCCCGTCTCCCGTCAGGGCTTCTCGGCGAGCAGTTTCTCGACCTTCGCGGCCAGATCCCCACGGGCATTGAGGTCGCGGACCTTGCCCTGCCGGTCGACGAGCCACATGGCGGGGATGCCCCGGATGCCGAACTCCTTGCCGAACTTGTTCTTCCAGCCCTGGCCGTCGAAGTACTGGGGCCAGGCCATCGACTTCTTCTTCACGAACGACTCGAGGGCCTCACGGTCCTCGTCGAAGCTGATGCCGACGATCTCGAATCCCTGGGCGTGCAGTTTGTCGTAGGCGGCCTTGACGTTGGGGAGTTCGGCGACGCAGGGGCCGCACCAGGTGGCCCAGAAGTCCACGAGCACCACCTTCCCCTTCATCGCAGCGAGGTCGACCTTGCGTCCATCGAGGGCGGTGAAGGCGATGTCGACCGGCTGACCGACCAGGCTGGCCTGCTTGAGCTGGGCGGTGGCCATGGCCTTGATCTCAGCGGGCGCATTGCTCTGGGCGATCTCCTCGCCGATGGCCTTGGCCTTGTCGCCACCGAGTCCCTCGGCGACCTGGAGCAGGGCGGCGTAGGCTTCCGGCCGGTCCGGGAAATCCTTCATCACCTTCCGGACCCCCTTCTCGAATTCCACGAGCACGGCCTCCATGCCTTGACCCTGCAGTGCCATGGCCTTCTCGGCGGCGGCCTGCATGGCGGTCATGAAGGCGTCCCCGGACTGGGCGCCGGACGGCTTCTGGGTCTTGGGCTCGGCCTTGCCCACGGGGCCAGCGACCTGCTGGAGCTCCTCGGCCCGATCGGAGATGCCAAGCTGGACGGCGGTCTGGAGGAGTCCCAGACGCAGGTCATTCGCCTCGGCCACCCTCGGGCTCCTGGGGTAGGTCTCGACGAAGGCCTTCGCCTTGTCGGCGGCCTGGGCGGCCGATTCGCCCATCCGACGACGGAAGGCGGCATACTCCTCCGCGGAAGGCTTCTTCTCATTCCATTCCGACGGGGGAAGGGGCGGCCGGCTCGCGTCCTTAACGGCCTTCCATGCGGCCTTCTCGGCATCGGTCACCGTCTCCGCGGCCTTGGGCTTGGAGTCCTCGGCCCCCAGGAGCGCCGGGGATCCGGTGGTGAGGGCGGCGACGACGAGAACGTTGCGGAGGGAGGAGAGGGTGATCATCAGCGTGTCCCAGACCCTCTTCGATCGGGGGGACACTTCAAGTTCCTTTGTTCCCGACGGCGTCCTCGTCCCTGGATGTCAATTCGCGGAGCCGCGTCGCGAGCAGCAGCAGCCGTCGCGGGTTCGCCGGATGGCGTACCGAACCCTCGCGCAGTTCCTCGGGCGGATGGTCGAGTGCGATCCGGACGGCCTTCTCGAGCGATTCGAGTTCCCCGGGGGTCAGCTGCAGTTCCATGGGCGGGGCCTCCTGTTCCTTCGCCGTCCACCGGGCGAGATCCAGGATGAGCGCGCACGGCTCGAGGCAGGGAATCGCGAGGCCATGGCCATCCTTATCCTCGATGGGGTCGGGTCCCAACCCGGGTGTGTTCCAGCATCGTCTGCGGAGGCACAGCTCCCGACTGCATCCCGCCCGGGCCGCCGCGTCGGCTCCCGCATCCGAGAGGTCCTGGGTCACCCGGTACATGCCGGATTGTCGACCGACGAACTCGCGGAATGACGTTGCTGTGGCCGTTCCGGATTCCCAGGCATGCCAATCCGCCAGGGCCCCCGGATAGAGCTGTTCGAGGGCCTCGTGCAGGTCGGCGTCCGTGGCGGCGTGGCATCGCCACCCGGACCGGAGCGTGGGGGCGGACCGGTTGGGGCGGAAGGCACCCCGCGATGTCGTCTCCGCCCAGGCTCCCAGCGCGAGGGGTTCCAAGAGCTGGAGTTCCGTGTCGGGACGGCCCGCGTCCCGGACATGACGCAGGTCGATCCCAGGGGTGCCGGGCGAGCAGAGGACCTCCAGGAACACCAGCGGGTGCGTGAGATGGTGTCGGAAACCGACAACTGGCAGGGGGGGCCCCATGGCGGCGACCGCTCCAGGTCGTGCCGGGGTGACCCGATGCGGATGCTCCCCGGGAGGCCTCATCCCTTGTAGACGATGATCACCCCGTAGTCGGAGAGGATCTTCTGGGAGCCCATCTCCACGTAGGTGTAGCTGATGGGTTGGACGCTGACCACATGGTCGTCCCCGATCTCCGCAAGCACTGCCGACACGGTCTGGTCGAACCTGTCCTGACCGACCTCACGGCAGTCGAGGCGCCGGATGCTCCGGATGCGGAGGTGTCGGGCACCCTCCTTCGCCGCGGTCTTGGGCGGGTTCGGGTCCTTCCTGATGAGGGGTTGGACGGGGTTCTGGCTGACCGGGACGGCGAAGTGTTTCCCCTCGCGCGCGGCGGCGGAGGCCTGCGAGGCGAGGCCGACCTTCAGGTTCGAGGGATCGGGTTGCGGGATGGACAGCGTTCTCGAGCAGGAGGGGCAGGGGATGGATTCCCCGGCGGCACTCGATTCCACCTCGAGCTCCTGTTGGCAGCCGGGGCATTTGAAGACGATGTCCATGGTCGTCGTGGAGGGTGCGTGGGTGCGGTGACTGGATCGGCTCGGAGGCGGAGTCCCTGGTGTGGCCCGGGGCTCACTCCCCTGCCACGCGACGGATCTTGGCGCCGAGCTTCCGGAGCTTCTCCTCCATGCGTTCATAGCCACGGTCGAGGTGGTAGATCCGGTGGACCTGGGTCTTCCCCTTCGCCGCGAGCCCGGCGATGACGAGGGCGGCGCTGGCCCGGAGGTCGCTGGCCATGACCGGGGCGCCGCTGAGCGGGAGGCCTCCCTTGACGATCGCGTTCGGGCCCTCGATGGCGATCTCGGCTCCGAGCCGCATCAGCTCGGCGACATGCATGAACCGGGATTCGAAGATGCGCTCGGTGATGACGCTGGTGCCCTGGGCGAGGCACATGAGGGCCATGAACTGGGCCTGGACGTCGGTCGGGAACCCGGCGTAGGGCATGGTGGTGACGTCGCAGGGCTTCAGCCGACCCGGACGCGTGACCCGGAGGGTGCCGGCCTTGCGTTCGATCTGGACGCCCGCCTCACGGAGCTTGTCGATGACGGCGGCGAAGTGGTCGGGCCGGGCCCCATGGATGAGGACGTCCCCACGGGTGGCCGCGGCGGCGCAGATGAAGGTGCAGGCCTCGATGCGGTCGGGGATGACCTCGTGGTCGGTGCCGTTGAGGCGGTCGACCCCGGTGATGGTGAGGGTCGGGCTGCCGATCCCCTGGATCTTGGCGCCCATGGACACCAGGAAGTTCGCGAGGTCGGTGACCTCGGGTTCGCAGGCGGCGCTCTCGATCACGGTCACTCCGGTGGCGAGGGTGGCCGCCATCATGATGTTGGCCGTCCCGAGCACGGTCGGCCCGGCGCGACCGCCGAGGAACACCGTGTTGCCCCCGAGGCGGCGGGTGGAGGCGTTGATGTATCCGGACTCGACGGTGATCCGGGCCTTGAGGGCGCGGAGCCCCTTGAGATGGAGGTCGATGGGACGGGTTCCGATGACGCAGCCGCCGGGAAGCGAGACGCGGGCCTCGCAGCAGCGGGCCAGGAGCGGGCCCAGGATGCAGATGCTGCCGCGCATCTTCCGGATGAGCTCGTAGTCGCCGAACCCACGCACCTTGGCGGCACGGACGGTCACCGTCCCCTTCTCGAACTTCGTCTCCGCCCCGAGGGACTCGAGGATCTCGAGCATGAACCGGACATCGCTCAGTTCAGGAACCCCGCGGATCCGGCAGGTGTCGGGGGTCAGCAGCGTCGCCGCCAGGATCGGGAGGATCGCGTTCTTGGAGCCGCTGATGGTGACTTCGCCGTGAAGAGGGCGTCCACCCTCGATGAGAAAGCTGTCCATGGATCGTGTGGGTCGGCCCGGGGTCGGCCGGAGGGCTTGGACATCCGCGCCAGGCCCCCCATCAACCCCGCGGCCGCGCGACGATGAGAACCCGATCCCTTCCGGACAAGTCTTTCTCGATGGACTCCTGCTGCCAGCCGGCGCCCCGGAACAGGTCAGCCACCGGTCCCGCCTGGCCGTCCCCACATTCGAGGAGCAGGGGACCCCCGGGCCTGAGCCACGGCAGCGCCGTCCGGGCCAGCTCCCGGTAGCAGTCCAATCCGTCCGGTCCGCCATCCAGGGCCAGACGCGGGTCGTGATCCCGGACCTCAGGGTCGAGCTCCTGGATCTCCGCTGTGGGGATGTACGGCGGGTTCGAGACGATCAGGTCGAACTCGGTCGGGGATTCCCCCAACGCTCCGAAACCCGATCCCTCGACGAAGCGGATCCGATCGGCGAGTCCCTGGGCGATGGCATTGGCGCGGGCGATCCGCAGGGCGTCGGCCGAGGCGTCCACCGCCGTGATCCGTGCGGCGGGCACCGCCTTGGCGAGGGACAGGGCGAGGCATCCGGATCCGGTCCCCCAGTCGAGGGCCCGGGCGGGCGATGCAAGGGCGGCAAGCCGTTCGATGGCCAGCTGGGCGAGGACCTCGGTCTCGGGACGGGGGATCAGGACGTCCCGGTTGACATGCAATTCGAGGTCGAGGAAGGCGGTCCAGCCCGTGATGTGCTGGAGGGGTTCCCGACTCTCACGACGGGCGATCAGGCGCTCCCACTTGCCGGCCTGGGAAGGCGTGAGGGGTTCCGCCTGCCGCAGCCAGACCTGCAGGTGTGGGACATCCAGCAGGTGTCCCAGCAGCAGTTCGGCGTCGAGCCGGGCGGAGTCGATCCCCGCCTCTTTGAAGCGGGCCTCGGCGCTCTGGATGGCATCACGGATGTTCATGGTCGGACAGAGGGGCCGCCCAGGGAGGCCCATCGGGGCGGAGGGTGGGGCGGCATGGTTCGGACTGTCTATCCCGTCCTCGTCCACCCAAACGGTGCCCTCGCTCGTCTTGTCTGCTGCGTCGCGCCTCTGCGCGGGTCCCTGCATCCGGGTCCTCATCGTTGACGGAAGGGGTTGAGCGTTCGGTCCTGGAGGCCGAGGATCCCCTCGATGTCCGCCTCACCGGATCCCCGCCGTCGCCATCGGATCGTGCCGATGCTCCCCGTCCGACACCTTCCCAGGTCGATCCCCTTCTATCGGGCGCTCGGGTTCCAGGTGCTGCAGGAGCGGGAGGACTGGGGTTGGGCCCAGCTCGCACTCGACGACTCGCGGATCATGCTGGACCAATCCATCTTCCATGCGACGCAACGCCCGTCGTCCTCGGTCCTCTACCTGTATCCCGAGGACATCGAAACCTTCCACGCCGAGGCGCGGCGCCAGGGACTGCCGGTTCCGGATCTCGAGACGACCTTCTACGGCATGCGGGAGTTCCGGATCGAGGATCCCGACGGCAACCGACTCTGGATCGGCCAGGCCACGGAGTGAAGGGCCAGGGCCCGATGCCGGTTCAATGCCGGAAGTGCCGGTGACCGGTGAACACCATCGCCACGCCGCGCTCGTCGGCCGCCGCGATGACCTCGGGGTCCCTCATGCTGCCGCCGGGCTGGATCGCCGCCGTCGCCCCCGCCTCCGCCGCGGCGATCAGGCCGTCCGCGAACGGGAAGAAGGCGTCCGAGCAGACCACGCTGCCCTTGAGCGACAGTCCCGCCTCGCCCGCCTTCCAGACCGCGATCCGGCTCGAATCCACCCGGCTCATCTGCCCCGCCCCGACCCCCAGGGTCCGACCGAGGCCATCCGCCGGATCCGTCCCGACATACACGATCGCGTTGGACTTGAGGTGCTTCACCACGCGCCATCCGAACTGCATCGCCCGGAGCTCGTGGGCGGTCGGTGCCCGTCGGGTCACCTGTCGGAGATCGGACTCGGCGGTCCTGCGGAGATCCCGCTCCTGCCAGAGGTAGGATTCCGCACCGACACTCCGCACATCCACCGGCGAGGCGGTGGCCGGATTCCGGAGGACCTTGAGCAGGCGGAGGTTCTTCTTCTGCTGGAGCAGGGCCAGGGCGTCGGGGGTGAAGCCCGGGGCGATGATCACCTCGCTGAAGATCTCGGCGATCGCCTCGGCACACGGGAGGTCGAGCGGACGGTTGACCGCGATGATGCCGCCGAACGGTGCCTGACGGTCGGTGGCGAAGGC
>JBDLQQ010000336.1:0-21310 GCA_039800465.1 Verrucomicrobiota bacterium
GACACCGCGATCAGCAGCACGAGCTGCAGCGCGCGTCTCTCGGATTGGGTCAATGTCAGCATCTCTACGGGGACTCTAAGGGATCGAGGCGCAAAACGGAACCGGTGAGTTTCCCGGAGCCTGCCATGCCATCATCGGTCCTCCCGGCAGCGATCCCCGGGGCGCCCCCGTCCCGCTCCGTCGAGGATTTCGATTCACAAGGCCCCCGGATGGGGCTTCAGTCTCCGGCTTTCCGCCGAGGGCTGAAAGGGTCTGATGAAACATCTGCTGAGTCTCGAGTCGCTCACCGTCGAGGATTTCCGGTCGATCCTCGCCCGGGTGGAGGCGTTCAAACGCAATCGGGGATCCCACCCCCGGCCGCTCGAGGGCCAATCCTGGGCGATGATCTTCAGCAAGTCGTCCACGCGGACCCGGGTCAGCTTCGAGGTCGGTCTCCGGGAACTCGGGGCCCACGTGTTCTTCCTCAACACCAATGACATCCAGCTGGGCCGGGGTGAGCCGATCCGGGACACCGCCCGAGTCCTGGGGCGGATGATCCATGGGGTTGTCATCCGGACCTTCGCCCAGTCGGATGTCGAGGAGTTCGCCCGGTACGGCGGCATCCCGACGATCAACGCCCTGACGGATGACGAGCATCCGTGCCAGATCCTGACGGATATCCACACATTCCAGGAGCGTCGGGGCGAGCCGATCACCGGCCGGGTGGTGACCTATGTCGGGGATGCGGCGTGCAACGTCCCGGCGAGCTGGATCTTTGCGGCATCCCGAATGGGCTTCGAGCTCCGTCTCGCCGCACCCACGGCCTACCAGCCGGCCGACAGCCTCCTCGTCCGGGCGGGTGGGACCCTCGGCGCCCCGATCCCGGGTGTCCCGGCGGACGGGCGCTGCTGGTATTTCCCGACTGGCGGTCGGGTGGTGGTGACCCGGGACCTGGACTGGGCCGCGACCGGGGCTGATCTCCTCTACACCGACGTGTGGGTCTCCATGGGCAAGGAATCGGAGTCCGCCCAGCGCCTGCGGGATCTCGGTGGCTACCAGATCAATCGCGACCTTGTGAAGCGGGCGCGTCCGGACGCCCTGGTCATGCACTGTCTGCCCGCCTACCGGGGGAAGGAGATCGATGCCGATACGCTCGAGGATCATGCCGACACGATCTTCTCCGAGGCCGAGAACCGGCTCCACGTCCAGAAGGCGATCGTCGACTGGGTCGTCTCCTGATCCTGCGCTCCCGCCTCCACTGATCGCTCGACGATCTGGTCGACTCGGCTAGCCTGCGCCAACGACGATGTCCGCCCATCCCCCGAACGCTCCCGAGAACTCCCCAAGGAAGATCAACCTCCGTCGTCCCGACGTCATGGAGGCCGTCTCCGCCCAGGTGGTGGCCCACTACCGGAGCGAGCTGGTGGAACGGATCCGTTCCGGGGGCGGTGTCCTCTCCCTGAGCGGTCTGACCGTGAAGCTCGCGAAGGAGTTCGGCTTCTGCTATGGCGTCGAAAGGGCCATCGACCTCGCCTACGCCGCCCGGAATGTCTTCCCGGACCCGGCCCGCATCTTCCTGCTGGGCGAGATCATCCACAACCCCGAGGTCAACGACCAGATCCGCAACCTCGGCATCGTGTCCATCTCACCGAAACCCAGCGACGACGAGATCGCCAGCCTGTCGCTCGGGCCCGACGACGTCGTCATCATCCCCGCCTTCGGCACCGAGGTCTCGACGCGCCGGCGCCTCGAGGCCACCGGATGCCAGACGGTCGACACGACCTGTGGCGATGTGATGAGCGTCTGGAAGCGGGTCCGCCAATACAGCCGCGATGGCGTCACCAGCATCATCCATGGCAAGGCGAAGCATGAGGAGACCAAGGCGACGACCTCCCAGGCCGGCGCCTACGGGAACGGCCACTACCTCGTGGTGTTCGACCTCCAGGAGACCGACTACGTCTGCAGCTACATCGTGAATGGCGGGGACCGCCAGGGGTTCCTCGACAAGTTCCGCGGTGCCTATTCCCCGGGGTTCGATCCCGATGTCCACCTGTCCGCGGTGGGGGTGGCCAACCAGACGACGATGCTCCGCGGCGAGACCGAGGAGGTGCAGCGGCGCATCCGGACTGCGATCGAGAAGCGGCATGGAACCGCCGCCATCGCCCAGCACTTCCGCGTCTTCGACACCATCTGCGGGGCCACCCAGGATCGTCAGGACGCCCTGCAGCGGATGCTCCGGGAGCCGATGGACCTGCTCATCGTCGTCGGCGGCTACAATTCCTCCAACACCTCCCACCTCGCCGAGATGGGGGAGAAGGTCCTGCCGACCTACTTCATCAAGAACGCCTCGAAGATGAAGTCGGCCCACGCGATCGAGCACTGGAACCAGCACACGTGCCAGGAGGTCGAGACCGGCGACTGGTATCCGCTCGGTCGGGATGTGACGGTGGGCATCACTGCCGGGGCCAGCTGCCCGAACAACCTGATCGAGGACACGATCCGTCGGCTGTTCGAACTCCGGGGCGTGTCGGTGGCCGAACTGCTGTCCCTGCCTGTCCGGATGGGCTGAATCCCGGGTCGGTCCGGAGGCCTTCGAAGGCCGCGTAGGCGGGAGTTCGATTGATGAGGCGGGCCGCGGATTGCGTCCCACGTTGGGCTGTCCTGTGGACATCGCCGGGAACCTCTTCCTACGATGTGCGCTGGTCCCCGACACCTCATGCTCGCCCCACGACCGCAGTCGCTGAACACAGCCCGTTGGCTCGCCCTGTTCCTCGGATCTGGCCTCGGATTCGCCGCCTCCCCGGAGCTCCAGTTCAACCGCGACATCCGCCCGCTCCTGTCCGAGAACTGCCTGGCCTGTCACGGACCCGATCCCGGATCGCGCAAGGCGGGCCTTCGGCTCGACACCCGGGAGAGCCTCTTTGGTCAGACCAAGGGCGAAGGGGCTGTCGTCGTGCCCGGCAAGCCCGAGCAGAGCGCCCTCTGGAAGCGGGTGACAAACACCGATCCCGAGGAGCTGATGCCGCCACCGGAATCCCACAAGGCGCTGAAGCCCGAGCAGAAGGAGCTGATCCGACGCTGGATCCTTGAGGGGGCGTCGTGGCAGCCCCACTGGTCCTTCCTGAAGCCCAACCGCCCCGCGGTCCCGCCAGCCGCCGGCCGCAATCCCATCGATGCCTTCGTGTCGGCGAAGCTGACAGCCAAGGGACTGGCCATGAACCCGGAGGCGGATCGGCGGACGCTCGCGCGTCGGGTGGCCCTCGACCTCACCGGTCTTCCGCCGCTGCCGGGGGATGTTGAAGCCTTCGTCCGGGACACCGCCCCGGACGCCTACGAGCGCTGGGTCGACCGGCTCCTCGACAGCCCCCGCTGGGGCGAGCACCGGGCGCGCTACTGGCTGGACGCTGCCCGCTATGCCGACACCCACGGCCTGCATTTCGACAACTACCGCGAGATGTGGCCCTACCGCGACTGGGTGATCTCCGCCTTCAACCGGAACCAGCCCTTCGACCGGTTCGTCGTCGAGCAGATCGCCGGGGATCTCCTGCCGGATCCGTCCCAGGACCAGCTCGTGGCCACCGGCTTCCACCGCTGCAACATGACCACCAATGAGGGCGGGACCATCGAGGAGGAGAACCTCGTCGGCTACGCCAACGACCGCGTCACGACCACCGGCTGGGTCTTCCTCGGGCTCACGACCAACTGCAGCGCCTGCCACGACCACAAGTTCGACCCGTTCACCACGCGGGATTTCTACTCGATGGCGGCGTTCTTCAGGAACACCCAGCAGTCGGGATTCGACGGCAACGTGAAGGACGGCGCGAACGCCAGCATGGTCGTCGTGACCGACCCCGTGGACGCGGACCGGTGGAAGGCGTTGCCGGGCCAGATCGATGCCGCGAAGAAGGCCGTCGACCGCGCCCGCTCTGAGGCGGGTCCGGCGATGGAACGCTGGATCGGTGGACTCCAGAAAGCCGGATTGGAGTCGGCCTTGGACATCCCCGGACAGACCTTCCGGGCCGCCCTCGTCTCCGGTCAGACCAATCCGCTCCCGGTCACCGTGGCCGGGAAGGGGATCGAGGTGCCGACCACCGGGCCTGTCACCCTCCGCACCAACGGCCTGTTCGGTCCCGCCCCCGTCTTCGGCAAGGGCGCAACCGCCCGGTTCGAGGACGCTGGCGGCTTCAACACCAACCAGGCCTTCTCGTTCGGCGGCTGGGTGCTGATCCCCTCCGACTCCAACGCCACGGCCGCCGTCCTCGCCCGGATGGATCCCGAGTCGGAGTCCTACCGGGGTTGGGATCTCTGGGTGCAGGGGGGCCAGTTCGCCACCCACATCATCCACAAGTGGCCCGACAGCGCGATCAAGGTGGCCACGAAGCAGTCCGTCGTTCGGAAGGGGCAGTGGCAGCATGTCTGGATGAACTACAACGGCTCCGGGAAGGCCTCGGGGGTCTCGATCCATGTGGATGGCGCCCCGGTCGAGGTCACCATCGAGACCGACAGGCCCCTCACCGGGACCATCCGGGCCCAGGCGCCCCTGACGTTCGCCCAGCGTTCCGGCGGGGATCATTTCGACGGCGTGGCGCTGCAGGAGGTGCGGATCTTCTCGCGGGTTCTCACGCCGACCGAGGTGACGGCACTGGCCCGGAATTCCCTGCTCGTTCAGGTGGTCGGGAAGCCGGCCTCGGACTGGAACGCCGAGGTCCGGGGTGTCCTGCAGGAGACGTTCACCCGGACCCAGTTCACTCCGGTGCTCCAGGCGCGCGAGGCCCTGGCCCGACTCGAGGCCGAGCGGGAAGGCATCCGCCAGCGCCATCCCGTCACCCACATCCAGCGGGAGAAGCCCGACTCCAAGCCCATGGCGGCGATCCTGTCGCGGGGCCAGTACGACAAGCCCGGCGAGCGCGTGGAGGCCGATGTTCCGTCCGCGCTGAACCCGCTGCCCGAGGGGGCCCCTCGGAACCGGATGGGCCTCGCCCTCTGGCTCGTGTCCCCCGACAACCCCCTCCTGGCCCGCGTCACGGTCAACCGGTTCTGGCAGGAGCTCTTCGGCACCGGACTTGTGAAGACCACCGAGGACTTCGGCATCATGGGGGAGACCCCGGTGAACCAGGAACTCCTCGACTGGCTGGCGGTGGACTTCCGCGAGAGCGGTTGGGACGTGAAGCACTTCTTCAAGCAGGTTGTGATGTCCCACGCGTATCGTCAGGACGCCCGCGTGACTCCTGAGAAGCTTGAGAAGGATCCCCAGAACCGGCTCATCAGCCGGGGCCCGAGGTTCCGGATGGATGCCGAGATGGTGCGGGACTACGCCCTGGTGGCGAGCGGGCTCCTGGTGCCCAAGGTTGGTGGCGCCAGCGTCAAGCCCTACCAGCCCGAAGGGGTCTGGGAGGCGGTCGCGATGCCCGAGAGCAACACCAAGCGCTACGAGCGGGACTCCGGGGATGCCCTGTACCGACGCTCCCTCTACACCTTCTGGAAACGCGCCGCACCCCCGGCATCGATGGAGATCTTCAACGCGCCCAGCCGGGAGGTCTCGTGCACCCGACGCGAGCGGACCAACACACCTCTGCAGGCACTGGCGACCCTCAACGATCCCCAGTTCATCGAGGCGGCACGACGCCTGGCAGAGATGGCCTGGACCGAGGCGTCCGGGAATCCCCACCGCGCGGTGGAGCGGGTCTCGGAACGGCTCCTTCTGCGCCCGCTGACCCCGGAGGAGCAGGGGATGGTCCGCCGGTCGTTCGACGAGTTCTCCGCCTTCTACCGGGGCAGGCCGGAGGCTGCCGACCAGCTGATGGGCCTCGGCGAACTCAGGCCCGCCGGGGCGGTCCCAACCCCGGACCTCGCCGCCCTCACCCTCGTGGCCAACCAGCTCTTCAACCTCGACGAGGTCCTCAACAAGTAACCCCCAGCGACCCCAGGAGACCGACACCATGGACCCCATCACTGAATTCGCCCGACGGGAGACCCGACGCCACTTCTTCGGCCGCGGCCGCAACGTGCTCGGATACGCCGCCCTCTCGAGCCTCCTCGGACAGGATCTCCGTTCCTGGGCCGCCGAGGGAAACCCCGTCGAGAAGCTCGTGCCCCACTTCGCCCCCAAGGCCAAGCGGGTCATCTACCTCCACATGGTCGGCGGTCCCGCCCAGATGGACCTCTGGGATCACAAGCCCAAGATGGTCGACTGGTACGACAAGGACCTCCCCGACTCCGTCCGGAAGGGGCAGCGGCTCACCACCATGACCTCGGGACAGTCCCGGTTCCCGATCGCCCCCTCGAAGTTCAAGTTCAGCCAGGTGGGATCGAACGGGCTCTGGATGAATTCCGAGCTCTTGCCCAATACGGCCAAGGTCGTCGACGACATCTGCCTGATCCGGTCGATGCACACCGAGGCGATCAACCACGAGCCCGCGATCTCCTACATGCAGACCGGCAACATGAACTCGGGTCGGCCCTGCATGGGATCCTGGGTCAGCTATGGGCTGGGTTCGATGAACCAGAACCTGCCGACCTTCGTGGTGCTTGTCGCGGAGCCCACGAACAAGGAGCAGATCCAGGCGATCAGCGCCCGTCTCTGGTCGAGTGGCTTCCTTCCCGGGGAACACGCCGGCGTCTCCTTCCGCAGTGCTGGCGATCCGATCCTCTACATCAACAATCCTCCCGGGGTTCCGTCCGATCTCCGACGGCTCCAGCTCGACGGGCTCCGACGGTTGAACGAACTCGAGCATCGCCGGCTGGGGGATCCCGAGACGGAGACCCGGATCCAGCAGTACGAGATGGCCTTCCGGATGCAGTCGAGCGTGCCGGAGCTGACCCGGGTGGCCAACGAGCCGGCGTCCACCTACGAGCTCTACGGGGAATCGGCCCGCAAGCCGGGCACCTTCGGCTACACGGCCCTCCTCGCGCGGCGCCTCGTCGAGCGGGGCGTCCGCTTTGTCCAAGTCTACCTCAACAACTGGGATCACCATGGCAATCTCGCGGGTCGCCTCCCGATGCAGTGCCAGGACATCGACCGTCCCATCTACGGCCTGATCACGGACCTCAAGGCCCGCGGCCTGTTCGAGGACACCCTGATCATCTGGGGCGGCGAGTTTGGACGCACCATCTACAGCCAGGGCGGTCTCTCGAAGGACAACTACGGTCGCGATCATCATCCGCGCTGCTTCTCCATGTGGATGGCCGGTGGTGGGGCGAAGGGCGGGACGGTCTACGGGGAGACCGATGACTTCTCCTACAACATCGTCGACAACCCGGTGCACATCCGGGATTTCCACGCGACCGTGCTCCATCTCCTGGGGATCCGACACGACCGGTTCACCTACAAGTACCAGGGGCTCGACCAGCGGTTGACCGGCGTCGAGGAAAGCCGGGTGGTGAAGGAGCTCCTGGCCTAGGGGCGACCCGGAACTCCCGGGATGTCGTCACGAGAGGCTTCTCAACCGGCTCTTCGAAGGATCCCGTCTGCTGGATCCTGTCGTTGTCGGCCCGGATTCCTGAGGTGGGATGAAATTGGAGGACCGCCGCGCTTGAACCGGACGCATCCGGGGCCTAGCGTCCCCGTGTCGGTTGTTCCTTTTCAGTTTTCCCTGCCCGGTGCGTGAATCGAGACAGCGTCCTTCGACCTTATCTCAACCTCGGGAACATCAAAGCGGTTACCTAAGCAGTCCCACGCCAGGCCTCCTATATAGGAAGGCGGCAGGCTGCCCGCTGTTCCCACCTGGTCTCTTCGGTAGAAGGGACCTGTCTCATACGGCCAGGGCGGGGTTTTTTTTGCCTGGATGTCGTGTGACAACCGGTTTTGCCCTTTGGGAAAGTCGATCCAGTCAGGGTTTGGGCTGGAAGGAGAGGTCCCGGAGGAGGGTTTCCCGAACGGCCCCGAGGGGGGCTCCGGTCCGGTCGGCATAGCCGGCCGCCATCCCGGCGGTCAGCGCGGTCGCGGGTGAGGTTCCGCGGACGACCCAGGTCTGGCCCTGGAAGGGGATGTAGGTGACGCCGGGGGCGCCGACATCGACGTAGTTGCCGCGATTCGCCCACGGCATTGGACTTCCCTCGCGGTTGACGGCCGTCACCGCGATCACCCGGGGATCCGCCGCGGGATAGAACGGGGCCTCGCTGCCCTGGTTGCCGGCGGCGACGAACACGAGGCCACCCTGCTCGGTGAACGACGCCAACGCCTCCTGGAGCATCGGACTGGGCTCCGGCCCTCCGAGACTCAGGCTGAGGATGCGGACGCCATCGTCCGCGGCCTGAAGGACGCCGCGGGTCACGTCGAAGCTGGTGGCCGTCTCATTCGCCCCATAGGCGTTGTAGAGACGGAGCCGCACGGCGGAGCCGCCGGCCGCCGTGTCGGTCAGGGAGACACCCCGCAGGAACTCCTCCGCCATCGCGGTCCCATGCCAGATGCCGGGATCGGAGGAACGGCCCTCGACGAGATCGGTCCGGGACAGCACGAAGGCCTCCTTGTCCGCGCTCATGGGCTGGGCGGCGGTGTCGATGATGCCGACCACGGTGTTCTTTCCGTCGGGGGCCAACCGGGGTTTGAGGGTGGGGCTGGCCGCTGCGGTGGTCGTGGGGCCGCTGCCCGGAGCGCCATCGGGGTCGTCTGGGGCTTCCCATCGGTAGTTGTTCTCGATGGCTGCGACTTCTGTCAGCTCCGCGATCTTCTTCCGGGCCGCCTCGGCGGACTCCGGGGTGTCGAACTGGAGCCGATACGCCCGCAGGGTCGGGGCCTTGCCGATCAGACGTCCCCCGACGGCGGCCGCGATCTCCTCGATGGTCAGGGTGGAATTGGGTTTCA
Source organism: Verrucomicrobiota bacterium (assembly GCA_039800465.1). Classification (GTDB taxonomy): domain Bacteria; phylum Verrucomicrobiota; class Verrucomicrobiia; order Limisphaerales; family UBA9464; genus UBA9464. The sequence goes on from JBDLQQ010000336.1 coordinate 8,783, forward strand.
GTCGGACGACCAGTTCGTTGGGGATGCGTCCGGGCCTTTGGTCGTCGGCGACGATGCGCTGGGTCGCCCGATCCCGGTCCGACGCGTAGATGTAAAGTCGGGACGGCCCCTTGGGCTGTGGTTGCAGCGAGAAGTTGAGTCCCCCGAGGAGCCTCCGCAGGGCCTCCGCAGGCGGGAGGTTGGTGAACGTCGCCCGGATCGGACGGTCGGACCCGGGCTCGAGGAACACCTCCCATCCGGTGGCGGCGGAGATGCGTCCCGCCACCCGGGTCACGGGCCACCCCGGGATCCGGGCATCGACCGACCGGGCTCCTGTGGGCCAGGCGAGTCCTGCGCGACCCGGGGCCGGCTCAGCGCCCTGGAGGGGTGGCGTGAGGAGCCACGCGAACAGGAGGGAGGTGAGGAGGAGTCGCAGCATGCCGCGCACGGAACGTAGCCGGACCTCCAAGGGCGGGCCATGGGGGAGTTGAGAGGTGCGGGTCGAGTGCTGGAGGGTCCGTTTCGATGGACCGGACCTTCCGCCCCGTCCCCGGATCCCGTCCACTCTCCTGTAACCAATCCCAGCGCCCAGGGTCTCGGGGTGCGTCCGTGCTCGCTTCGGAGGGCTTGCCCCGGGTTGGCCATCCCACCGACGCTCCGCGGACGATCCAAACCATCATGGCTTCCTCCCCAAAGAGTTCCCTGGGCATCTGGCTGGTGGTCGCGGCCCTCGCGGGCGGTGGCTACTGGGGTTATACGAAGTGGAAGGCTGGCAAGGGGACGGCCGCGGCCGCCACCGCCGAGTTCCGCACCAATTCGGTCGCCCGCGGCAACATCACCCAGAGCGTCACCGCCAATGGTGCCCTGAACCCGGTCAAGATCGTCACCGTCGGCAGTCAGATCTCGGGCATCATCACGGAGCTCCAGGCCGACTTCAACACGGTGGTCAAGGAGGGTGATGTCCTCGCCAAGATCGATCCCTCCACCTATGAGCGGAAATTCGCCCGGGCCGAGGCCGATCTCTCCAGCGCCAAGGCCTCCGAGGCGCTCGCGGTCTTCAACCAGAAGCAGGCCAGGCAGCTGTTCGACAGCCGCCTCATCTCCCAGACCGAATTCGAGCAGACCCAGGTCGGCCTCCTGCAGGCCGAGGCCGGGGTCAAGATGCGCGAGGCGGCCCTCGCCGAGGCCAAGGTCGACCTCGACCGCACCGTCATCTACGCCCCCATCGGCGGCGTGGTCATCTCCCGCCGTGTCGAGGCCGGCCAGACCGTCGCCGCCAGCTTCACCGCCCCCGAGCTCTTCCAGATCGCCAACGACCTCACCCGGATGCAGATCGAGGCCGCCGTGTCCGAGGCCGACGTCGGCGGGGTCCAGGAAGGCCAGAAGGTGACCTTTCTCGTGGATGCCTTCCCCGGACGCCAGTTCGTCGGGAAGGTCCGACAGGTCCGGTTCGCGCCCACCACCAACCAGAACGTGGTGAACTACATCACGGTGGTCGACGTCAACAACCCGGACCGCAAACTCCGGCCCGGCATGACCGCCAACGCGTCGATCATCACCGCCGAGCGGACCAACATCGTCCGGATCCCCAACGGCGCCTTCCGTTTCCGTCCGCCCGAAGGCACCCGGATCTCCAGCACCAACGACGCCGTCGCCAAGGCCGCCGGCACCAATGCGGTGTCGGGATCGTCCCGACCTGCCGACCTGCCGACCCCACCCTGGGTCGCCGAGGGACGACGTCCCACGGAGGAGGAGCGGAAGAAATTCGACGAGACCCTGACCCCCGAGCAGCGCGAGCAGATGCGCCAGTTCCGCGAACGGATGCGGGCCCAGATGTCGCAGGGCGGAGGCATGGGCGGTGGCGGAGGCATGGGTATGGGGATGATGGGTATGGGGGGAGGCGGTGGCGCGAGCGCCTCAGCCGATGCCCCGGGCATCCGCACGGTCTATGTGGTCGACACCGAGTCCTCCACCCCCGGCAAGCCCGCCCTCAAGGCGGTCTCGGTCCGGACTGGCATCAGCGATGGATCCCAGACCGAGATCGTCGAGGGTCTCAAGGAGGGTGAGGTGGTCGTGACCGGGCTTGCCGTCGCCGACACCGCTTCCAGCACCGCGGGCTCCATGCCCCGCGCCGGTTCCCCTCTCGGTGGCAGTCCGTTCGGAGGCGCCCCGCGCATGCGGTGAGCGGGTCGTGGATGTCCAACCCCCAGCCGCCCCACACGAACTCCCCATGGTCCCGGTCATCCAGCTGGTCGACTTCCGGAAGAGCTACATCACCGGCGAGGTCGAGGTGCAGGCCGTCCGCGGTGTCACCCTCACGATCAACCCCGGCGAGTTCGTCGCCATCATGGGTTCCAGCGGTTCCGGCAAGAGCACGCTGATGAACACCATCGGCTGCCTCGATCGCCCCACCGGCGGCAAATACCTGCTCGATGGCATCGACGTCGGATCGCTCAACCGCGATGAGTTGGCTGATCTCCGGAACCAGAAGATCGGCTTCGTGTTCCAGGGCTTCAACCTCCTGGCCCGCACCACCGCACTCGAGAATGTGGAACTGCCGATGCTCTACCGCCGGGGCGGCCAGCGCTTCAACAATGCCCGGGAGCGCGCCATGAAGTCCCTGGAACGGGTCGGCCTGGGCAAGCGGACCGACCACACCCCCAGCCAGCTTTCCGGCGGACAACAGCAGCGCGTGGCCATCGCCCGTGCCCTTGTCAACGAGCCGACCCTGCTGCTCGCCGACGAGCCCACGGGGAACCTCGATTCCCGCACCAGCATCGAGATCATGGACATCTTCCAGGAGCTCAACGCCGCCGGCATGACCCTCGTCATGGTCACCCACGAGCTCGACATCGCCAGCTACTCGACCCGGATGGTGGTCATGCGCGATGGCAAGGTCGTGACGGACCGCCCGGTGGAGCAGCGCCTCAACGCCAAGGAGGAGCTGGCCCGGCTCACCCAGGAGCAGGCCGCCGTCAAACTCGCCTGACCGGAGCGCCCATGATCATCCTCGCCGCCTTCAAGATCGCCTTCACGGGCCTGCGCCGGAACCTCCTCCGATCCCTGCTCACCATGCTGGGGATCATCTTCGGCGTCGCCGCCGTCATCGCGGTCGTCAGCCTCGGCAACGGGGCCAAGGCCCAGGTCGAGAAGCAGATCTCCACCCTCGGCCAGAATGTCGTGATGGTGATGTCGGGCGCCGCCTCCCGCGGCGGCTTCCGCATGGCGTTCGGCACGGCGGGAACCCTCACGCTCGGGGATTTCGACTCCATCCGGAAGGAGGTCGAGGGCGTGGCCGGGGTCAGCCCCGAGGTCCGCAGCTTCGCCCAGGTCGCCGTCGGCAACCAGAACGCCAACCCCCAGATCATGGGCGTCGGATCCGACTACGCCGACATCCGGACCTGGCGCTTCGCCTCGGGCGACAACTTCACCGAGGCCGACGTCCGCAATGCCAACAAGGTGGCTCTCATCGGCAAGACCACCGCCACCCAGCTCTTCGGAGGCGAGGATCCGGTGGGCCAGATCCTCCGCGTCAAGAACGCCCCCTTCCGCATCGTCGGACTCCTCGCCCCCAAGGGGGTCAACATGATGGGCAGCGACCAGGATGACGTCGTCCTCGTGCCCTACACCAGTGCCATGAAGCGGCTGACGGGCGACACCACCTTCCGCTCGCTCCTGGTCCAGGCCACCGAGCCGACCCTCCTGACCTCGGTCCAGGGCCAGATCACCGAGATCCTCCGCCAGCGGCATCGGATCCAGCCCGGACGCGACGACGACTTCCTGGTGCGCACCCAGCAGGAGATCAGCGAGTTCGCGACCGAGACCTCGCGCGTCCTGACCCTGCTCCTCGGCGGCGTTGCCGGGGTGTCGCTCGTGGTGGGGGGCATCGGGATCATGAACATCATGCTGGTGAGCGTGACGGAGCGCACCCGTGAGATCGGCCTGCGTCTGGCAGTGGGGGCGCGGGGACGGGACATCCTGCTGCAGTTCCTCATCGAGGCGCTGACGCTGTCGGTGGTGGGCGGGCTCCTGGGAATCGGGTTGGGCTGGTGGGCGTCCGACTGGTTGTCGGGCATGATGCAGAGTCCGACCCTGATCGCGGCGAACTCCGTGGCACTGGCGTTCGGCTCGGCGGCGATGATCGGGATCGTCTTTGGATTCTTCCCGGCGATGAAGGCCTCGCAGTTGGACCCGATCGAGGCGCTTCGCTACGAGTAGGCCCCGGGGATCCGCCCGCGGAGGCGTGGCGACGCGGAGGGAGGAGAAGGGGAGAAACGGGGGAATGGCGGGGTCCGGAGTCCCTCCCTCGTGGCCCCAGGGTTCCCGGCGGAGGCGGGATGAGGGAAAGCTGCGGAAGCGCCTTCGATGCATCGGGGGATCCTGGAGGCGGCGCCCGGACTTGCTGAGTGCGGTGGATCCTGTTGGAGACCCCGGGCAACCCATCCTCGGTTGGGAAGGACTTCGGGTGGACCCCGATCCGGTTGCGGCGCTTCCCAGGAATGGAAAACCCGCCGGGACCCCTGGGGATCCGGGCGGGTTTTGGAGAGCCGGACTTCCGGCTCAACGCTTGGCGTCGAGCGGGTACAGCCGGATGTCCTTGAACTGGACCTCCATCGGCGGTCCGACGTGGATCTGCAGGGCCAGAATGCCGCGGGTCGGGGCCTTGGCGGCGTCGAGGTCCACGCAGTTCGACATCAGGTGGCCGTTGATGAAGTGCATCACGTTGTTACCCTTGGCGACGATCACGTAGTCGTTCCAGTCCTCCGACCGGATGAACTTCTGGAGATCCTCGGTCTTGGCGAGCGTGGTGGAGACCTGGATCTGGGTCTTGCCGTCGACCGCCTTCACCAGCGTCTGCTGGCCGCGGTCGGCCAGGATGCCGCGTCCGCGCTCCTCATACAGGATGCCGCTGTAGCGGGGGGAGCCGTCGATGTCGGCCTGATAGCCGCCCACGATGAACTCGGCCGGGTCCTTGAGCTCGCTGCGATACTGGATGCCCGAATTGCCGGAGCCGGTGATCTTGTACTTCAGGTGGAGCTCGAAGTCGCCCACGGTGCCGTTGGTCCAGACCAGGAAGGTGTTGTTCTTCAGCGGGGCGAACTTCGTGGTGTAGCCGGTGATGGCGCCCTCCTGGACCTTCCAGTGGTGGGGCAGGCCCGCCCAGCCCTCGAGGTTGCGGCCGTTGAAGAGCACCCGCGGCGCGGCTCCCTTCGGGGCGGCGATGAGGGTGTCACCCGCCTGGGAACGGACGACCAGGGAGGCGAGGGCGAGGAGAGCGGAGAGGAGAATGCGGTTCATGGCGTGGAGGAGGTAGGGTTACTTCTTGCCGAAGGCCTTCCGGAGATTGCGGAGGCCATCCACGGCGATCTCGTCGCGGGTCGGCTGGATGCGGCGCCAGATGGCGGCGGCGCGGGCGATCACCTTCACGTCGGTCGTGAAGGACTCGATGACCACGTCACCGTCGTACTTCACCGCCTTCAGGGCCGCCACGATCGGCTTCCAGTCGAGCGAGTCGCCCCCTGGCGTGCCACGGTCGGTGCCGCACGCATGGAAGTGCCCGAGGAGCTTGCCGGCCTTCTTGATCGCGGCCGCCTGGTTCTTCTCCTCGATGTTCATGTGAAACGTGTCGAGGTGCAGCCGGAGCGCCTTGGACCCGACCGCCTTGAGGAGCTTCAGCCCCTGGTCGCAGGTGTTCAGGAAGTCGGTCTCGAACCGGTTCAGCGGCTCGACGCAGATCGTGATCCCCTTGGACTCGGCATACTTGCCGAGCTCCTTGAGGTTCTTGACCACGAGCTGGAACTCGACCTTTTGCTGGGCGGGCTCGACGGCATCGGCCTTGCCGACGACCGAGTAGACCGGGCCGATGATCTTGGCATGGCCGAGGACCACGGCCTGGTCGACCAGGGCCTTGCAGTAGTCCATCGCCGTCTTCTGCTCGGCGTCGGTCCCACGGAAATCACGTCCAGGACCCATGCACGCGCAGATCGATCCGCAGACCAGACCGTTCTTCTGGAGGGCGGCCTGGACCTTGGCGGCGTCGATGTGGCTGGGGTCCTCGACGGGGATCTCGACCGAGTCGAATCCCCACTTCTTGAACTTGGGGAAGAGCTTGACGCTGTCGGTGGTGAACGGGGAGACGAAGAGGAAGGAGTTGATGCCGAATCTCATGGTGTGACGGTGTGGAGGCTAGGAATCGCGGTGCAGGCCGGGAAGCCTTTTTGTCGGAACAGGATCCATCGCGGGCCAGGTGGACGGCGCTTGCGACGAAAGGCGTTGGCTACTTCACGTCCTCGGGCGGGACGACCGTGCGCTGCATCTTCTTGAGGTCGTCCAGGGTGCTCCCACCGACACCGGTCTTCGAGGAGGCGTCGAGGCCCTGGTCGACGCTCAGGACCTTCCAGCGGAAGATCTCGGAGTGGCCGTCGGCGAACGAGAAGGCGGCCGACTTGCCGTGGCGCGCGGTGGGCGAGTTCTGCCAGATGTCGCTCGGCGGGGCCTTGGTCGCGTAGTAGCCGTCGTCGATCGTCTCCTTGCTCTCGTCGATGAACACCAGCGAGCCCGACGGCGAGGGGTTCATGATGTCAGAGTACTTCTTGAACTGCGGGTACTTGGGTCCCATGACCCAAGACGTGTCCGCGCCGCCATCCTTGCCATCGCTGCCGCCCATGCGGCCGCTCATCGAGAACGTCCGGACCAGTCCCTTGGGGATCTTGTTCTTCTGGGCCTTCAGCGACTTCGGAAGCTCGATGGCGGAGGGATCCTTGTAGATGGAGACCGTCGGGTTGTAGGTGAAGAGCTTGCCGGTCCGGATGTCGGCCTCGTTGGTGGCCCCGGGCAGTGCCGCGACGTTTCCGTTGATCCACGCGTTCGGCGATCCCAGCCAGTTGAGCGCGAGCCGGTCGTTGTGGTCGTTGTAGTACATCGACCACCCGATGAGCAGCTGCTTGAGGTTGTTGAGGCACTGGATGCCCTGCGCCTTCTGCTTCGCCTTGCCCAGCGCGGGCAGGAGCATGCCGGCGAGGATCGCGATGATGGCGATCACGACGAGCAGTTCGATCAGGGTGAAGCCGGCGGACTTCCTGCCGGGGACGGACGACTTGGGGACGGTGTTCATGGAAGGACCTCGGGGATTCTTCAAAGAAGATGGGAACCGCCGGCGGGATCTGCCAGTGCAAAATCGGATTCGTACTCGGCCGATAGGATCCTGGGGTTCCGTCGAACGCGCGGACGTGCTGTCGGCCCTGAGTAGAAATACAAACCCCGGCCGCGCGGACGGGCCGCGCGCCGGGGTTGTCGAGAGGGTCTTCCGAGGACCGGCTCAGGCCTTCCAGCCCTTGCGGTACTGGCGGCGGAGCAGGTGTTCGGCCTCCTTGCTGCGGCCGAGCAGGCGGAAGTTCGGGCCGTCCCAGTCGAGCGGGATGCCCGCCTTGATGGCCACGTTGCCCAGCAGCATCGCCTCGGTGAGCGGGGCGGCGTACTCGAAGTTCGAGAACGGCTTCGGGCCACCCTTGATGGCCGCCACCCACTCGTTCTTCATGCCCTGGTCGCCCTTGCCGTTGCGGGCGAGGGTCGGGGCCGGGGCGACCCAGTCCTTGAACCGGTCGCCCGGCAGCAGCTTCCACGAGGCGCCGTAGTCGGAGGGCGAGTACATCACGCCCTTGTCGCCGATCATGAGGCTGCCGCTGTCGGTCGGCTTCTCGCCGAAGAAGTACTGCAGTCCGGGCAGGTTCTTGATGCCGCCGGGGAGCTGGCCCTCGTACCAGACGAACTTCACCGGACCGCGGTTGCCGCGGGCGGGGAAGCGGTAGGTGACGGTCGCCCAGCCCGGATAGGTCTCGGGGTTTGGCTTCTCGCAGTCGGCCTCGACCCGTGTCGGGGCGTCGAGATCGAGGGCCATGAACGGCAGGTTGGCCGTGTGGCAGGCCATGTCGCCGAGCGCGCCGGTGCCGTAGTCCCACCATCCACGCCAGTTGAACGGATGGTAGGCCGCGTTGTAGGGCCGGTCGGGAGCGGTCCCCAGGAAGGCATCCCAGTTGAGCGTGCCAGGCACCGGCGGGGTGTCCTTGGGACGGCTCGTGACCTTCGGCGCCTGGGGCCAGACGGGACGGTTGGTCCAGACGTGCACCTCGCGGACGTTTCCGATGGCACCGGCCCGGATGGCCTCGACACCGGCGCGGAGCCCGTCCTCGGCGGTGCCCTGGTTGCCCATCTGGGTCACGACCTTGTGCTTGCGGGCGAGGTCCCGGAGCCAGCGGGCCTCCCAGACGTCGTGGGTCATCGGCTTCTGGATGTAGACGTGCATGCCCCGCTGCATGGCCAGGGCGGCGGCGAGGGCGTGGTTGTGATCGGGGGTGCTGATGGTGACGGCGTCGATCTTGCCGGCCATCTCGTCGAACATGCGGCGGAAGTCGGAATAGGCCTTGGCGCTGCCCCACTTGGAGACCTTGGGCTTGAGCATGGTCTCGTCGCAGTCGCAGAGGGCGACGACGTCGCCGAGGTTGCCGGCCTGGTCGATGTCGCTCGACCCCTTGCCACCGACGCCGACGCCGGCGATGCGGAGGCGGTCATTGGCGCCCCAGACCCGGGAGGGCAGGAAGGTGAAGGCGAGGGAGGTGGCGGTGACGCCGCCGAGGAAATGGCGGCGCGAGTAGGTCTTGGAGAAGGTAGGACTCATGACGTGATGTGTTTCGGGGAACGCCGAAAGCGTACCGGCCCGTCGTGGCGGAACAAGCCTCAGGATGCGCTCGTCGTGATCTTTATCATTCCCGACGGTTCTTGGGCGTTCCGTCACCTCTCCTTCCTCTGAACTTTATTTGAAGCCGGGCCTTGTGTCGGGCGTCGGGGGTTCAGTAACTATTCCTTATGCTCTCCCTGACCGGCACCTCACGACGTTTCTGTGACGGGGTGTCGCGTCGTCAATTCCTCCGGATTGGCTCCCTGGGAATGGGTGGCCTCGCCCTCCCTCAGCTGCTCCGGGCCGAGAGTGCCACCGGACGCACCCATGGGCAGAAGTCGGTCATCATGATCTACCTGCCGGGTGGACCTCCGCATCAGGACACCTTCGACCTGAAGCCGGATGCTCCCTCCGAGATCCGCGGCGAGTTCAAACCCATCCCGACCAACGTCCCCGGCATCCAGATCTGCGAGCTGCTGCCCCGGTTGGCGCGGTTGGCCGACAAGTACACGATCGTCCGGTCGTTGGCCGATGGGATCGACGACCACTCCGACTTCATGTGCCAGACCGGGCGTCGGAAGAACAACCAGCCGCCCGGTGGATGGCCCACGATGGGCTCCTGTGTGTCGCGCCTCCTCGGTTCCTCCGATCCCGGGGTGCCAGCCTTCGTCGGTCTCGAGCCCCGGATGCAGCACCGGCCCTACAACGCGGCCAACGCCGGGTTCGCCGGGGTGTCGCACGACGCCTTCCGTCCCGCCGCGGACGCCAAGGCCGACATGGTGCTCAACGGCATCACCGCAGATCGCCTCGGGGATCGAAGGGCCCTGCTGGCGGCGTTCGACCAGTTCCGACGCGAGGTCGACTCCAGCGGGCTGATGTCGGGCCTCGACAACTTCAACCAGCAGGCCTTCGGCATGCTGACCTCCAGCCGACTCCTCCAGGCGCTCGACGTCTCGAAGGAAGACCCGCGCCTGCTGGAGCGTTATGGGAAGGGCGACTCCAAGGTCCATGGCGACGCCGCCCCGATGCTCAACGAGCAGTTCCTCGTTGCCCGACGCCTCGTCGAGGCCGGGGCGCGATTCGTCACGGTCGCCTACGGTTTCTGGGACTACCACGGGAACAACTTCGGCAATGCCCGGAACGACCTGCCGATGCTCGACCAGGCCCTGAGCGCCCTGATCACCGACCTGCACGACCGGGGGCTCGACAAGGATGTCAGCGTCCTGGTCTGGGGCGAATTCGGTCGCTCCCCGACCATCAACAAGGATGCCGGTCGTGATCACTGGCCCCGGGCCAACTGTGCGATCCTGGCCGGTGGCGGCATGCGCACGGGTCAGGTCATCGGCGCCACGGACCGTCTCGGGGGTGAGCCCTCGGAGCGCCCGGTGCTCTTCGGCGACATCTTCGCCACCCTCTACCAGCGCCTGGGTATCGATGTGAACCAGGTCACGCTGCCGGACCTGACTGGTCGTCCGACCTTCCTGGTTCCCGAGGGCTGCCAACCCCTCCCTGAACTCGTGGGCTGACACCATGAATCCCTCCGCTTCCTCCTCTGTCAGGCCTGCCCTCCGAAGAGCATTGGCCCTGGGTCTTCTCCTGATGGGTGCCGGGGCCGAGGCCTCGCTCCAAATCGAGTACCGGAAGGATCCTGCGCCGCTGGTGCTCGATTCCCAGGATGCGCGTCAGCAGTTGCTGGTGACGGCGGATGGCAACCGGGATGTCACGCTGTCGGTCACCAACGCCACGAGCCGGGCGCCGATCCACTTCGCCAACCAGATCGTCCCCATCTTCACGAAGAACGGCTGCAACGGCGGGGGATGCCATGGCAAGGCGTCGGGCCAGAACGGGTTCCGGCTGTCCCTGCTGGGATTCGAGCCGGCCGAGGACTACGACCACCTGGTGAAGGAGGCCCGCGGACGGCGTCTCTTCCCAGCGGCCCCGGAGCGCAGCCTGCTCCTGACCAAGGGCGCGGCCCAGCTGCCGCACGGCGGTGGCAAGCGGCTGGACCCGGATTCCGACGACTACCGGATGCTGGTCCGCTGGATCGCCCAGGGCATGCCGGTCGGACGTTCCGACGCGGCGACGGTCACCCGGGTCGAGGTGTTCCCCACGGAAAGGACTTTGGCGCTCAACGGGGAACAGCAGTTGGTGGTGACCGCCCATTATTCCGACGGTTCCACCGAGGACGTCACGCGCGGGGCGCTGTACGAGGCCAACGACAAGGACATGGCCTCCACCGATGTGACTGGGATGGTGAAGACCTACAACCAGCCCGGCGAGGTGGCCGTCATGGTGCGGTACCAGGGCAAGGTGGCGGTCTTCCGGGCCACGGTGCCCCTGGGACTGGCGGTCGATCGTCTCCCGCCAGCCCGGACATTTGTCGATGAACTGGTCTTCCGGCAGCTCAAGAAGGTGGGGCTGCCTCCGAGCGACATTGCCGATGAGGCGACCTTCCTGCGTCGGGTGACCCTCGATCTCACCGGCCGGGTGCCCACGCTGGCGGAGGTCTCCACCTTCGAGGCTGCCGTGGCCGCGGAACGTCGGGAGACGACGCCGGATTCCGGCGATTCCCTGTCCGGGTCCACCCCGGGTCCCGCCTGGAAGGCCCGCGACGCGGCGATCGACCGGCTGCTGTCGGGTCCCGACTACGCCGAGAACTTCGCCAACAAGTGGAGCGCCCTCCTGCGGAACAAGCGCGGGGATGCCAAGCAGGCCCGGGGCACCTATGCGTTCCACGGCTGGATCAAGGACCAGCTGGACCGGAACGTCCCCTACGACCAGTTCGTCCGCTCGATCGTGTCGGCCTCGGGCGACATCCAGGAGAACCCGCCGGTCGCATGGTTCCGGCAGGTCCGGACTCCCCAGGCCCAGCTGGAGGACACCGCCCAGCTCTTCCTGGGCCAGCGGCTCCAGTGCGCGCAGTGCCACCATCATCCGTATGAGAAGTGGAGCCAGGCCGACTACTGGAGCTTCGGGGCGTTCTTCTCGCAGGTCGCCTACAAGACCGGCAGCCAGCCCGGCGAGGATGCGGTCGTCCACAAGCGCGGGATGCCGCAGATCACGAACAAGAAGACGGGCCAGCCGGTGAAGCCGGCGGGGCTCGGGGACGCGATCCCGGGTCTGTCGGCCGACGAGGATCCCCGCGAGGCGCTGGCCACGTGGATGACGCGTCCGGACAACCGCTTCCTCGCGCGCACGCTCGTCAACCGGTACTGGAAGCACTTCTTCAACCGGGGCCTCGTTGATCCCGAGGACGACCTCCGCGACACCAATCCGGCGACGAATCCGGAACTCCTCGACGCCCTGGCGAAGCATTTCGTGGAGAAGGGGTATGATCTGAAGGACCTGGTCCGGACCCTGACGCGGTCGTCCGTGTACCAGTTGAGCGCATTGCCCAACGAGAACAACGCCCGGGATCGCCACCACTTCTCACGATACTATCCGCGCCGCCTGGGGGCGGAGACGCTGTACGACTCGGTCAACCTGATGGTGGGTGCGGAGTCGAAGTTCGACGGTCTGCCTGCGGGGACCCGTGCGGTGGGCCTGCCCGACAACAGCTTCAACGCCGGCAACTACTTCCTGACGGTCTTCGGTCGGCCCGAGGGCAACAGCGCCTGCGAGTGCGAGCGGAGCGCCGACGCCTCCCTGAGCCAGAGCCTGCACCTCCTCAACGCCAAGGACATCCAGGAGCGTCTGGCGGCCGATCTCGGCCGCGCCGCGGCTCTGGCTTCCGACGCCACCCGGGGCGATGACGAGAAGGTCCGCGAACTCTACCGGATCGCCTACGCCCGGGAGCCCCAGGCGTCGGAGCTGAAGGTGGCGCTCGACTATCTGTCCCGTAAGACCTCAGCGACGCCCTCCGGCAAGGATGCGGC
>JBDLQQ010000337.1:0-4154 GCA_039800465.1 Verrucomicrobiota bacterium
GATGGCCTGCCAGATCCGGAAGGGGCTTACCCCAGTTGCACGTTTGGGACAGAGTCTGGCCGGCTGTCCACAACCCCCACTCGCCCAGGCCACCTTCCACGAAGATCAACACCATGAACAATTCCTCAGGATGGATCTCCTGAGCCGCGGACTGTACGAGGCGCTGCACACCACATTCCTGCCAACCCTTCTTCGGAACTACGACCGGTACTCCATGGCCTGTGGAATCGAGACAAGGATGCCATTCCTCGACTGGCGTCTCGTCTGCTTCACGTTCGCATTGCCCTGGACCAGCAAGATCGGCGGAGGCTTCACCAAACGCATCTTGCGCGACGCCATGGAAGGAATCCTCCCCGAGCCCATCAGGCAACGGAGGACCAAGAGGGGATGGGAATCACCCATGCACTCCTGGCTGCGGGGGCCCATGCGGGAGGAGATCGAGGAGATCGTCGAGACATCCTCCGGTCTGCCGGAACAAGAAGCTGCCCGGCAGGCTTGGCGACGCTTCCTCCAAACTCCCAAGGTGTCCCGTGATGACGGGGAACGTGTCTGGACGGCAATACAGCCGGTGGTCTGGCGGACGAGCCTCACACGCGGGACGCGTGGCATCGTCGGACAATCGCTCGCCGACTGATCCGCAGCAGTGGAGGCATGCGGCTTCCAATGCCGGCAAGCTTGACGTTGACTGGCTTCCATGTGGGAGCGGCTTTTCAAGCTGAAATCGAACGGCACCTCGGTCCGAGGAGAACTTATTGCCGGGGCGACCACCTTCGCGTCCATGGCCTACATCCTCGCCGTGAACCCAGCCATCCTGTCGGATGGCACCGGCATGGACCGCCAGGCCCTCATCACGGCCACGGCACTTTCATCAGCCCTGATAACCATGCTGATGGCGTTCCTGACCAACTACCCATTCGCTGTCGCTCCCGGCATGGGACTCAATGCATTCTTCACATTCACACTGGTCCGGGGCTCAGGGATCCCTTGGCCCGCAGCCCTCGGCATCGTCTTCTACAGCGGGATCCTCTTCCTGCTTCTCACTGTCACAGGCCTCCGGGCCAGCCTGATCCGCTCGCTTCCCCATGAACTCAAGGTGGCGATCAGCGCGGGTATCGGACTCTTCATCGCATTCATCGGACTCCAGAACGGAGGAGTCGTGGTTCACCACGCTGCAACCCTCGTCACACTGGGCGACCTCAGACAGCCAGCAGTCCTTGCGGTGATCACCGGCATCATCCTCGCCGGAGTCCTGTTCCATCGGCGCACCCCCGGGTCCCTGTTCATCACCCTCCTCGTGATCACGGCAGCCGGTTTCTGGATTCCCAACCCCTCGGGATCCGGGATGCTCACACGGCTTCCGGCCTCGGGTTCTTGGATCTCCTGGCCGCCCTCCTTGGAACCACTGTTCCTCAAGCTCGACCTCGGATGGGGCTGGAGCCACTGGCGACAGGCACTACCCCTCGTGTTCACGCTCCTGTTCCTCGACGTCTTCGACAACCTCGGAACCCTGATCGGGCTCGGCCAACGGGCTGGATACCTGAATGAACATGGCGACCTACCGCGCCTTGGCCGGGTGCTGGCCGCAGATGCCGGAGCCGCCATCGTCGGATCCACCCTGGGCACGAGCACCGTCACCAGCTACATCGAGTCGGCCGCAGGCATCGAATCCGGGGGGCGTACGGGGCTGACCGGGATCGCGGTCGCCGGATGTTTTCTCCTGTCGCTCTTCCTCGGACCCCTGATTGGCATCATCCCCACCGCCGCCACCGCTCCGGTACTGGTCGTGGTCGGGATCCTCATGATGCAGGGTCTGCGCAGCCTCGACTTCGAGGACCCCAGCAAGGTGATCCCGGTCGGAGTCACGGTCCTCGCCATGCCACTCACCTTCAGCATAGCGGAAGGTCTCTCCCTCGGCTTCGTGGTCCACATCGGTATCCTGTTGGGCCTCGGCCGGCATCGACAGATCCGGCCCCTCTCGTGGATTCTCACCCTGCTGTTCGTGGCTCAATGGATGACCCGATGAATCCCAAAAGGCAGCTCTGGTTTGCTCCACTGCAGATGGTTCTGCTGGCCGTACTTGCCCTGCCGATCGGTTGTTCGAAACGTCCCATGTCTCCGGGACAACGGATGACAACACGACACGCGCTCTATGCGGTGCTGGCTCCAACCGAGCAGGAGCTGGCGAGCCTGGAGACAGCCGCCGGGAGCCAGTACCGAGGTGGTTCCGTGGAAGTCCACAACGGGATTCCCTACCGGCACGCCACCATTGCTGGCCGAGCCTGCGTCCTACTGCCTTGTGGCATGAGTGTGGTCAACGCGGCAATGATCACCCAGGCCGCCCTCGACCGGTATCCGATCACCCACGTGATCGCGTTGGGCGAGGCCGGTGGGGTGAATCCAAGCCGTGGGCCCGGGGATGTGATCATCCCAGAAGCCTGGTCCCACCACACCGAGGCTGCGGTGGTCAACCCCACGGCGGACGGTGGATGGGAAGTGACGCGCAGCGCCTCCGGAGTGATGAATTTCGGCATGATCTTCCCGGAAACGGTGACCGTGACCCGGTCCGGTAGCCGGGGGCCCGAGCCCATGCCTCGATTTTCCGTGGATCCCGGACTCCGCATGGCTGCGACCAAGGCGGCATCCCTCTTGTCGCCAACCAACTCCACATCCGGTCCAAAGTTTTTGCCCTCGGGCATGGGAGTCAGCGGACCCTTGTTTGTCGCAAACCGCGACTACAGGGCATGGCTCTTCAACGCGTGGCGAGCGGAGGTCGTCGACCTCGAATCCGCAGCCATCGCCCAAGTGTGCTGGGCAAACCGGGTCCCGTTCATCTCCGTCCGGTCAATTTCCGGCCTCGCAGGCGAACCGCCTCCCAAGACCGTGCCAAGCCCTACCCCCATCCAGAGGGCAGCCCAGTTGGTAATTGCCATGCTCGAGGAACTGCCGCGGTGATGGCGGTGGCATTGAGGAGCCCGGCGAGCCTCAGCAACTGGTTGGCGCCTGCTGGAGCACCTTCACACAGTGCGGCACAGCCCCAACCACGAATCCCAGGCACTCCACGGCCCCGGTCGGCTTTCCTGGCAGGCAGATCACCAGGGTCCTGTCGACCGACACGGCAAGGCCCCGGGACAGGATGGCGTTGG
This sequence comes from Verrucomicrobiota bacterium, assembly GCA_039800465.1. Taxonomy (GTDB): domain Bacteria; phylum Verrucomicrobiota; class Verrucomicrobiia; order Limisphaerales; family UBA9464; genus UBA9464. The sequence goes on from JBDLQQ010000337.1 coordinate 3,144, forward strand.
GCGTGATGGCGAGGGACTTCATCCGCATCGCTTCGCCAAACCCGGGTATCTCCCGATCAGCAATCTCGAGGACAGCCTCCGGGGTCACATCCCTCGGTGCCACACCCGTGCCACCCGTGGTGAGCACCAGTTGGGCGCCCCGCGCGATCTGCTCCCGGATCGCCCTCTGGATCTGCCGGACGTCGTCCGGGACCAACGCCTCCCCGACCACCCGCCAACCCAGACTCTGAGCCTCATCGCGGAGCGCCGGTCCGCCGAGATCGTCGTATTCTCCCCGGGAGGCGCGGTCGGAAATGGTCACGATGGCACAGACGATCTGCATGGGAACAGGCTGGCAGGTTGGACGTTGAAGCTCCAGTCCGCCGAAATACCCTCGACGTCATGGCAGCTCCCGAATCACGCCAACCGGGTCGATTGAACCGATTGCAGGAACAGGTCCAGACCCTGATCAATGATGATGCCGTGGCGGAGGCCGAGAGCCGCCTTGGTTGGTCCCAGAGGTTCGTCCATTTCTGGATCCTGGTGGGCCAGATGTTCATGAGGAACCGGGGCCCCGTACGAGCCGCCTCGCTGGCCTACACGACTCTTCTCGCCCTCGTCCCTCTCCTCGCCATCTCCCTGAGCGTCGCGACCCTGTTTCTTCCCCGCAAGGAGGAGGAGCGTCGGGCAACCCTGGTGGCCTGGATCGAGGAGGGAGTCATCCGAGCCGCACCCACGCTGGGACTGTCCGGGGACGGCGGCCAGGCGCAACGGGCCGAGGTCGCCGATCGCATCGTGGGCTTTGTGGAACGAATCCATCTCGGCGGCATCACCGCGACGGCAGCGGCGGGACTCATCGTCGTCGCCATCGGACTGCTCCGGACCATCGAGGTGGCCTTCAATGACATCTGGGGCATCCCAAAGGGGCGTTCCCTGCTCATGAGTGTCGTCTTCTACTGGGCCGTGATCACGTTGGGACCCGCCGTGCTGCTCGTCACCAAGGGCGCCAAGGTCCTGTCGATCGTGGCCGAA
>JBDLQQ010000338.1:0-3625 GCA_039800465.1 Verrucomicrobiota bacterium
GATTGGCCACGGCGAGGATGCGGTACCGCTGATGGCCGCGCTCGTTGTATGCAAAGAAGACCTCTCGTCCGTCGGGGGCCCAGTGGAGGTCCAACTCGCCATCCTCCGTGTACGGATTCGGATAGACGGTGTCGTCCACGCGGCTGCCCCGCCGGTCGGCGACACGGAACAGGTGGAGCACGGGTCTGGGCAGTGGATCCCCGGGCTTGAGATAGGTCTGGGTGTGGAGGCGGGGCTGGATCTGGTCGATGGGCGCGACCTCCAGGAACGAGACTTTGCGATCGGATCCGGCGCGGACCTTCCTTGCGACGAAGGCCGATGAATCCGGCGCCCAGTGTACTTCCGGAGCATAGGCATCCCCGGGGGCGCCGTCGGTGGTGAGCCGCTCCCACGTGGTGGAGGCCTTTTGGCGGAGGAAGAGATTGGAATCCCGGGCGACGACGACCCAGCGGGAGTCGGGCGATTCCCCGGGTTCCCGAACGGTGGGTGTCGCGGGTGCTGGATCCGGGGCGGCCTTCGGTGATTCGTCTCCGATCCTGGCTCGACCCGGCTGATCGGGCGCCTCGAACACGGCAACCACGGTTCCCGCGGGATCGGTGAGAAGCCAGACATGCCCTCCAAAGGTGTGCTGTCCCCGTTCGGCGCCGGCACGGATGCGTCCATAGCCCTTTCGGCGGCCCTCGGGATCGACCCAGAACAGGTCGAGGTCCCGTCCTGTGGGATTGTGGAAGGTCAGGACAGTCTCCTGTCCCGTACGACGGGTCCGGGCCCCGGGTCCGGTGGCCGACGGGGCAATGTCCTGGACTGCGGCGTCGGGTGGCCTGTCCGTGGACTCCCGTGTTCCTTTCTCGGCATCGACCACAACCCATTCGGCCGAGTCAGGGCCGGTCTGGACGCGATAGGTGAAGCGCGTGTTTCCCGGGAGCCACCGCGGGTGCACGGAGTTCCGGTAGACGGTGTTCTCGGTGCGCTGGGAGAGGCTGAGGGCCCGCTCGAAGTCACCGTGAACCCCCTGTGCGGAGGCTCCAGAGGCCGCGAAGATCAGCACGGTGGCGAGCAAATGGCGGGATACGAAGGGTGGCATGTTCACGGGAGGGGTGAGCCTCGGAAACCTTCAGCTCTCATGCCTCAGGTCTCAACTCCCAACACGTCCCCGCCCTCGGGAGCCATGTCCATGTGACCGAGTGGATCCCGGGCAGGAATGCATCGAGGGATGACCGTTGGCTGCCCTGGGATCGTTTCCCAATCCATCCCCTTGGGTTTGGCATCTTGGAGCCCGACCATTTGAGTGGTCTCCAGGCACGAAATCGTCACGCGATTGACCTTGCACCCTGCCTCTGACGCGGTGTGCGCTTGGCTTCGATGCCGCCACTCCGGATTCCGACCGCAGTCAGCCTTGGGATCGTCTTTCTGGCGCTGCTTTTCGCGGAGCCATCGTCGTCCCAACCGACGCGGCTCGGCGTCCGGCCCGGGAACCAGGCTGATTTGGAGACCGAACGGTTCTTCGAGGGTCCCATCGCCGAGTTCGACATCCGACTCACCCCGGAGGCCGAGCAGCAACTCCAGGTGTCCCCCCGGGATTACGTCAGGGCGGAGATCGAGGTCGATGGACGGGTCTACGCCGATGTTGGGATCCATGTGAAGGGCTCCCGGGGCAGCCTGCGAGGCATCGGGGGCAAGCCGGCACTGACCCTCAATTTCGACAAGTTCGTCGACGGACAGGCGTTCCGGGGTCTCGACAAGATCCACCTCAACAATTCGGTGCAGGACCCCTCCTACCTCAATGAGGCCGTCGGGAGTGGATTGTACCGGCGGGCCGGCCTTCCAACCGCCCGGGCCACCCATGCCCGAGTCCGGATCAATGGACGCGACCGGGGCCTGTACGTCGTCAAGGAGGGCTACGACACGCTCTTCGTGAAGCGACACTTCCCATCCAAAAAAGGGAAACGGGGCAACCTCTACGACGGCGGGTTCCTGAAGGATGTCACCGACGAACTCGAGAAGGATGCTGGCGATGGGCCGGAGGACCGCAGTGACCTCCAGCGTCTCGTTGAGGCCGCCGAGGCGCCGCTCGGCGAGCGACAACAGCGCCTGGAACAGGTGTTGGACCTCGATCGCTTCGTGACCTTCGTCGCAGGACAGATCCTGACCGATGACTGGGATGGCTATCCGAGGAAGGGAAACAACTATCGGCTCTACATCCCAATCGGAGGCCGGGCCGTCTTCATCCCCCATGGGATGGACCAGCTCTTCCGACAGCCCCAGTCGACCATCAACCCCGATTGGCAGGGGCTGATGGCTGCGTCGACGTTCGAAGTGCCATCCATCCGGGATCGCCTGCGGGATCGCGTGAGGGAGATGCTGGCCCAACACTTCAGTCCCACCGTGGTATCGAACCAGCTGGAACACGTCGTGGCGCGTCTGAGGAAGAGTCATGAAGGACGCCAGCCAGCCGAGTGGGCGGCGCTGGAGCAGCAGATCCGTTTCCAGGAGCAGCGGATCCTTCGCAGGATCAGGAGCGTGGACCGTCAGCTCCACGGATCGATCGCCAACGTCGATGCCACTCCCGTGTCCCTCGGGACATTGAACTGGGGGCAGCGACACCAACGGGGTGAAGCCCATCTGGAAATCACGGGAACCAGCCCCCTGCGACGAACCCTCCATCTCGAGGCCGTGACTCCGGAGACAGTCGCCTCCTTCAGGGCGGTGGTCGCACTGGAACCTGGTATGTACTCCGTCCTGGGCGATGCCCGTGTCGATGGGGTTGAGGGACCGGTCGGTGCCGCCCTCCGCGTCAGCGGCAGACCCCGGGCTCGGGGACTGGTCGGGACGCGGGAATGGACCCGGCTCCGATGCGACTTCGAGGTCGAGGACGAAGGGCAGGTTGAGATCGTGGTAGAGCTTGCGGCGGACCGGGGACAGGCGTGGTTCGACCTCGGCTCCCTCAGGGTCCAGCCGCGCTGATATCGCTCAGTTCGCCGCGGTGCGGGTCTTCCTCACGACAGGCTCCAGGACGGCAGCATGGGAGGCGTGCCGACGTTGGATCGAACCGCAGACGTGCTCGCAGAGGGTCAGGATCCCCGGGTCCCCAACGTAATAGATCACCCGAAGCCCCTCCTTCCTCCGTCCCAGGATGCCGGCATCCGTCAGGGTCTGGAGGTGACGGGACGTATTTGCCTGTCCCAATCCCGTCCGTTCCATCAGCTCCGTCACCGACAGCTCCCCCCCCAGGAGTTCACGGATGAGCTTGAGACGACTCGGCTCGCTCAGCGCGCGGAACCGGGCCGCGATCAAATCCAGAGCTTCATCCGTCAGCAACCGCACCTTCTCGTTCGAGGGTTTCATTGGAAAATGTCTTGAACGTTTATATGCGCATACGATCATACGGTCAATATAAGCCCGCAAGAAAATGCGGAAGGCGACGGGCGAGACGCTCGTTTTCTTCCTGCATGACATAGGCCTCCAGCTCTCCAGAACCCAAAACCCAAACCCTCACACTCATGACCACCGAGAATGCGATCCGAATCCTTGCTGGAACGATGATCCTGACGAGCCTCGCCTTGGCGCATTTCGTCAGCCCCATGTGGCTGCTGTTGACGGCATTCGTGGGCGTCAACCTCATCCA
>JBDLQQ010000339.1:0-6044 GCA_039800465.1 Verrucomicrobiota bacterium
ATGTAGGGCGCCCCATCATGGGTCCCCGTGTCGAAGATCATCAGGAGACCCGGATGGTTGAGTCCCGCCAGCGTCTGGGCCTCCTGCTCGAACCGCTGGAGACGATCGACGTCCTTCGCGAACTCCGTGCGCAGGACCTTGATCGCCACGTCTCTCCCCAACCGATGGTCCCGCGCCCGGAACACCTCGCCCATGCCACCGGCCCCGATTACCGAGGTCAGCTCATAGGGGCCCAATTTGTCGCCGGCGCGCATCAGGATCTCAACAAGGTCAAGCACCACTGGACCCCAAACCTTGCGACCTTTCAAGTCGTGGACCCCATCCAGCCCACTTCTTCAAGGTCATCCCGATCTGGGCTCAGAGCTCGGAGTCCGGATGCTTGCGGTCCATCTGACGAGGTCGCCGGTCCACCGTGTCCTTCGGCAGCTCGGTCGTGAACTGACCGGTATCGCCCAGGTCCGACTGGAGCCTTCGGAGCCTTGCCTTGAGGTCGGCCACCCGGGTGGCCTGGTCCGCGTCCGCGTATCGGTTCCGGAGTTCATCCGGATCCTGCACCAGGTCGAAGAGCTCCCACTGGTCGGCCTTCCAGTAGTGGATCAGCTTGTGGGTCGCGGTGCGGATGCCGTAGTGGGCCCGGGTGTTGTGATGCCCGGGGTCATGATAGTACCGATAGTAGATGTCGCTCCGCCAACCCGCCGGGATCTTCCCTTGGAATAGGGGTACCAGGCTGCGCCCCTGCATCTCCTCTGGGATCCGGGCCCCGGCCAGTTCCAGAAAGGTCGGGGCGAAATCGCAGTTGATGGCCAGGGACTCGCTCGTGGATCCGGGCTGGATCCCGGCCGGCCAGCGGGCCAGGAAGGGCATCCGGCTGGAGGGCTCATACATGAATCTCTTGTCATACATCCCATGCTCTCCGAGGAAGAACCCCTGGTCGCTGGTGTAGATCACGAGGGTGTTCTCCCTCAATCCATTGGAATCAAGCCAGTCCATCAGCTCGCCGACGCTGTCGTCGACGCTCTGCACACACCCCAGGTAGTCCTGCATGTACCGCTGGTATTTCCAGCGGTCGAGATCACGTCCACGGAGCACCGTCGGCTGGCCATCGACCATCCAGGAGACCTCGGTGGGCACCTCGTTGAGCCAACGCTGGCGATCCGCTGGGGACAGGTCCTCGGGCGGGGTGAGTTTGAGATCATATCTCGACAGGTTCCGGAAGATCGACTGCCGCTGCTCCCGCAACGCATCGGCCCGGCCGGCATGGTCGTCCCAGAGGGTCCGGGGCTCCGGGATCGTCTTCAGTGCGAACTCCCGACGATACCGGTCGCTGGGCGTCCATTCCCGATGTGGGGCCTTGTGGTGGCACATCACGAAGAAGGGGCGGTCCTTCGGACGCTTCTCGAGGACCTCGCGCGTGAGGCGCGTGATGATGTCGGTCACGTAGCCCCTGTAGATCCGATGGCCGTCACGGTCATAGAGGACGGGATCGTTGTACCGTCCCTGACCCGGCAGGATTTCCCAATGGTCGAAGCCCTGCGGATCGGAACCGAGGTGCCACTTGCCGATCATCGCCGTGTAGTAGCCGGCATCCCGCATGCGATGGGCCACGGTGGTCCGGGCCGGGTCGAGGTCATTGAACACGGGGACACCGTTGCGATGGCTGTACTGCCCGGTGAGGAGCGTGGCCCGACTCGGGGTGCAGATCGAATTCACCGCATAGCAGCGATCCAACCGGAGGCCCTGGGCACCCAGTCGATCAAGGTTCGGGGTCTGGTTGACCCGGCTTCCATAGGCCCCGATCGCCTGGGTCGCATGGTCATCCGTCATGATGAACAGGATGTTCGGCCGGGCCGGGGTCGCAGCTTCCCCAACCCGCTGCGATCCGAGGCCAGCGATCGTCAGCCACACCAGCACGAGCACCCTAAGGCCTCGGCGCTGGCCGAGGCTTCGTCGGGACAGACGGAACGGGATGGGATTGGGCATGCCCCGTTTTCCCGGATCGACACGATTTCGCGAGCCGGAAATCAGGACCGTATGGCAGCACCCGCCGGATCCGATCACTTCGGCGCGAGGGACAGCTTCAGGGCGGGAACCCCGGCCGGCCGGATCACGGCCGGGAGGAAGGCTCCGTTGTTGACCCCGACCTCCCTCGCCATCAGTTCGTTCATCAGAGAGTTCATCCGCTCGAGCGTCCCCCGATGCTTCACCCGATCCATGGCGAGGTTCACGAGCTCATTGGGATCGTTCTGGAGATCGAAGAGCTGAACGTCGTTGTGGGCGAACAGTTCATCGAGGGTCACGGGGGTGTTGAAATTGTCGGGCGAGTAGAACCGGGCGAGCTTGTAGCGGCCGTCCGAGACGAAGGTCAGGAACCCTCGTTTCCCCAGCTTCCCCTTGAGCTGGGCCGGGTCGGTGGCCTTCTCGGCATCCTCCCCGGCGCCACCCGTCAGGGTCCGGGTGCAGTGGCTGGCATCGAGGGTGAGAAGGCCCACGTACTGGAACAGGGCCCCTTTGCGGATCGCGTTCGGGTTCGAACGGTTTTCACGACGCAGACCGGGCGTGAAATCCTTGCCCGGGAGGCCCTTGAGCATCGGACGTGCCTGGGCCTCCGTGGCCCCGGCGAAGGACACCAGCGTCGGGAGGAGATCCAGATGGCTGGTGAGCACGTCGCTGGTGCCGGCGGGGAAGTCGGGATGGACGACGATGAAGGGTACCTTCGCATTCTGCTCGTAGGCGAAGGGCCCCTTCCCCCGGAGCCCGCCATGGGCACCCCCCATCTCCCCATGGTCCGCCGTGAGGATCACGATGGTGTTCCGCCACAGGTCCTGCTCGTCCAGGACGTCGACGATCTGCTGCAGGGCGGTGTCGTTGTCCCGGATCATGTTCAGATACTGGCTGTAGAACCGCCGCCACATATCGGGCCGATCGGCCGGGATCCGTCCCAAGGCATCGGACCACCCCTTGTTGTACTCCGCGAGGGCGGCGGGCATGCCAGGGGCGGTGAGGCTCTCACTGAGGCTTGGGGGCAGCGCGAACTCCCACTCCTTCTGGTAGAGCACATGGGCCGGGGGTGGGCTCAACGTCAGCGGCGCCTTCGCCTTCTGGACCTTCTCCCCAGGCAGGTTGACGTCCGCAAACATGATGTCGTGCGGGTTCAGGAAGCTCGTCACCAGGAAGAACGGTTTCTTCTTGTCCGGGCCGCCACCGACCGCACCCCGGCGCAGCCACTGGACGGCCTCGGCAGCGATCATCGCATCGTTCTGGAATCCGGAACTGGGACGGCTGCCGACATCCCCCGTGGCGGCAAAGTGGTCGAACCCATAGGGCCGCAGCTTGCGGCTGTAGTTGACAGTGTCCTTGGTGTGGATGAGTTCCCGGGTCATCTCGAACTTCCCGAAGAAGGCTGTCGAATAGCCCATCTGCTTCAGGACCGAACCCATGTTGGGGAGGCGTGGGTTCAGATTCGGGACGTACGGGTATTCCATCTGGTCGAAGACACCGGTCCGCTGAGGCGGAAGACCCGTGAGGAACGCGGCCCTCGACGGCGAGCACATCGCCGCTGCGGTGTAGTGGTTGCGGAACACGACGCCCCGACGGGTCAGCGCCTGTCGGGCTGGCGTCTGGTATCCCGCTGCCGGGATGAGGTTCCCCTGCTCCTGATCGCAGATGATGAAGAGGATGTTGTACGGCGTCGCTGCACGGAGTTCCGCGAGGCTGAAGGCAATCGCCATCAGGACACCGAGGAGACAGCACGGGAGACGAGGCTGGATGCGCCGCATGGAGGATCGGATGGGAGTCGTGGACCGGAACCCACCGGGGTCGACGGATCGGCGGAAGGAGACCGATGGTCGGGGCGGTGAGATTTGAACTCACGACCTTCTGAACCCCATTCAGACGCGCTACCAAGCTACGCTACGCCCCGACCAAAGTGCCCCGAAGGGCGGCGGGATACTAGGCGTGGACGACCCCGGTTCAACGGTTTTCTTCCTCGAACACCATCGGCGGCCCATCAGCGCCCTGCGTTGCCATACGAATCCCAATCACCCCACCCCGTTGCTCGCGTCGTGAGGAGATCTGCGCTGAACTCCCGGTATGACGGGCCGCTGGTGATCGTTCAGGTTCAGGAGAGCCTGAGCGGCTGGATGGGGACCGATCCCTGGACTTCCTCAGCAGTACGCCCTCAAAACACTCCCGGGGACTCCAGTTCCCGTCCCTCGGCAACGAGGAGGCGCATCTGGTCGAACCACCAGTCGGCCTTTCTCCGAGGGCACGGGCGATTGCTCGCCGCGGGCTCCGGGCGTCGCCGCACCGGAGCCGGGGCCGAGGGGGGCAGCGGGAAGTTCAGCTGCGCGGCAGGACGCGGCTGGGTGATGCGACGGGTCTTCGGACCCGCCGGAATGATGAAGCCAAGTTCACTTTTCACGTCGCCATCCTCCTCGAGGGGGGTGGACATCCGTGGTCCGTGGCTCCGAGACCGGGCTTTTTTCCAAGGCCCGGCCGATCTCAGGGACGAGCGGGCTTTCATGGTGGGTCCGACGCCTCAAGAAAACACCGCGTTCAAAAAAGGTCCCCATCCGTCCCTATTCCATCCGCCACGCATCGCCCACCCGTGAACGCAGACGGGGTCCTCTGACGCTCAAGACGATCCCGACTCATCCCTCAGGTCCGCCCAGCCCTCGCGGTCTAGATGGGGACGAGAGGGACCTCGTCCCTACCGATGCAATCCGCTGCGTCCCCATTTCAAACCGCCGCCTCAACCTCTCGGGAACAACCGCGCCAATCCATCCTCGAACGACCTCGGGGCGAAGCCGAACACCTCGCTAGCCGGCACCGGATCGCCCACGTTGTCCTCCTGAAGCATCTGGATCTGATCCCGGTTCAAAGGAGGTGCCTGATTCAGCATCCTGGGAAACACACTCTCGAGAAACCCCGCCTGGAGCCGCGCGATCGGCAGCGGGAGATGGACCACCCCCCGGTGGCGTCCCGTGGCCTCAAGAATCATCCGGATCACCTGATCGAACGGATAGGGACGCGGCCCACACAGATCCAACGTCCGAGCCACCGAACCCGGTGTCCTCGGCGCCGCAGCAAAACAATGGGCCACATCCTCAACCGCCACGGGTTGGACCCGGGACTGACCCGTGCCGATGACCGGCAGGACGGGGGACCACTGGGCCATGCGGGCGAACAATCCGACAAACCCATCACCAGGCCCGTAGATCAGACTGGGCCGGAAGATCGTCCAGTCGAGCCCACTGGCCCGGACCGCCTGCTCAGCCTCCCATTTGGACCGATGATACCGGGCCACGGCGTTCGGTCGGGTCCCGAGGGCACTCATGTGGATGAAGCGGCGGAGGCCCGCCGATCGGGCAGCGTCCAGCATGTTCCGGGTCCCCTCGGTGTGGACCCTTTCGAAGGTCTGATCCCCCACCTCGCTGATGATGCCCACGAGATGGAGGACCGCATCGACGCCCTGACATGCCGCAGGGAGGGTCTCGGGGCGCAGGATCGAGCCCTGGACGGTCTCGATGGCACCCCCCTGGGTGGGCCGGGTCCCTCGCGCCAGGACCCGGACGGCATGGCCCCGGGACAGCAGTCGTTCGACGATGGCCCGACCGACAAAACCCGAACCGCCTGTGACGAGGATCTTCACCTGTGGGCAGCATAGCCTGGGAACGTGGGGACGCACGCTCACCTGTGGATTCCGACATGAGGCTTGTCCGGGGCGTCCCTCGTTCCCTAGGCTTTCGCCCGTTATCCTCCCATGAATTCCACCCCTCGCCTCAAGTTGTTCCTGATGATGGTCCTCGAGTTCTTCATCTGGGGCGCCTGGCTTCCGCTGATCTTCGGATACCTGCCGAGCCTCAAGTTCTCGGCAGCGGAGCAGTCCTGGATCCTGAACGCGTTCCCGATCGCGTCGATCGTCGGGATGTTCTTCAGCAACCAGTGGGCGGACCGGAAGTTCGCGGCGGAGAAGTTCCTGGCGGTATCCCACTTCATTGGTGGGCTGGCCATCCTCTACTGCGGCTTCGCCAAGGAGTTCTGGC
>JBDLQQ010000340.1:0-3622 GCA_039800465.1 Verrucomicrobiota bacterium
CATCGCCCCTGAGGCCTGGGCGGCCCTGGCAGAGGCCAATGCCGGACATGCTCCCGCCTATGGCAACGACCCCTGGACCCAGCGGGCGGCGGATGCCATCCGGGATCTGTTCGAGACGCCCTGCGACGTCTTCTTCGTCTTCAACGGCACGGCGGCCAACTCCCTCTCGCTCGCCCACTGCTGCCAGAGCTACCACAGCATCCTGTGCCACGATGTCGCGCACATCGAGAAGGACGAATGCGGCGCGCCCGAGTTCTTCGCCAACGGCTCCAAGCTGCTGCTGCTGCCGGGCGAAAACGGGAAGCTGAACCCCGCCGGGATCGAGGAGGCCGTGCTCCGTCGGAGCGACATCCACTACCCCAAGCCCCGCGTCGTCAGCATCACCCAGGCGACCGAGGTCGGCACCCTCTACAGCCCTGCCGAGGTCCGGGCGATCGGTGCGATGGCGAAGAAGCACGGGCTCCGGCTGCACATGGACGGGGCCCGCTTCGCCAATGCCGTCGCGGCGCTGGGCGTGGCGCCGCGGGAGATCACCTGGCAGGCAGGGGTCGACGTCCTCTGCCTCGGCGGGACCAAGAACGGCATCCACGTCGGCGAGGCCGTCGTGTTCTTCAACCGGGAACTTGCCCGGGAATTCGACCTCCGGGCCAAGCAGGGCGGTCAGCTCTGCTCCAAGATGCGCTTCGTCGCCGCGCCCTGGGTGGGAATGCTGCGCGAAGGGGCCTGGCTGCGACACGCCTCCCAGGCCAACCGGATGGCCCGTCTGCTCCATGACCTGATCCACGACCTGCCCCGGGTGCGGATCCTGTTCCCTCAGCAGGCCAATTCGGTGTTCGTCGATCTCCCCAAATCCACCATCCAGGCCCTCTACGGGCGGGGATGGCTCTTCTACAACTTCATCGGCGACGGCGGCTGCCGCCTCATGTGCTCGTGGGACACGACCGAGGAGGACGTGCGGGCCTTCGCCGCGGACCTCCGCACCGCGGTCGGTTGACCCGGACACAGACGGGCGGCTTCAGAGATCCGTCCACACCTGGGTCCGGTTGGCGCGTTCCAGTCGTGCCCTGCGTTCGGGCAGGCCCGGGCCCGGGTGGAACCGCTCCAGGTCCCACACGTCGGCAAAGACGCGTCCCCGGGATCGACCAAGGGCCTTTTCCAAGACGGCCTCGAGCAGCTCCAGACACGGCTCGGCGAACAATCCCCGGTCCCGAAGCTCCTCCAACGCCCCATTCCCGGCGCGGGTCGGGATCAGCGATACCACGGAGGCTCCGGACTCGAAGGCCAGGTCCACCGTCCGAAGGGCCCATTCCAACGCGTCGTCATCCGCCTGGAAGGGAGGCTTCACCAGGACGAAAGCACGTACCGAGATACCGGCCTCGACAAGGAATCCCGCCGCCCGTCGGAAGTCGTCGACGGTCATTCCCTTGTTGAGACGCCGCAGCACCTCGGGATGCGCGGTCTCCAGGCCGAGGGCGACCTCGAGCCGGGTGGACTCGAGCCGGGAGCGGAACTCCAGGACCCGGGGGCCGACGAGGGTCGGATGACATTCGACGACGAGCCTCCGAAACGCCTGCACCCGCTGCGCAATCCCGGGCAGGTCCGCAGTCGGGATTGCTCCGGCATCGAAGAATGAACCCGCGTTGTAGAGCTTGATCCACTCTGCGGCGGGGGCCTGTCGAAGCGCCCCATCGATCTGGTCCAGCACGGCACCCTGGGGGATCCTCTCCGGGGTCGTCTCACGCCACAGGTCGCACATCAGGCACCGCCACGGGCACTCGCGGTTCGTCAGGAACAGGGTGAGCCCAGCAGCCAGGCGCCCATCCCCCTGCAGTTCCTCCTCGGCGAACCACCGGGCGGGCCGATGGGGATCGAGGGTTTGACGGTGCTTCGAGAGGTCGGGACGCCGGGAGCGGATCCAATGATCCCAGTCCTCGGGGTCGATCGGGAGCGGATCCATGACGTCGATTGCATCCGAACCGGGTCTGGAAGCCCAAGCCCCAAATGCAAAACGGCGCGCGGAGAACCGCGCGCCGTGGGTGAAATCCGAGGTCGGCTGGAACTCAGATCAGCTCGATCTTGTCGCCCTGCTTGAGGGTGACGATCGCCTTCTTCCAGTCGCTGTCCTTCCCGGCGGCCTTGGTCATCTGACGTCGAGCCTTGCCACGGACATTGAGGGTGTTGACCCGGACGACCGAAACCTTGAAGAGCTGCTCCACGGCCCGCTTGATCTGCGGGGCGGTGGCGCGTCGGTCGGCGACGAGGGTGTACTGGTTGAACTTGGAGGACTGGATCGTCCCCTTCTCGGTCACGCGGACCGTCTTGATCACATCGTAGGCGTTCATGGATTGGCCTTTCCAGCCCGGGCGGGCTTCACGAGGCGGGCTTCGACCTGCTCGAAGGCACCCTTGGTGAAGACGAGCTTGTCGTACTTGAGGACGTCGTAGGTGTTCAGCCGGGCGCCCGTGGTGAGGTCGATGCCGATCACATTGCGGGAGGCGCGCTCGACATTGGCATCGACCCCGCCGATCACGAAGAGCGCGGTGCCGTCACAACCGAGGTTGCGGACGACGGACACGAACTCCTTGGTCTTGGGAGCCGACAGCTTGAGGTCGTCGACGACAATTACGTCACCGGCCTTGAGGCGTTCGCCCAGGGCCTTGCGGAGGGCGAGCTGGCGGACCTTCTTGTTGACCTTCTTGTCGTAGTCGCGGGGCTTGGGACCGAAGGTCACGCCACCGCCGGGCCACAGGGGGGAAGCGTAGGAACCGGCGCGAGCGCGACCGGTGCCCTTCTGGCGCCACGGCTTCTTTCCGCTGCCGGCGACCTCGCCCATGGTCTTGGTGCAGGCGTTGCCCTGACGTTGCGCCGCCTGGTAGGCGACGACGGCGTCGTGCACGGCCTGTGTGCCGCGGCCGTTGGCGATGACCTCGAACTTCACCTCGAGTTCACCGGCGGCATTTCCCCGGATGTCTTTGACTGGGAGTTTCATGGCTCAGGATCCTTTACTTCTTGCCCTTGGCGGGAGCGCCCTTCTTCTCGGCCTTCTTCTCGCCTGCGGCCTGGGCGGCCGCCTTCAGCTTGGCGCGGAACTCGTGGATCTGCTTCAGGCGGGCCGAGCCGATCCCCACCTTCTTGGACTCGCGGACCACACAGTACTCGCCCTCGCTGCCGGGGAACGAGCCGCGGATCAGGAGGACACCGTCCTCCTTGCGGACCTGGATGATCTCCAGGTTCTGGGCCGTGCGGCGCTCGACGCCCATGTGACCGGGCATCTTGAGACCCTTGTTGACGTGACCTGGGAACAGGCGGCAACCAATGGCGCCCGACCGGCGGTGCCAACCCTTGGCACCGTGGGTCATGTCACCACCGCGGAACGACCAGCGCCCCACGACGCCCTCGAAACCGCGGCCCTTGGTGATGCCGATGCAGTCGACGAACTGGCCGACCTCGAAGAGGTCCGCGCCGACCTGGTCGCCCGGCTTGACGTCCTTGCTGAAGTCCCGGAACTCGCGGATGCGCTTCACCGCGGTGCCGTTGTGCTTCTTGACGTGGCCGATCAGGGGCTTGGCGAGACGCGACTCCTTCTGGGAATCGAATCCCAGCTGGACCGCGTTGTAGCCGT
>JBDLQQ010000341.1:0-5526 GCA_039800465.1 Verrucomicrobiota bacterium
TCCCGCTGCTGGACCCCGTGGGACTCGATCACCTCTGGTTCCTCTGGTACCTGCTGGTGCTCGGGGTGCTGTTCCTGGGGGTGATCCGTCTTGGGATTGTACCCGCCTCCGGACAGATCCCGTTACTGGTCTTGGCGACCTGGGGTGCCCAGCTCTTCATGTCGAGCCACTTTGGACCCGAACTCGGCGGCACCCTCCTCCCGACGCCCCACAGTCTGATCTACTACGGTGCCTTCTTCTGGGCTGGATCCGTCTTCGCGGTCCGGAGTGGAACCGGTGGGCCGACCATTCCGCGCTGGGGCGTACTGATCCTCGTGGGGCTGTTGCTCCTGATGCCGGCCGGTTTGGCCAGCTCAGGACATCGGCTCCTCACCACAGCCCTCCAGGCCGCCTATGCCTGGGTTGTGTCTCTCGGGCTGATCGGCCTGTTCCGTTGCCATGGACACCATCATCCAGCCCGGACCCGGTGGCTGGCCGAGGCTTCCTACTGGATGTATCTGTCCCACCTGCCGCTCGTGCTTTGTCTCCAGGCGTTGGTGGTGGGATGGGAGGTGCCGTCGGGACTGAAGTTCCTCGGCGTGGTGGTCCTGACCTTGGCGTTGCTGCTGGTCTCCTACCGATGGTTGGTCCGCCCTGGGCCGATCGGTTGGTTGCTGAACGGTCGGCGCGATGCCTCGACCTCAGTTCGTTGAATCGGGGTCCTTGGCGAGCGGTCGGTGGCTCAAGGCGAGGGCGAGGAACACTAGGCCGGCAATGAAGTACATCGGGAGACCCGCCCTCCAGTCCGAGGCCGGCCATAGGGTCGTCGCATAGAGGAGCCCGGAGGTGCAGATGGGACTGAGCACGAGGGTGAGATTGTTGAGGGCCTGGAGACCGCCCATTGTGTGCCCCTGGTGGCTCGCACCGGTCCGTTCCGAGGCCAGCGTCTGGAATCCGATGTAGGCCAGGAATCCCACCACGTTGGCGACCATCAGTCCGAAAACCCATCGACCCTCGTGCACGCAACCGAAGGCGAGGTAGGTGATCCCCGTGGACGCCATGGCCGCCTGACAGATCCAGCGCAAGGGCACTCGCTGGACCATGACGGGGAACAGCAGTCCCTGGGCGATCGCCGCGGTGGCGCCGTAGAGGAACAATCCCCATCCATTCTCGCGGGGCCCCCACCCGAACCGGAGCGTCGCATACGGAACCCACGCCGTGATCATGACGTTCTGGGAGAGCGTCAGCACGCCGAGTGCGGGGACCAGTGCGCCGAATCCGGGCAACCGCCGGAGGTCAGCGACCACGCGGAGAGGGTTGACCGAAGCCGTCGCGGAACTCGTCCGCTGCCCGGGCAGCAGAGACTCCTTGAGCAGGAAGAAACCCACCACGCCGTTCACGGCGCTGGCAACGCCCGCCAGCAGGAATGGAATCCGTGGGTCTTGGTGCCCCAGGTAACCTCCGAGGATCGGGCCGAGGATGAATCCCAATCCCTGCATGGCTCCCATGATGCCGAACCGCCCACCGCGATCCGAGGCTGTGGAGAGGTCCGCGACGTACGCCTGGGCGATCGCGATGTTCGTGTTGGAGAGACCGCATAGCCCCCGACAGAGCGCGAAGAGCCCAATGCCGGGGGCCATGGCCGCCACCAGGTTTCCAACGGTCAGCCCCACGCAGTTCCACAACATCAGGGGACGGCGGCCATGCCGGTCGGACAGTGGACCCGTCAGACTCACCGCGAGGAGGAATCCGATGCTGAAGACGAGGATGACCCCACCGTAACCCATCGTGGCCATCGGGCCGGGGCCCACCAGCGCAGCAACCCGGTTCGGCAGCACTGGGAAGAGCAGCCCGAAGGAGGTCATCTCCACCAGCATCATCACGTAGGCAAACCTCGGGAAAACCCGGGCTGCCGATGGGGGGGCGGCTTCCGGTCTCACCCAATGACGTCGAGGAGGTTCTCCAACGCGACGCATGCAGCGGGGTCTTCCTGCATCCGCCCATGGAGATGGGAGACCTTCTGCCGGAGCAGATCGATGCACTCGGCGAGACTGACCTCGGGGTGGATCCCGGGAACCAGGTCGAGCCGGGCTTCGACGTTTCCGTTGATGTGGCGGATCAATTCCAGGACCGCCGTCACCTCCGGGTCCGCCGTCCTGGAGGCCAGCTGGAGGAGTCCCTGTTCGAGTCCACGCATGGAGATCTGGAGTCGTCTCTGGACCTCGGCCGCGACCGCGTGCCAGAAGCCGGAGTGGGTCTTGAGCTGGGCGAAGGCGGCCTCGTCGAGGCGCACGACCCGCAACCGGATCGGCACCCGACAGATGACAGTCGCGATGGCGGGACGCTTCCTCCAGAGGCCGATCTCGCCGATCAGGGTCGGCGCATCGACCTGGGCGATCTCAGCCTCCGCCTCCGAATCCGTCCCCGGCACACCTCGTCGTGTCACGACCAGGGTGGCGGAGGACTCCAGGACGATGTAGCAGTGGTGGTGGACCTGGCCCTGGCGGAACAGCGGCTCGGATGGATCCAGATGGAGATCCTGGGGAGGCAACCACGATGTGGCGTCCGTGGGGGCTTCGAGGGCGTACAGCAGAACGGCGCCGACCATGCGGGCAGCGGTCGAATTGTCCGGGGCCTTACGATAGGCCTTCCAGAGCTCCTCGAGACCGGGGCGTGCGGGTGGGACACGCGTGCGTGAGAACTGGTCCCTGAGCAGATTCAGGGCGCTCTGCTTCTGTCCGCGGACTTCCCGGGAATAGGCCTCAAAGGTCGGCCGGATCTCGTCCAGGGCAGCCGGGTCCGGGAAGAGGTACTGCGCGGTCCGCCGATCGAGATGGCGGTGCAGCAGGGTCTCCATGGAGAGACTCGACCTCGCTGCGGTGTACGGGAAGATGCGCTTGGCCAATTCGCGGGTCTGGCTGTTGAGCCATGGGGATCTGGGGAGCTCCCAGAGCCGACGCTCGAAGGCGTCCCGGAATCGTTCATGCGCCTCCAGATCCCGAGGCATCCGGGTGAGTCCGACCCATCCGGAGATGGGGTACAGGATCTGGCAGAGATCACTGGCGATGCGGCGCCCCTTGGCGCTGTCGGGCGGCACGCCACAGGCCGCATAGCCGTCCCGCAGGCACTCGATGAAGGCCGTGGACACGTAGGCAAAAGCCGCCTCGTAGTGCGGGACCACCTCCACCGTATCCCCCTTGCGAACGACCACCCCGGCAACGTGGTGCCGCAGGTTCACCTTCTGGAGGATCTGGTTCATGCGGCTGCTGCCGGGAGGGAACCGGAAGGTCGTGCCGAAGAAGCTTTCTGTGCCGAGGATCCGTTCCCGGGGACGGAAATGGCCTTCGTTCTTTAACGATGTGGAGGCGATCGAAGGCACCGTCATGCTCCGGTAGATGCCGGCCCACGCGAATCCTGTGATGTCCGCAAGGAGGTTCCGGGGATAGTTCCTGAGGTTCCTCCAGGTGCTGAAGTGCCAGATGAGGTCGATGAAGCTACGCCAACGCAACCGTCCCCAGGCCTTGCCCTCGGGGTGGCGGCATGGAATCAGATCCTCCACCGGCATGTATCGATCCAGCGTGTCCCCAGCGGAGGCGTGATGCGGTGTTTGAGTCGACATGGTTTTGTTCCGGGAACCGGTCACATACTCCTCGGGACCCCCTTGCAAGGCAACCATGCCACGATGGGGAAATCCTCAGGACGAGGGGTGATGCCAACACCAGAAAGGAGGGCGTCCCGCCTGGTCCCATGTGCTCGGAATTCCATTCTGACACGAGGCAGGTGTTGAACGGTCCGACGAATCCGGGCTAGGTCTGCCCCATGCAACCCGTGGTTCTGGTGACAGGGGCGTCCTCCGGGATCGGTCGGGCCACCGCGATGTGCTTCGCTGCCCGGGGCTGGCGTGTCGCCGCCACCCTGCGCTCGCCCGAGAAGGAGACGGAACTTGGACGGCTGCCGGGGGTGACGTGCTTCCGTCTCGATGTCGATTCAGAGACCAGTGTCCGCGATGCGGTCGCCGAGGTCCTGTCGGCACTCGGGCGTATCGATGCCGTGGTGAACAATGCCGGCTTCGGGGCACCGGGTGTCTTCGAGGCCACGGATGACCCGAGCATCCGGCGTCAGTTCGAGACGAACGTGTTCGGCCTGATGCGGGTCACCCGTGAGGTTCTCCCCATCCTGCGTCGACAGGGAGGTGGGACGCTGCTTCAGGTCTCGTCCATGGCCGGTCGGTCGGCCTTTCCCGGATACAGCCTCTACCATGCCTCCAAATGGGCGGTGGAGGGGTTCTCCGAGTCGCTGGCCTATGAGCTCAGGCCACTGAACATCCGCGTCCGGCTCATCGAACCCGGGACTGTGAAGACCGGTTTCTACCGGAGGACCCCACCCATTACACCGTCTCCGGTGCTGTCGGAGTACGGGGATCTCCCCCGACGGTTGGAAGAGATCTCAGACGCCGCCGGGCAGGCTGGGGATCCGCCGGAACTCATCGCGGAAACGATCCACCGGGCGGCTGTCGACCGCTCTTGGCGGCTCCGTTATCCGGTGGGCCGGAACGCCCGCCTGGCGATGTTCCTCCACAACTTCCTGCCGACCGGTGCGTACGCGAGGTTCATGAGCCGTCGCTTTCGGGTGTAGTCGATTCCGGGTCGACACCCTCCCCATGTCTCGTCGGACTCCGCGTTCCCGGTGCGGGCTCCAGGACTTTCGATTTGGAAGTCCCCACGTCGATCGTTAGGTCAAGGCTCCGTCTCGAGACTCCCATGCACTGGTCCAACCGATGAGCAGCATCGTTCTCCCACAGCCTCCCCCCCCCGGTCGACCACTTCCCTCGAGCTCGAGCAGTTGGTGACCACGTCGCTCCGCGAATTCCCGTGGCGGATCGACTTCACTGACTGGGAAGGGGCCATCTACAGCGTCGGCAAGGGGGAGTCCCACTGGGCCGGTGATCGGGTCGGGGTGCTCATCAAGACCCGTTCGGCCGGTCGAAATATCCTCGGACTGCGCAGGGTCGAGATGCAGGAGGACTATGCGCGGGGGGAGACCGAGGTCACCGGCAACTTCTTCCTGCTCACCTGGACACGGCTCCACGTGAACATGGAACTGTCCCTGCCCGCCATGCTCTGGCGGGTGTTCAAGAACCGCGCATTCCAGTTCCAGACCATCGCCCGGGCCTCGGTCAACGTCTCGAGCCACTACGACCTCAACGAGGACTTCATCAACACCTACCTCGACCGCGTCTACCACAGCTACTCCTGCGGGATGTTCGAGGACCCGGAGAACCTCAACGTCGAGGACCTGCTGCGCCGCGGCGAGGGGAAGGGGGACTCCTTCGACTCCCTCGAGAAGGCGCAGTACACCGAGTTCAAGGATGCCGCGGAATTCGCCCGGCCGTCGGCCGGGGAGCGGGTGCTCGACATCGGCTGCGAGCTATGGGGGACAGCTCCGGGTCGGGGCGGAGCTCTTCCCGCAGTCGCAGTGGGTCGGCTGGACCCATTCCCGGAACCAGATCGCCGTCGGTCAGAAGCGCCTCAAGGAGGCGGGTGTGGC
>JBDLQQ010000342.1:0-3990 GCA_039800465.1 Verrucomicrobiota bacterium
CGGTAGAGATCATTGAGCAGCGGCAGGCCTCCACCTCGTTCCTCGACGCCATCAGCTCCGAACAGTTCCGACGCCTTGGGGCAACCGACGCCGCACAGATCATCACCAAGCTGCCGGGCACCACCGTGGTCGACGGCAAGTTCGCAGTCATCCGCGGCCTGAGTGACCGCTACAACATCACCCAGCTCAACGGCGCCCAGATCCCCACCGCCGACCCCTACCGGCAGGGCGCCCCGCTGGACATCATCCCGGCTTCCATGATCCGGGAGATCTCCGTCAGCAAGACGTTCACCCCCGACCTGCCGGGTGGTTTTGCAGGCGGTTTGGCCAACGTCATCACCAAGTCTTTTCCAGACAAGTTCTTCCTCCAGATCGAGCTGAACCTAGAGTACAACACCCAGGCCTCGTTCAATCCGAACTTCCTCAGCTATCCTGGCAGCGAATACGACTGGGCTGGCTTTGGGACCTCGACCCGCGCCCTGCCCTCGATCCTTCAGGGACAGACCGGATCCACCCTGCGGCGTCCCATTCGGGCCCCTGCCAACCAGTCCCAGGCCCTAGCCCGGGAGAGAGCCAATCAGGCCAACCTCCTCCAGGAAGCCCTCGGTTCGTTCCAAGACTACACCTTCGCCGGAACCCCGAAGGCTCCGCCCATGAACTACGGCGGCAACTTCTCGGTCGGCGACACGATCGACCTCAATGGACACGATTTCGGGTACTTCGTTGGCGGTGTCTACCGCCGCCGGTGGACCTTCTATGACGACGGCGTCCAGGCCCGGTATCGTCCGGTGGGCGTTGACACTATCGCACCCTACCGCGAACTCAGGGACACGAGGGGTGTCATGGAGGCCACCTGGGCAAACGTGATCAATCTCGCCTACGAGATCATCCCCGAGGATCACACCGTCGGGTTCACGTTCTATTGGAACCAGAATGGTGAAGACACCACCCGACGCCAGGTCGGGACGATCGAGAACTTTGAGCAGACCGTCGACCTCAACACCCTCCAGTGGGTGGAGCGGCAGGTCCATGCCTTCCAGATCCGGGGGGACGACCACTTCGAGGACTTCCTGGATCTGAAGACCGACTGGCTGGTCTCGCTCGCGAACACCACGCAGGACGAACCCGACCTCCGCTACTTCAACTACGCCTATCAGCCGGATGGATCGAACCCAGTCTTCTCGAACTCGATCCCGGAGCCGATCTTCCCGACACGATTCTACCGCAACATCAACGAGGACAGCATCTGGGCCGCGCTCAACAACAAGATCCCCTTCAAGCAGTGGTCTGGGGAAGAGTCCTTCGTGAAATTCGGTGGGGCCTATGCCGGTTCGGAGCGACAGTTCGAGGAACAGACCTTCCAGTTCGCCGGCTCCTCAGCCTGGGGAGAACCCCCGAATCCCAACAACTACTTCACCCCCTCGAACATCCGATATACCACCCAGACCACCTCGCGTGGCACGAACTACCTGTTCGATCGCTGGTTCCAGGAGGGCATCTCGCCCGCCACCTACTCCGGCGAACAGGAGATCCCCGCCGGCTATTCCATGATCGAACTTCCGCTGGCGGAGTCGTGGAAGCTGGTCGGTGGAGCCCGGATCGAGAACACCTACATGTCCATCAAGGGCCAGGGTGGGGCCGCAGGCTCCACCAATTCGGTCATCGACCAGATGAACCTGATGCCCGCGATCAGCGGCACCTACTCGATCCGGTCCAACATGAACCTCCGGGCGAGCTTCAGCCAGACCGTCGCCCGCCCCTCCTATCGTGAGATCGCGCCCTACCGCTCCTACGACACCACCGGTGATGAGATCATCCAGGGCAATCCGGGTCTCCGGATGACCGACATCAACAACTACGATGTCCGCTGGGAGTGGTATCCCAAGCCCGGCGCCGTGATCTCCGTCAGCGGCTTCTACAAGGAGCTCCGCAACCCTATCGAGAAGGTCGCGCTGACCTTCGGTGGCGGTATCGTCACCTTCGAGAACCGCACCGAGGCCCAGCTTTACGGCGTCGAGTTCGAGGCCAACAGCAAGCTGGACTTCATCGACGATTCCCTCGAGGAGTTCCTTGTCGGATTCAACTTCGCCTTCATCCAGTCCGAGGTCGAACTGACCGCGACCGAATACGCCAACGAGAGAGTGCTCTTCCCCAATGTCTCCAAGACCCGTCCGCTTTACGACCAGTCGCCGTGGATCGTGAACTACGACCTTACCTACGATCGCAAGGCATCGGGCACCACCGCCACCATCTCTCTGGGTGCTGCAGGGCCCTACATCTACATCGTCGACCGCGCCGGTCCCGACGTCTACGAGTTCCCTCCGATCCAGCTCAACTTCGTGCTCACACAACGCTTGGCGGAGCACTGGAAGATGCGTCTTACCGCTCGAAACCTCCTGAACCCCGAATCAGTTCGTTCCTACGGTGAGAACGAAGGAGGCCCAGTCTACGCGTCCTCCACCCTCGGGGTGAACATCGCCGTCACACTCACCTACGAGTACTAGGTCGCCACCCCGCTCAGGGATTGGTGATGTGGGCTCACGCGAGAGTGGCTCCCGGGTGCGCACGGGATGGAATCACCCCTTGCCGGGACACCACCGGAATCCACTGTCCCGCAATGCTATCGGAATCCAGTCATCGCTCCCCGGTCTGCCCCTGGTCTGGACGGAATGCGCATGCTGCCCAAGGGAAGCCGATGGATGCCCGAATCCAGGACCGAGCGGATTCCCTCCAAGCAGCAGCAGCATTCCTCGAGGGCCACGCCAGGGAATCGGAGTCGGATCAGATCCCGGAAGGTCGATTGCAATCCCTCAGGGAGGAATGGCTCCGGACCGGCACCTACACCCACACACCGGCCGAGCTCGAGTGGGCCGGCCGGGTGGCCTGGCGGAACAGCACCCGCTGCGTCGGGCGGCTCTACTGGAAGTCCCTACGGGTGATCGACGCCCGGGACGCCACCACCCCGGAACAGCAGGAGAAGGCCATACGTCGCCATCTTCGCCTGGCAACCCACGGTGGGGCGATCCGTCCTGTGATGACCGTGTTCCCGCCCGACCGTCCCGGATCACCCGGCCCCCGGATCCGGAACCACCAGCTCATCCAGTACGCCTGGTGGGAGGACCTCGGCCTGGGCGACCGGGCCAACGCGGAACTCACCCGGTTCCTGATCGGGAAGGGCTGGACGCCTCCAGCAGCCCGAGGCCCGTTCGACCTCCTCCCGGTCTGGGTCGAGAATCACGGTGGCACCGGTGTCCTGATCCCGTGGCACCCGGAGGAGGTCCTGCGGGTCGACATCCGCCATGCCCGCCACCCCTCGCTCGCGGAGCTCCGGTGGAGCTGGCACGCGGTGCCCGCCCTGAGCGACTTCCGCCTGGAGGCCGGTGGCATCGTCTACCCCACCGCACTCTTCAATGGCTGGTACATGGGGACCGAGATCGGGGCCCGGAATCTCGTGGATCCGGACCGCTATGACGGCCTCACCGCATTGGGTCGCATCCTCGGTCTCGACCAGTCGCGCGAGGACACCCTGTGGCGGGACGAGGCCCTCGTCATCCTGAACCAGGCCGTGCTGGAGAGCTTCTCGAAGGCAGGGGTGACCATGATCGACCACCACACGGCAACGGCCGACTTCATGAAGTTCTGCGACCGCGAGAAACGCTCTGGCCGGGCGGTCCAGGCGGACTGGTCCTGGATGATTCCCCCGCTCAGCCCCGCAGCCACCCCGGTCTGGAACGCCGACTGGCCCAACCAGGAGCAGGATCCCCGGCTCCTACAGAATCCACCTTCCGCCAGCCACTGAAGGCCGCGCTCCGTGTCGCAGGGCATTGGAGCACCCACCCGAGGCATGCCTGCAGTCCTCTGCGGCCCCAGCTTATACCAAAACACTTTAAATATCGGTAGAACAAGCTGGCTTTCTCTGATGGCGCCTGTGACCTTCTTACATGGCCCGCCCGAGAAAGCCCCTAGATGCGCAAAAACATGGCCAGTTAG
>JBDLQQ010000343.1:0-4812 GCA_039800465.1 Verrucomicrobiota bacterium
ACAATCCGGAGGGCTACTGGGAGTGGGAGGACATCAAGAAGCTTCCCAAGAACCCGCGCCTGATCGAGCAGGCGAAGGACAAGGTGGTGAAGGTGATCTCGGCCCTGCTGCCCTCCCTGCCCAAACCCCACCGGTACAAGATCATCTACATGGTCCGTCCCGTGTCCCAGGTGGTCGATTCCCAGAACGTGATGCTGGATCGCAACGGCCATAAACCGAGGGCGGAGCGCCAGAACCTGATCGAGACCCAGGAGCAGCACAGCCTGCAGATCCGCAAGGCCTTGGCGAAGAGCGACCGCGTGGATCTCCTCGAGGTGTCGTTCCCGGATCTCGTGGCCGATCCCGGACCGATCGTGGAACGCCTGGCGGCATTCCTGCCGGGCCGGTTCACGCCCTCCCCGGCGGTCGCCGCCGCGGTCAAACCGAGGCTGTTCCGGAACCGGTAGATGGGGAGCCTGGGGGGAAGTTGAGAGCTGAGCGTTGAGGGTTCGCGCGGGCTATGACTGGGTCGGCCGACGCGTCGGAGGAACCCGACTGCCCGACAGGTCCGCCCAACCCTCGCGGGCTGGATGGGGACGCAACGGAGTGCGATCCCTCCAGGGGCGCTCCCGCGCCCGGTTCGCAGGGCACTGCTCACCCACCGTTAGAGAGCTCGATCCCTCTCTCAACTCTCGACGCTCCACTCTCAACTTCCTCAGGGCTTCTTCCCAATCGCCCTGAGGAAGGCCTCACCCGAATCGAGCGTCCCCGCCAGACCGATCCAGTGCTGAAGCTTGGAGGCATCCGTCACCGACTCGAGGTGCTGGTTCCACGACGGCTTCCAATCCGGGAAGCGCACCGTCACCAGGGCTGTCAGCGCCTGCACCCACCCCTTCGAGGTCCCTCGGGCCAAGCCTTCCTCACGTCCCTGCTCCAGACCTTGTTCAAGTCCCTGCTCCAGACCTTTCTTCAGGGCGCGTCGTTCGTAGCTGGTCACGTAGGGCATCGGGGTCTCCTCCTGGATCTGATCCAGTTCCTTGTCGAAAATCGCCTCTTCAGTCTCGGACAATGTGATCGACCAATCCACCAGACGCGTCAACTCCGCGCACGCCCTGAAGCTGTACCCCTGTCGACCCGCCAACCGCGCCAGCCGCAGCATCAGCCCCAGTTTCCCCTTCCGACGCCCCGGCGATCCCAGCCCATGGCGCCGCGCAATCCGCTCGGCCAGGATCACGAAGTTCACCGGGTTCAAATCCGCCTCCAGCTCCTCGTCACTGAAATCCATCAGCTTGCAGACGGGGAACTTGACCACCGTCTCCTTCCAGATTCCGTCAAAGTCGGCACCGGATCGCTTCATCCCTCCAACCTCGCAGGCCCGAGGGGCGCTCCACCATCGCCAGATTTGGGGAGGGGATGAGGATTGCCCCAACCTGGTGGGTGCTGCAGTGCCCCAAAGGCCGCAGTCCCTTGAGGCCCCATCTCGATCCCTCTGCTGCGTTCCAATCCACCCGAAGCCGCGATCGGGTCTGCTGAGGTATCCGAGGGAACCCGGTGATGTGACAGGTTCGCGAGACCCTCGCGGATGAGATGGGGCCCCAGCGCAGTGGGCGCCGTTTCGGGGGATGTTGTTGCCCCTCTCCTTGCCTCTTCCTCCTTTCTATCCGATCGTCCCCAACCATGGACCCGGCCATCGACCCAAAACTTCTGGAAGATCCCATCTTCCGGCGTGTCTTGGCGGATTCATTGTCGATCCAGGATCGCTTTTCGGCGGAGCCGGTATTTGCTCGAACTGGCAAAGGATTCTTGAAGAGCGAGGGAGTCGAAGGCCTGGAACGGATCCGTTCCGAGAGCAAGGGCGGCAAGGATTAGCCCGTGGCCAAGATCGGCGCATGGCTCAAGCCGTACTCCTGGGAATTCGTCACAGCCCAGAACGCTTTGCTGTGTCAGGCCCGGGGCGCATTCCACGGTCCCACTTCGGAAGGTCATTCCGCAGCCCGGGAACTCTGGAGCCGGCAACACCGGGTTCCCATTTCACTGGAGGATGCCGTCCAGCTGTGTCGGCAGTGCCATCGACTCGCACCGTTCTGCTTCTACAACGGCAACACATTTGCAGGCATCATTCGCGATGTCATCCAAGGGCTTGGCCTGCCTCCGGATCAGTCCTACGTGGTGAGGAGTCTGGCAGGACATATCGTCGCAGGTGTTTCCACGGGTGAGGAGGAGCGGGCATTCCTCGAATTCTGCAACTCCCTGGAAACCTGACCGCCGACGCCGATTCCCCCAAGCTGAGGACGGGTCTGCTGAGGCGTCCAAGGAACCCGACCGCCCGACAGCTCCGCTCCGCCCTCGCGGGCTGGATGGGGACGCAACGAAGTGTGATCCCTACCTCCAGGGGCGCCTCCGCGGAAGCCCCTCCTCCCCGCCTTGTGTCGAGCATCAGATCTTCTGCCGCTGTGGGAGGAGGAATCGATGCTGTGACCTCTGGCCTCGACGCTGGCATCCCTCCGGGATGCCAAGGCTTCTTCGCATTGGATTCCCGGCGGTGTCGCCAAGCTCAACCGCCGGCTACAGGCTCGAATCCCTCCGGGATGAGGGCAGACAGGAGTCGATGGCCCAGGTCGCCCCCACAAGGATGCCGGAGGCATCCCATCAGGTAGCCGGTGGTCGAGCGCAGCGATACCACCGGTTACAGATTCAAAGGCCCCGAGCATCCCGGCAGGGATGCCAGCCCAGCGCTCTTTGCATCGCGCATTCGATCCCCTCCTCTGCGCCTTCGCCCCTCTGCGGGAGACCCATCTCCGTCTTCCTTGCCTTCCCCCTTCTCCGCGACTCCGCATCTCCGCGTGCCACACTCCCTCTGCCGCGGTGCTGGTCACGCCAAACGAGGCCATGCCACGATCACCCCATGATCCGATGGCTCGTTGTTGGCGTGATGGTGGCGTTCTGTGGGGTGCTGGTTCTGGCGAAGGAGGCCCCGGACTGGCTCGTCGACCCCTCGCCCTACAGGGCCCGCATCACCTCCCGTGACAACGGTCGCGAACTGGTGCTCGAGAACGGTCTCATCCGGAGGGTCCTGTTCCTCGGATCCAACGCCGCGACGGTCGAGTTCTCCTCGGTCACGACCGGTGAATCCTGGCTGCGGGCCGTGAAACCCGAGGCCACCGTGGAGATCGACGGCAAGCGCTTCACGGTCGGCGGCCTCCAGGGACAACCCAACACCGCCTTCCTCCAGACGGCCTGGCTGCGGTCGATGACCTCCGCCCCGAATGCCTTCCGCTACGTCGGCCACCAGATCGGCACCCCCGTCGAGCGGATGACCTGGAAACGGGTCCGGCATCACGCCCCGGATGTCCAGTGGCCCCCGGCCGGCGTCTCGCTCCGCCTCGATTTCACCGCACCCATGGGCGAGGCCGAGGGGGTGAGGATCTCCGTCCACTACGAGCTCTACGACGGGCTGCCCTGCTACGGGAAGTGGATCACGGTGTCGAACACCGGAACCCGGTCGATCCGGATCGGCCGGTACGCGAGCGACCTGCTGGCGGCGGTGGAACGGGTGTCGGAGGTCGACGAGCTCAGCAGCGAGGGTCGGACCCCGCCCAACCTCCATGTGGAGACCGACATGTCCTTCGGCGGGATGATGGCCTCCGGGGCGAACCGCCGGAGCTTCCGGTGGCTGGAGGATCCCGAGTTCCGGACGCAGGTGAACTATGAGCGGCGCACGCCGTGCCTGCTGGAGGTCGGACCCGACCTCGGGCCCGGACAGGAGATCGGGCCCGGACAGGTGTTCGAATCGTTCCGCGGGTGGGTGATCGCCCAGGATTCCACAGACCGCGAGCGGTGCGGTCTCACCGTGCGGCGCTTCTACCGGACGCTGGCGCCCTGGACGACCGAGAACCCCCTGATGATGCACCTGGTCGCCTCGGACCCGAGGGCCGTGACCAACGCGATTGAACAATGCGCGGCGGTGGGTTTCGAGATGGTGATCCTCAGCTTCGGCAGCGGCTTCAACATGGAGGACGAACGCCCGGAGGTCCTCGAGAAGGCCCGCGCCTGGTCCTCCCATGCAAGGAAGCACGGGATCGAGATCGGCAGCTATTCACTCCTGGCCTCCCGCGCGATCGGCCCTGCCGACGACGTGGTGATGCCGGAGGGACTGAAGCCCGTCTTCGGCAATTCCCCCTGCCTCTGCAGCCGTTGGGGGACGAACTATTTCCGACGCCTCTACGAGTTCCACCGGTCCAGCGGATTCACCCTGCTGGAACACGATGGCTCCTATCCAGGCGACCCGTGCGCCTCCACCCAGCATCCGGGCCACCAGGGTCTCGAGGACTCGCGCTGGAACCAGTGGCGCCAGATCGCGGACTTCTACCGGTGGTGTCGGGCCGAGGGCATCTACCTCAACGTGCCGGACCACTACTTCCTGTCAGGTTCGACCAAGACCGGCATGGGCTACCGGGAGGAAAACTGGTCGCTGCCGCGGGGGCAGCAGGTCGTCCACACCCGACAGAACATCTGGGACGGCACCTGGCAGAAGCTCCCGGGCATGGGCTGGATGTTCGTGCCGCTGACCCAGTACCACGGAGGCGGGGCGGCGGCGACGATCGAGCCCCTCGACGAGCACCTCGACCATTATGAGCGGATGCTGGCGAGCAACCTCGGCCTCGGGGTCCAGGCCTGCTATCGCGGGCCGCGCCTGTTCGACACCGACCGGACCCGTGAGGCGGTGACCCGCTGGGTCCGCTGGTACAAGGACCACCGGGAGGTGCTCGAGTCGGACCTCATCCATGGACGCCGGGCGGATGGCCGCGACGTCGACTGGATGCTCCACGTGAA
>JBDLQQ010000344.1:0-4196 GCA_039800465.1 Verrucomicrobiota bacterium
CGAGTGGTCACAACGAGTCGTGGCGCAGTCTCGACTATGTCGAGATCAATGGCAGCGCGGGCACCTTCCAGTTCACCACGGGCAAGTGGAACGAGCTCCAGTCTGGGACGCTGGGCGGGCCTGGGCTCAAGCCGTTGACCGTCCCGCGGGAATTCTGGGTCTGGCCGGGCAGTCCCCGCGACCCGGGCGTGGGTGATCCGCTGGTGTCCTTCCGCTATGATCAGGCGGTCGAGTTCATCAACGCCATCCGAGAGCAGCGTCCCTGCGCGATCACCTTCCACGACGGCGCCGCCACCCAGCGGGTCATGGACGCCGCCGTCCGTTCCGCCGAAATCGGCCAGTGGGTGGAGGTCTGAGGGGCCCTCACAGTGGGGCGCCCTTATTGCGGGGGCATTCGGGGAATGGACTTGGCGGCGGGGTGCTCGGACTTGCGGCCGTGTGCCATCACAGCGGTCCATTCCGCGAGACGGCGTCCGAGGATCCGGCAGGATTCCATCGTCTCCGGTTCTCGCGGTTCCTTCGCGGCCACGGCGCCGTAGTGTAGGGTCATCTTCTTCCCGGCGTAGTCGGTGACGCCGAAGGTCAGGAACCCGAAGTTCATCAGTACGGTGAGGATCGACTGGCAGGCCAGTTCCATGCCGCCACCCCAGCCCCCGGCGCTGCTGAAGGCGCAGGCGATCTTGCCATCCACCTGCATCCAGGCGGGCCCCATCGTCTCGTCCCAGAACCGCTTCATCTTCCAGGAAAGGATTCCCATGTTGGTGGGACTCCCCACCGCGAGGCCGTCGCACCAGCGCACGTCGTCGGCAGCCGCCTCGTCGACCGATCGCAGTCGCACCTCGGTATCGGCGATGGTCTGGGCGCCCTCGGCCACGAGTTCGGCCATGCGGCGGACGTTTCCAGTCTGTGAATCGAACAGGACGAGGACTCGGTTCATGGTGCGGTTGTGATACGCCCCGAGGCCTGAGGATGCCAGCCGACGTTGGGATGGACTGTGGGGTGCCCGCAGAATTTTCGATTCAACCCGGTCCATCCGTCGTCCACACTCCTCCCATGATACGCCTCTCCCTCCTCGCCTCGCTCCTCCTTTCCCCCGTGGCCCTGATCGCCCAGCAGTGGGCCACCTACGAGCCCGCGGGCAAGGCCAACGGCAAGACCGTCGTGATGCTGAGCGGCGACGAGGAGTACCGGTCCGAGGAGGGGTTGCCCCAGCTCGCCAAGATCCTGAGCCAGCGCCATGGGTTCCGCTGCACGGTGCTGTTCACCCAGGACGCCGATGGGACGATCAACCCGAACAACCAGACCAACATCCCCGGCATGCATCTGATCGGGTCGGCTGACCTGGTCGTGAACCAGTTCCGGTTCCGTGAGCTGCCGGATGCCGACATGAAGCACCTGGTCGACCACATGGACGCGGGCAAGCCGATGATGGTGGTCCGTACCGCCACCCATGCCTTCAACTACACCCGCAACAAGAAGAGCCCGTACGCGAGGTTCGATTGGCAGGCCCAGGGTGGTGGGTTCGGCGGGATGACGGTGGGCGAGACCTGGACCTACCACCATGGCGACCACGGCAAGGAATCCGCCCGTGGTCTGGTCGACGGCATCCATCGTGGCAACCCCATCCTGAAGTCGGTCTCCGACGTCTGGGGGCCGACCGATGTCTACGGCGTCAACGCGGACTTCCCGAAGTCGGCACAGGTGTTGTTGTGGGGACAGACGCTGAAGGGCATGAACCCGACCGACGCCCCGAACCTGTCGAAGCCGATCATGCCATTGGCCTGGCTCTACGAGTACAAGGCCCCGACTGGCAAATCCGCCCGGGTCTTCTGCTCGACCATCGGCGCGGCGATCGACCTCAAGAGCGAGGACCTGCGCCGGTTGTTCGTGAACGCCACCTATGACCTCACGGGTCTCAAGGTCCCGGACAAGGCGGACGTCGCGATCGTTGGCGACTACAACCCCTCGATGTTCGGCTTCGGCACCTTCAAGAAGGGCGTCAAGGTCGCCGACCATCTCCGCTGAGCTGGATCCGATGCGGTGCGGCCCTGATCCCGTTCGGGATCAGCGCGGACGGACGATCATCTCCTCCACCACCACGTGCTGGGGGAGACGGATGCAGAACAGGACGCAGTCCGCGATGTCCTCCGGCTTCATCATGCGCGCCCGTGCGGCGGCATCGGGGACCACGGGCCGTTTGTCGAGCAGCGGGGTGTCGATGTCGCCCGGGAAGATCCCGATGGCCCGGACGCCGCGGCCTCGTTCCTCGGCGTTGATGGCCTGGGTCAGTCCGGCGAGCCCGAACTTGCTCATCACATAGCCAGGACCGGCCTTGGGCGACGCCTGCTTTCCGGCGTCGGAGATCACGTTGACGATGGTGCCCGCCCCTCGGGACCTCATCCCCGGCAGGAACGCCTGCACACAGTGGTACGCGCCGTGCAGATTGGTGTTGAGCATCAGCTCGTAGTCGGTGAGCGAGAGCACCTCGAGGGCCCGCTCCGGCACGTTGGTGCCGGCGGCGTTCACGAGGACCTCGACGTCCCCCAGTGCTGCGACGACTTCCTGGGCCATGTGGTGGACAGCCTTTGGGTTGCCGATGTCGGTCGGGCACACCAGGGCCCTGCCCGCCGCTGATCCTGCGAGCGTGACGGTCTCCCGGAGCGCGGATTCCCGGCGTCCCACCAGGGCGACGTTCCAGCCTTCGGAAAGGAGCTTGAGGGTGGTGGATCGTCCCACGCCACTGCCAGCTCCCGTGACCACTGCGGTTTTTGCCATGGCCGAGCGTGGGCTGGGCCGGGATGCGGCGTCCAGAGACAACCCGGAAGGTGGAGGGATGATTGAGAGGTGACCGGGCGCTGTCGCCCCTAGGGACTCAGGACAACACCGCAGCACCCGAGGGGTCCGGTTTTGTCAGAGGAGGTCCCTTTTCTGGTTGGGACCCCCGGTGGACCCCTCGTAGCCTCGGGCATGCTGATGCGCTTGTTTCGTGCGTTCCTCCTCTGGATCGGGTGCTTGCGGTTCGTGCTGGATCTGATGGGGCAGGCTCCCATCCCAGCCCCGGCCAACCCCTGGGCCGCAGCCAATCTGAACGTCCTGGACAAGGACACCAACGGGATGTTCCTGGGCGCGAACCCGGTCTACATCCGGGCGATCCAAACCACCTTCCCGGACATCCGGACCGCTGCGGACCTCGTTGGCCGGAACGACTTCGACTTCTACCCGAAGGACTTGGCGACACAGTTCCGGGCGGACGATGCCCGGGTGATCGCTGGCGGTCTCCCGCTCGAGCAGGTCGAGGACAACCAGCCAATCGGCGGTGTCCGGACCCGGGTGCACGTCACGAAGATCCCTCTTCGCAATGATGAAGGGACGATCGTGGGTCTCCGCGCCATCTGGTATGTCCAGCCGCTCCTCGATGTGCGTCGCGATCCCTCTGGGATTGCGGTGTCGTTTCCGGCGGGGCTCGATCCATTCCACCTGGAGTCGGGGCCCGGGCTCGCCTCGAGCCTGTGGGAGGTGGTTCCTGTGACCAATGCCCCGGTGGCCGGGACCGTGACCACCCGGTTGGTGACGACGGATGTCGCTCGGCTGTTCCGACTCGAGACCCGTGAGACGGTAACGATCGGCGCCCTGCTCTCGCTGACAGGCGAGTGGTCGACGCTGGGACGCAACTGCCAGACGGTGATCTCGATGGCCCTGGAGTCGGCGAATCTGGCTGAGCGTTCCAGCGGTTCGCCCCTGGTCTTCGAGGCGGACGTCCGGGATACCCGGTTGGTTCCGACGAATGCCCTGCAACAGCTGAAGGAGCTCGCGGCACGTGGGGTCCGGGTCGTGATCGGCCCCCAGTCGAGTTCGGAGGCCGCGGCACTCCGGGACTTTGCGGACCAGAATGGCATCCTTCTGGTCAGCCCGAGCAGCACCGCGGGTTCCCTGGCCATCCCGGATGACAACCTGTTCCGGTTCTGTCCGGACGACTCCAAGGAGGTGGAGGCGATGGTGGCCATGATGAAGGAAGATGGTGTTGGGGCGGTGGTTCCGGCATGGCGTGATGACGTTGGAAACCAGGGGCTCCATGATGCCATGGAGCGGCTGTTCCCGTCGGCGGTGCAGCGTCCGGGACACCGTTATGCCGCAGGGACGAGCGATTTCACGGCGGCGGGGGGGGGGGGGGGGGGGGGGGGGGGGGGGGGGGGGGG
>JBDLQQ010000345.1:0-3560 GCA_039800465.1 Verrucomicrobiota bacterium
TCCGCAGAGCACCGGTGATGCCAGCGACTTGGCCAGGATCTCCAAAATCAACCCATCTCATTCAGCCACAATAGGTTAAAAACCATGAACAAAAGCGGATGGCACCCACTGGCGGATTGAGCCTGTTGTTTTTTGACCACCCCATTCCAAATGCTCCAGCTCGACTGGACGGATGCGAGGGTCCGGAAGTCCTGTCAGGAGTCGACCCTTTGGCGGGTTCCTAACCCAAGGTGCAAACGCGCGGTATCGAGGGCCCGCGGCGCTGGCTCGCGGGCAGATCGTGACTGAACTTCCGCGTGACACGTGCAGGAGGCTGTGGATTCCTTTGCGGGCCATGAAGCGACTGCACTTCCTGATCTGTCTCGGGCTCGCTGTTCTGGGCCTTTGCCTGAACGCGGCCGACGCCCCCAAGAATACCGCCTCCGACCAGGTTGCGGTCCTCAAGTTCAAGGACTACGGCGACATCGTCCTGGAGTTCTGGCCCGACGTCGCCCCCAAGACTGTGGAGAACTTCAAGAAGTTGGCCGGGGAGAAGTTCTACAACGGAACCAAGTCCCACCGACTGATCCCGGGATTCATGATCCAGCTGGGGGATCCGCTCACCAAGGACGCCTCCATGGAGGCCCGTTGGGGCACGGGAGACCCGGGCTACAAGATCAAGGCCGAGTTCAACGACCGTCCCCACGTGAAGGGCACCGTCTCCATGGCCCGCAGCCGCGACCCAGATTCCGCCGGCAGCCAGTTCTTCATCTGCTTCGGCACCGCGTCGCATCTGGACCGTCAGTACACGGCCTTCGCGAAGGTGATCCAGGGCATGGACGTCCTCGACAAGCTCCAGGCCGTGCCGGTGGGTGGACCCCAGGGCAGCAGCCCCAAGACCCCGGTCCTCCTCGAGAGCGTCACCCTCATCCCGCGTTCTGAACTGAAGCCTGCGAAGTAGCCCCTCCCCTTCTATCTCTGCACATGAGCACCCCCCAAACCAACGACGACGTCGCTGTCCTCGAAACCTCCCAGGGCCGCATGGTCCTGGAATTCTGGCCTGACGTGGCCCCCAAGACCGTCGAGAACTTCAAGAAGCTCGCCAGTCAGGGGTTCTACGATGGCACGGCGTTCCATCGGATCGTCCGCGGCTTCATGGTCCAGGGCGGGGATCCGCTCACGAAGGACGCCTCCATGGAGGCCCGCTGGGGCACCGGGGATCCGGGCTACAAGATCAAGGCGGAGTTCAACGCCAAGTCCCACCAGCGCGGCGTGATCTCGATGGCCCGGGCCGCGAATCCCGATTCGGCCGGCTGTCAGTTCTTCATCTGCCTCGGCGACGCCTCGTTCCTCGACCGCCAGTACACCGCATTCGGGAAGCTGGTGCAGGGCGACGACGTCCTCGGGAAACTCGGCGAGGTGCCGACCCGCGTGGCTGGCGGGGGCGAACGCAGCCGGCCCGTGGAACGTCAGAACGTGACATCCATCAAGATCGTCAGCCGCGCTTCCCTCGGCTGAACCCCTGCGACCCCGCGCACCACGGGACCCGATGGAACTTTCCGACGGCGAGATCGCCCAGATCCTGGAATCCCTCGGGTGCCCGGCCGCCCAATGCCCAGACATGGCAGCCCAGCTGTGTCGTCGGGCCCATCAACTCTCGGAAACCACCGGTCGGACCCCGGAGGAGGCAATCACCCACCTCCTGCGCCTCATGGCGCAGGGATGGGCCGCCCAATCCCAGACCCCGACCCAGGCCTGAGCCCCACCGCCTCCGCACCGTACCGAGGACTGTCGATGCCCCCGGATCCCTCCATCAAGCCCTGGCACCGGCTGTCGTCCCGGTCCGTGGCCCACTACCGGATCTTCTCGCTGCGATCCGATCTGAAGCTCAACCCGCGCACGGGAAGCCAGCACGACTTCTTCGTCATCGACTGCCCCGACTGGGTCAACGTGGTCCCGGTCACCCCGGACGGACGCATTGTGATGGTCGAACAATACCGTCATGGCTCCGAGACGGTGGAGCTCGAGATCCCCGGCGGGGTGATGGATCCCCATGAGACCGATCCAGTCGTGGCCGGGATCCGCGAACTGCGCGAGGAGACCGGCTATGAGGGGCAGGAAGCCAAGCTGATCGGCCGCATCTTCCCCAACCCCGCCATCCAGTCGAACACCTGTCACACGCTGCTCGTTCAGGACTGTGTGCTGCGCCACGACACGGAGTTCGACCAGGCCGAGGACATCGCGGTCCGCCTCGTGCCCCGCGATGAGATCCCGAGGCTGCTCGCGAACGGCACCATCCGTCATGCGCTGGTGGTCGTGGCGCTGTCGCACTATCTGATGCAGTCCGCCTCGCAGGCCCGCTGAGGAGCCGGATCGGACTCCGGCCGGTTCGAGGTCAGATCTGCTCGAAGTACCGGCGCTTCTCCCAGTCGGTCACCGCGTCGCTGAACGACTGGTGCTCCAGGCGCGCGTGGCGCACATAGAAGTCCACCACACCCTCGCCGAAGACCCGTCGTGCCAGCTGGGACCGCTCGAAGAGATCCGTGGCATCGCGGAGCGACGAGGGCAGCCGGGCGAGCTTGGGGTCGATGTAGGCGTTTCCGCGGTACTCCTCACCGCAGTCGAGCCCCTCCTCGACGCCTGCGAGCCCCGAGGCAAGCATCGCCGAGAAGGCAAGGTACGGGTTGGCGTCGGCCCCGGGCATGCGGTTCTCGGGACGGAAGGACTTACCACTGCCCACGATCCGGAATCCCGTGGTCCGGTTGTCGGTCGCCCACGCCATGCGCGTCGGCGCCCAGCTGCCGGACTGGTACCGCTTGTAGCTGTTCACGGTCGGCGCGTAGAAGAGGCACAGTTCCGGGGAGTACTTGAGCAGCCCGCCGAGGAACTTCCGGAACAGCGGGGAATGTGCCGTCCCCTTCCCCGCGCGACCCGGCTCAGCCGCGAAGAGATTGCGACCGCCCTTCCAGAGGCTGAGGTGGAGATGGCAGGAGTTCCCGGCCTCGGTCGGGGAATACTTCGCCATGAAGGTCACAGCCTTCCCATGCTGCGCCGCCATCTCCTTCACGCCCTGCTTGAAGAGCACGTGGCGGTCGCACATCTCGAGCGGGGCACCATAGGTGAAATTGATCTCATGCTGCCCCCGGCTCCACTCGCCCTTGCTGCTCTCCACCGGGATCCCGGCGCCCACCAGCCCATTCCGGATCGTCCGCATCAACCCCTCGTCCCGGGTGGTCTGCATCAGGTGGTAGTCGATCCGGTAGTCGCTGGAGGGGACAAGGTCCCGGTAGCCCGAGGCGCAGGCCGACTCGAAGGTCTGGTTGAACAGGTAGAACTCGAGTTCGGAGGCGCAGGCACAGGTCCAACCCAGCGTCTCAAGCCGCGCAAGCTGCCCCCGGAGGACCGACCGTGGAGCTTCGGCGACGAGGCTGCCGTCCGGACGGTTGAAGTCGCAGATCACCAGGGCCGCTCCGGGTTGCCATGGCAGGATGCGCAGTGTCGAGAGATCCGGATGGAACTCGAAGTCGCCGAAGCCCGATTCCCAGTTCGCCACCGCGAATCCCTCGAGCGGATCCATGTCG
>JBDLQQ010000346.1:0-4114 GCA_039800465.1 Verrucomicrobiota bacterium
TTTCGGCGGTGCACCGACCGCGGGACTCAAGCCGTACCGACTCACCGAGATGGGCATCGCCAGGACGTTCCAGAACATCCGCCTCTTCCCCAGCCTCTCGGTGTTCGACAACGTCCGCGTCGCGTTCCATCTCCATCTTGAACACGACGCGATTCATTCGCTGACCCGGGGGCCGAAGTTCCGGGACGAGGAGCAACGGATCCGTGACCAGACCCGCGAACTGCTGGCCATCTTCAACCTGGAACGGTTCCAGGATTCCCCCTCCAAGAGCCTCTCCTACGGGGATCAGCGTCGGCTCGAGATCGTCCGGGCGCTCGCGACCCGGCCCCGGCTGCTCCTGCTCGACGAGCCCGCGGCCGGGATGAACCCGTCCGAGAAGGTCGAACTGATGCGCCTGATCCGGTTCATCCGGGAGAAGTTCCAGCTGTCGATCCTGCTGGTGGAGCACGACATGAAGGTCGTGATGGGGATCTGCCAGCGGATCCATGTGCTCGAGTACGGACGCAAGATCGCCGAGGGCACGCCGGAGGAGATCCGGTCGAACCCAGCCGTCATCGCCGCCTACCTGGGCGAGGAGCGCGCGGCGGCGTAGGAAACCCCAATCATGCTCGAGGTCCGGAACATCGATGTGCACTACGGCGCGATCGCCGCGCTGAGGGAGGTCTCCCTGACGGTGACCGAGGGCTCGATCGCCACCCTCATCGGGGGCAACGGAGCGGGCAAGACCACGACCCTCCGCGCCATCTCGGGGATGATCCGGCCGCGTCGGGGTCAGATCCTGTACGAGGGACAGGACATCACCGGGATTCCCCCCCACAAGCTCCTCGCCCGTGGACTGGCCCACTGTCCGGAGGGCCGGATGGTCTTCGCCAACCTGACCGTGCGGGAGAACCTCCGGATGGGTGCCTACCTGCAGCGCGACCGCGGGGTGATCGCCCGCGAGGAGGAGTTCGTCTTCGGTCTCTTCCCGCGCCTCCAGGAACGGGAATCCCAGCTCGCCGGGACCCTGAGCGGCGGCGAGCAGCAGATGCTGGCCATCGGACGCGCCCTCATGGGCCAACCCCGATGTCTCCTCCTCGACGAGCCCTCGCTGGGCATCGCCCCCCTGCTGGTGCAGACGATCTTCGAGAAGATCGTGGAGCTCAACCGCGTGCGGAAGCTCACCATCCTGCTCGTGGAACAGAACGCCCACCGGGCCCTCGAGATCTCCCACGACGGCTACGTGCTCGAGACGGGGCGGATCATCCTCTCGGATCGGGCAGAAGCCCTCCGCAACAACGACAAGATCCGCGACGCCTACCTGGGGGCGTAGGGGCATCCGGGAGGATCCTCCTTGGGGAGGTCCTCGACCCAGACCAACCCCTCTCCCAAGCGGGCCCGGCCATCCCCGGCTCGAGGCCTCGACCACCGGAGATCCATGCGGTTCCCGAGTGAGCAGTTGACACATGACAACACGCAGCGCGACCCTCTCACCATGTCCACTGAATCCTCTCCCATCTCGACGTCCCGTCGTGGCTTCCTGAAGAGCACCGGGACCATCGCCGCCGCCGGAGCCCTCTCCGGGGTGGTCCTCCCCCACGTCCATGCCGCCTCGGGCGACACCATCCGGATCGCCCTGATCGGCTCCGGTGGCCGGGGTACCGGCGCCGCCGGCAACGCCCTCAGCGCCCGCAACGGTCCGGTCAAGCTCGTCGCCATGGCCGACGTGTTCCCCGACAAGCTCAAGACCTCCTACGAGGGCCTCA
Source organism: Verrucomicrobiota bacterium (assembly GCA_039800465.1). GTDB lineage: Bacteria > Verrucomicrobiota > Verrucomicrobiia > Limisphaerales > UBA9464 > UBA9464. The sequence continues at coordinate 1,746 of JBDLQQ010000346.1, forward strand.
AGAACCAGTTCGGCGACAAGGTCGACGTCCCGGAGGATCGTCGGTTCATCGGCTTTGACGGCGCCCAGAAGGCGATGTCGGTCCTGAACAAGGGAGACATCGTGATCTTCGCGACACCGCCCGCCTTCCGCTGGCCCTTCTTCCAGCAGGCCATCGACAAGGGAATCAACGTCTTCATGGAGAAACCGGTGGCCGTCGACGCTCCGACCGCCAAGCGGATGATCGAATTGTCCGACCTCGCCACGAAGGCGAACATCAAGGTCGGCGTCGGCCTCATGTGCCGCCACTGCCGTTCCCGTCAGGAGCTGCACAAGAAGATCCAGGACGGCGCCATCGGCCAGATCATCACCATGCGCTCCTACCGCATGCACGGTCCCGTCGGCTCCGCCTTCTCGCAGCCGATGCCTGACAGCGAGGAGAGCGAGCTCCTGTGGCAGATCCGCCGGTTCCACAGCTTCCTGTGGGCCTCGGGCGGCTGCTTCAGCGACTTCTACATCCACAACATCGACGAGTGCTGCTGGATGAAGAACGACTGGCCGATCCAGGCCCAGGCGAGCGGCGGCCGCAACTACCGCGGTGAGAACGTCGACCAGAACTTCGACAACTACTCGGTCGAGTACACGTTCCGCGACGGCACCAAGTACTTCCACTTCGGCCGCACCATGGCCGGCTGCCATGACGAGTTCGCCAGCTACGCCCACGGACAGAACGGCCTCGCCGTCATCTCCTCCGAGGGTCACTGGCCGTCGAAGGCCCGCATCTACAAGGCCCAGAAGATGACCAACTCGGAGATCGTCTGGCGCACCGGCAAGGAGGGTCCGGACCAGGATCCGTACCTGCTCGAGTGGGAGGACCTGATCGACGCGATCAAGAAGGACCTGCCCTACAACGAGGCCGAGCGCGGCGCGAAGGCGAGCCTCGTGACCGCGATGGGCCGGTTCGCCGCCCACACCGGCCAGGTCATCACGTACGACGACTACATCAAGAACCCGCAGGAGTTCGCCCCGGGCGTCAACAGCTTCGACATGAAGTCAGGACCGCCGCTGATCAGCGAGGGTGGCAAGTATCCCGTCCCCCGCCCCGGCCTGCTCAAGGATCGCGAGTACTGATCGCCGATCCTCCTCGATCCCGATCCACAGCAAGGGAGGCCTCCGGGCCTCCCTTCTCTTTTCCAGCCATGGGACGGCGACACGCCTCGCCTTTGGATCGCAAGATTCCCGCTGGCGATCGGCCGGGCCGCGGCCGAATCTGTACCCCGCCCAGTGATCCGCCGTCGCCAAGCGGCGACGCCCCCTCACTAATCCCAATGCCCCTCCACGCCACCCGAATCCTCCTTGCCGACGACCATGCCGTCGTCCGGAACGGCTTCCGGATGATCCTCGCCGCCCAGAAGGATCTCGAGGTCGTGGGCGAGGCGTCGAACGGTCGCGAAGCGGTGACCCTCGCAGAGAAGACCCGACCGGACCTGGTGGTGATGGACATCGCCATGCCCGAGCTCAACGGCATCGAGGCCACGCGCCAGATCACCCAGAACCACCCGAACACCCGGGTCCTCGCCCTGTCGATGCAGAAGGACGCCGTCTATGTCCGGGAGACCCTCCGGGCCGGGGCGAAGGGCTACCTGCTGAAGGACAGCAGCGAGCAGGACCTCCTCGCCGCGGTCCGCGCGGTCGCCTTGGGCAAGGGCTGGCTCAGCCCCGGGGTCAGCGACGCGGTCCTGGAGGACTATCGCCGGCATGTCACCGATCCCGTGGATCTCCTGTCGCCCCGGGAACGCGAGGTCCTCCAGATGATCGCCGAGAGCCGGACCAACAAGGAGATCGCGACCGCCCTCAACCTGAGCGTCTATACGGTCGAGGCCCACCGGGGGCGGATCATGGAGAAGCTGAACCTCCATTCGATCGCTGAGCTGGTACGCTTCGCCCTCCGCAAGGGACTGATCGACTGAGCCGGCCCATGACCTCCGATCCCGGTCTGCAACGGTTCCCGGAGCGGGCCATCCGGCTGGCCCTCAGCGCGGGCTTCCTCCTCGTCATCCTCCTCCTCGGCGCCACGGCCGTCGTCGCGGTCGGACACAGCAGCCGCATCCGGCGCAGCGTCACTGAGATCACCCGCGACCAGCTGGTGATCTCGCGCCTGGTGCATGACATCCAGCAGGGTGAGAACGCGATGGTGCAGCTCCTGATCAAGGGCACCCGGCAGGACCTGACCGCACCAGAGCGCCAGCAGCTGCTCGAACGCCTCGACGAGATCCGCCGCCAGGGGACGCTGCTGCAGGCCGAGAGCCAGGACCTGCCCGACCGCGGACTCTGGACCCGGTTCAACGACGGGGTGGCCCGGTTCACCGACAGCGCCCATCGGATCCACTC